>CALWKY010000028.1 GCA_944381395.1 uncultured Lachnospiraceae bacterium
CAGAGGAGACTGCTGTTACTTATATGTAAGAGCGGGTTATGAAAGGAATACAGAAAGATTAAATTTTGTTGACAAATTTTTAAAAATATGATAAACCAATTTCTGATAGCGTACAAAAAATATATAATTAGAATTTATTGAATAAATGAATGAAAGAAGACATTTTTGACAGAATAATGCATTTCTATGGATTGCGTGTTTTCAATCCTTTTTATAAGAAGCATAAAGAGGTGTTATTGTATCTTTTTTGGGGAGGCTGCAGCTTTGTACTTAATATTTTTTCTTATAGTGTAGCGACGATCATTTTCGGTATCAGTGAATTATTGGCCAATGTGCTTGCCTGGATACTGGCGGTAGTTTTCGCCTTTTTTACAAATAGAATATGGGTGTTTCAGAGCAAAACAGACTCATATGCAAAATTTGCCAGGCAGATGGCGGATTTTTTTTGTGGACGGATAGCGACACTGGTAGTTGAAGAAGTTATTATCCTGATTTTTATAGCATGGATGAAAATGCCGGGAATTCCAGTAAAAATTGTTGCGCAGATTGTAGTAATTTTACTGAATTATATCATCAGCAAACTGTGGGTGTTTAAAAAATAATCAAAAAGATGAAGACAGGGAAAGATTGAGAGGAACAATGGACAAAATTGCAGTTTTAATACCATGTTTTAATGAAGCTCAGACAATCTCAAAAGTAGTAGCGGATTTTAAGAAGGTTCTACCGGAAGCAGTAGTGTATGTGTATGACAATAATTCTACGGATAATACAACTGAACTTGCAAAAGCGGCAGGAGCTGTTGTCCGCCGCGAATACCGGCAGGGAAAAGGAAACGTTATACGTAGAATGTTTCGCGATATAAATGCAGAGTGTTATATCATGGCTGACGGGGATGATACTTATCCGGCGGAATTTGCACGGGAAATGGCCGACAGGGTACTCCTGAAACATGTGGATATGGTTGTGGGAGATCGGCTGTCATCCACCTATTTTGAAGAAAATAAGCGTCCTTTTCATAATTTTGGAAATACGATTGTGCGAAACCTCATCAACAGTCTTTTTAAATGTGAAATAAAAGATATTATGACCGGGTACAGAGCTTTCAGTTATCTCTTTGTTAAAACCTTTCCGGTTTTGTCGAAAGGATTTGAAATAGAAACAGAAATGAGCATTCATGCAGTAGATAAAAATCTTGCTGTAGAAAATGTCGTAATCAGTTATCGTGACAGACCAGATGGAAGTGAATCAAAATTAAACACATATTCAGATGGAATTAAAGTTTTAAGAACTATATTTCGATTGTTTAAAAATTATAAACCAATGCAGTTTTTTTCAGGAATGGCGTTGCTGCTTGCGGCAATCAGTATGGTTTTTTTTGTTCCTGTATTTATTGCTTTTCTTCATACCGGAATGGTGGATCGTATGCCAACCCTGATTGTCAGCGGATTTACTATGCTGGCTGCAATACAGTCATTTTTTGCGGGGTTGATTCTTTCAACAATAAATCAGAAAAACCGACAGGATTTTGAACTTCAGCTTATGAACGCTGCCAATGAGTTGGAGCGATTAAATCAGGAAAATAATTTATTATGAGGAAGAGAAAATATGAATATCCGTATCTTTAAGAACACAAATTTGTGTGTAAACAATATGTGGTTTTATCCAGCTTGTCTATTTATGATGGTAATATTGTTTGTTCTTTCTCCGTTTACTGAGAGCGGTTTTATATGGATCTATCTGGGGATTTTTGCAATGATTCTCTGGACTTTTCGCCCGTCTTCGCAATTATATAAGGAGACGATAGAGAATCTTACAGGCTGGAAACTGATACTTACTGTTTTGGCAGCAGTGGTGACTGTCATAGCATGTATCTGGCCGATGGACAGACTCCCTACATGGAACGGAGTAGATCCTGGACATAGAACCCAGTATGAATTGATGGCAGAAGCTATACTGCAGGGGCATGTCTATATAGACTATGGGGATGAAGAAGAGATGGAGCAGCTGGAGCAGATGGAAAATCCATATGATCCTCAGGAACGAATAGATAACAACATAGTATATCGCTGGGATCATGCATATTACGATGGACACTATTACATGTATTTTGGCGTGGTTCCGGTATTTCTGATTTTTCTGCCATATCGTATTATAACAGGCATGCCGTTGACGACATATCATGCCACGCAGGTGTTTGTTGCAGTTTTTATTATTGGTATTTTTGTACTGTTTCGTCTTCTGGCAAAATTATTTTTTAAAAATCTTTCATTTTGGGTTTATCTGGCGTTGTCGGTCTCTTTTTCTGTTATGAGTGTCTGGTACAGTACAGTGGAACCGGCTTTATATTGCACAGCTATCACGTGTGCGATGGTTCTGGAAATTTGGAGTCTTTACTTTTATATTCGTGCAGTCTGGGCAGAAACCCGGGAAAATCGACAGATTGCGTATGCATTTATCGGCGCTTTTTTAGGAGCTCTGGCTTTTGGATGCCGTCCTCCGATTGCTTTAGCCAATATACTGGTTTTGCCAATGCTGATCTTTTTCTTACGCCAGCGTAAAATTACGCTCAAACTAGTTGGCAAATTGATTTTGGCGGCATTTCCTTACATAATAATAGGCGCTGCATTAATGGCATATAATTATGTGCGGTTTGATGATCCGTTTGAATTTGGGCAGGCATATCAGCTTACCGCGGCTGATCAGACACAGTATAAGATATCTCTGGATTTGGAAACTATAAATCGGGTGGCCCGCGACGGGATAAGAAATTTTTTTGACTGGGGTTATATTTCCTCAGAATTCCCCTATCTTCAATGCGGAGGTGTTTTTTTTAACTTTCCTGTTTTACTGTTGTGTTTCGGAATACTGAAATCGAGGGTTCGAACAACTATGCGACAGAACAAAATCCTGTCACTGGTAATAGGTTTTTTTGTAACAGTTTTGATTATTGTTTCTGTAGACATAATGTGGAGTCCATATTTACTGGAAAGATACAGAATGGATATTTACTTTTTATTAGGAATCGCCTGTTTTGGCGTGATTGGATTCTGGCAGAAAGATTCTACCGTAAAAACAAAATCCATTTTGAATTTTACAACCATTATTTTCTCGATAATAACCCTGTGTTCATCTGTTGCATTTCATATATCTACAGCCACGTTATATGATGCGAATCTGGTAAATGCCGTAAAAGAGTTACTGCATATATAAATGGACGTTTTTAAGCGATATATATTCTAATGCTGTTCTGCCTCTGAAAGAATATCCGTCCAGGCTTCGTTGTCGATTTCTTCATTGTGGAAGAGCTTCCGCCGGTCGTCCTCAGTGATCCTGCGGATGACTTTACAGGGGTTCCCGGCTGCTATGCTCCAGTCGGGAATATCCTTCGTGACGACACTTCCCGCACCGATTACAACGTTATTGCCGATATGGACGCCGGGACAGATCACAGAATTCCCGCCGATCCAGCAGTTATCGCCGATAGTGACCTCCTTGCCGTATTCATAGGCGGTGTTCCGCGTATCCGGATGGATCGGGTGTCCCGCTGTATAGACCGCCACATTGGGCGCCATCTGGCAGTTGTCGCCGATCTTCACCTTTGCGACGTCGATGATGGTACAGTTATAATTGGCGAAGAAGTTTTTGCCAACTTCAATATGGCTTCCGTAGTCGCAGTAAAAAGGCGGATTGATAAAGGCGTTCTCGGATTTTCCCAGAAGCTCTTTTACGACCTGTGCGATCCCGTCAAAGTCGGAGCGGTCCATGAAATTAAGCTTCTGCAGGATCCTCCGGGTCTCCGCCTGTTCTTTAAATACATTTTCATCAGAAATGTAGGCAAGCCCTGCATCTCTTCGTTTAATCATATCCATCAGTTAATATCCTTCTTTCTTTCATTTAATACTAATTCTGCAATCTGAAGATCTGT
>CALWKY010000029.1 GCA_944381395.1 uncultured Lachnospiraceae bacterium
GTATGTTTCGAAAACATACATCCTTTTTATCTTTTGTATTTTTTAATTCTATTGTATGCTTGAGAGGAAATACCTCTTTTTTCTTTGGTAAAATATATCGCTGCGAAAATTTCGGGTTAAGCAAAGGTTTTATTCCATGACTTCGTATGCACCGTTTTTGATTACGACAGCGGTTGCATCCTTCTGGCATTCGCCGTCAGCGGTCCATGTCATTGTACCAGTCAAACCGTCTACGGTGATCTGGGTCATTGCTGCGATCATAGCTTCGTTGAAGTTTTCATCGGAAGGTTTTACACCAGCCTGTTCCATTGCAGCTGCCACTGCGTAAACAGCGTCATATGCGTCGGCTGCGAACTGGTCAGGAACCATGCCGAATTCTTCCTGGTATTTTGCGGTAAAGTCAGCGGAAGATTCTGCGGTTGCGATAAAAGGAGTTACCAAGATAACGTCTTCTGTCAGAGCCAGATTATCTTCACCGATCTTTTCCAAGATGCCATCCAAACCATCAACGCCAAAGAATGTAACATCCAGACCAAGTGCGGCAGCCTGTGTTAAGATATAAGCTGCTTCCTGTGCGTAGATGGGGATGAAGAGGGTATCAGCACCGGAATCTTTTACAGCCTGCAGCTGAACGGAGAAGTCTGTATTGGACTGGTCTGTAAATGCCTGTACGGTTACCACATTCAGACCGATTTCATCTGCTTTTGCCTGGAATGCATTGTAAATACCTGCGGAATAGTCGTTGCTCTTATCATACAATACAGCTGCTGCTTCAGTCAGGTTCTTTTCTTTCATAAACTCCGCAGCATAAGTACCCAGATCAGGATCCTGGAAGCAGATACGGAATGCGTTGTCATACTGTACACATTCTTTCTGGGAAGCGGAAGGGGTGATGGAAAGGATACCATCTTTGTTGGCTTCTTCATTCACTGCGATACAAGCACCGCTGGTTACACCGCCCAGACAAACCTGCATGCCCTGGTCCATCAGTCTGTTGTATGCGCTAACTGCCAAAGAGGGGTCAGCCTGGTCATCCTCATACAGTACAGAGAACATTACACCGTTTACGCCGCCTGCCGCGTTGATTTCTTCCATTGCGATGGTAGCGCCGTTTTTGCAGGAGATGCCATACGTTGCGTTGTCGCCGGTCAGAGGACCGGTGCCGCCGATTACCAGAGTCTCCGCATCAGAACTGCTGGAAGAATTATTACTGGAAGTGCTTCCACAACCGGTAAGAGAAGCTGCTGCCATTACGGCAACCATTGCCATTGCAAAAAACTTTTTCATACAAAACTCTCCTTTTCTTTTATCATTTTTGTTGGTTGACTGTGTTATGTCTGCCTGTAAGAATACAGGATATAAAAAAACGGCGCCTGCAAAAATTCAGGTCGCCGTTTCTTTTCCTTAAAGATTGGGATTAGTTCATTGAATTTTGCATATCTGTCAATCTATTCTTTTTTTCGCACAGCAACAGGGCCAGCAGGCTAATAATGACCAGCAGGCTAATCAGGCTAATAATGACAGATACACAAATAAAAGCCACTGTCAGCAGGACAGAGGCTACAACGAAAGAAAGAGCAGCGAAAGAAGAACCTGCCATATTGGCAGACATAGACGCAGAAGATGTAAAGTAAGAATTTCTAGCAGTCATAGTCATAATTCCTTCGCTCCTTTCGTTTTATTTAGGCATAAACCCAGAAAATTTCTTAAAGTGAAAATCTATTTCCTGTTTGGAAATGTTGTGTTTATGATATATTTTTTCGCAATGAAAGTCAACCGACAAAATATATACAATTTTAAAAATATATCAGCTATATTTGTGCATAACTTATAATTTATATGTAAAAAAGGAGATAAATGAAAGATTTTTAAAGAAACGAAACAAAGGATAAGATAAGAAAAATAAAAATTAAAAAATTTAAAAACTGTAAAAGAATGGTCGTTTGGATGGGAAAATAAAAAATATAGTTTCTTAAAAATAGAAAAAATAACTGTTTTTTGCGATTTCGTGCCATAAAAAACATTATAATAAAAGCCGGTTATTTGGTAGCTTCTTCATAAGAAAACAAAAACATCTGAAATCCTTATCATCGTAAGGACTTCAGATGTTTCTTTTTTATCTGTATTGTTTTCTTTTGAAGACAGTCGCCGCAATTCTTCTTAAAAATCAAAAGAAAGAAAAATAATGTTTTCTGAAGGGGGAGATTGTTTTAGAAAACTGCCCTTTTTTAAGAAAGCTGATCGAATAGTTTGTAATACTGCCACTGCTTATATAGCGCAATGGATGCTTGTTGGGCAGTAGTAATCTCGTTAGTAATGGTGCCGTCAGGCAGCATGTAGGTGCCTTCCATGACAACGGGCAGCTCTTTACGCAGGTCATTGATAAAATCAAAGAGGGGAGAAAGCCCGTCTAACTCTAATAACTCACATAATAACGCACCCAAATAATTGGAGCTGATCCGCATATGATCGGGCAGTTGTGCTGTTTGTGCGGTTTGAGAAAAGTCACAGAGCTCTTTTGCAGCGTCATTTTGCCAGATCAAATAAGGCGTTTCATAGACAGCCATTTCTTCTTGCGCAGTACCATTGGGATTGATGGGATATTCTAATTTTTGCAGCAGGGAAAGATCCAATGCGGGCAAATGGTCTCCGAAGTAAACCAATACATAGGGTTCTTCGCTGTTTTCCATATATTCCCAAATCCGACCAATCTGCTCATCTGCGTCACAGATACCCATAAAGTATTCAGTCAATGACGCATTTTCATCTTCTGATAGCGGAATATCGCAGGAAAAAGTTTGTTCTCGCTCCAAATATTTTCCGTTATAAGGACCATGGTTTTGAATGGTCACAGTAAATGAAAAGAGGGGGCTATCAGAAGTTTCGTGTTCTTCCATCACAGACAGAATCTTGTCAAAGGTAGCTTCTTCGTTGATATAACCGCCTTTGTTTTGAGTAGCAGCATCGAAAGAATCCTCTAAAAAGTAACACTGGGAAAAGCCCAAATGGGGGTATACATTCAGCCGATCATAAAACCAGGCATAACCGGGGTGGATGGAGACTGTGTCGTATCCAATAGAAGCGAAACGGGAAGGCAGTGCATCCACATCCTGATGAATAAAATTGTAGGAAGCCAAAGAGTGATTCAGCAGACGCGTGCTGAGACCGGTCAGCACATCGTACTCTGTATCGGAAGTGCCGCCGCCAAAATGAGGCACTACCAGCTTGCCGGAAATGCTGTTGCTGTCTTCGGCTAATGCTTTAAAGTTAGCCATGGGATCTGTATATCCTGTATAATCCAGATGAGGATTTTCGCTTAAATCAGAGTATGCCTCTCCCATAATCATGATAATGTTAGGCAGCTCTTTTTCAGTTAAGTCTTCCGCAGGCAGCGCTTCTAACTGCGCACAAGCTTCCGCATCATAGTTTTCCGGTTTTTCCATACGCATGGAATTGCATTGATATAAGAAAGAATAAATAAGCCCTTTGGAGTTATATTGATTTACCTGGAAGTAGATGTTTCCCAAGGTAGAGTAGTTGTCATACCGTTCCTTGTCCTGATAAACAGCGCTGTTAAGCAGAACAAACAGGACAATGGGAAGAAATATCATAACACACCGCTTGCCAATGGGCAGTATGGAGCGTTTTCCAAAATAAAAGGCAAGAAAAATCAAAAGTGCCATTATAATGAAAAATAAGGCAATGAGTAGCTTATCTCTGGTAGGAAAGCTGCCTACAATGGAAAAAGCCTCTTTTACTAATAGCAAATCAGTAGGCAATAAAGGGGATTGCCGCATGGATACTTTAATGGCGTCTGCAATGGCAATGACCAGAAAAAATAGTGAAGCGATGGAAACGGCGCCTAAGGCATTTGCAAATATTCCATATAAAAGGACCAAGATAAGGAATACTGGTAAAATATTCCATAATAAAACAGTGGGATGCAGTACCAGTCTTGCGCCTACCAGAACATAATGCTCTGTTGTGATGGCAAAGACCAAACCCGTTAAAAGAATCGAAAATAGTGCGAAAAACCACCAAACACCTTGGGCGAAAAAGCAAACCTTTTTTTCATTTAAGTAGATTTGCTTTCGTAAAAAGCCAAAGAATTTTTTCATTTCTCTTCAAACTCCTTTATAAATAGGCTGTTCCATAGGGAGCAGCCTTGTTATTTCACTGGGCATCATACCACATTTTTTGACAGGAAAAAAGCAAAAACCGAAAAAAAGAATGGTTTTTTAACGGAAATCCAAGAAATTTCTTACAAAAAACCGAAAAAAGGCCTATTTGCTTGTCAGTTGTGTCTTATTTTTGCTATAATAAAAAAACATGTAAAGTGATGCCTGTGGCTGGAATGAGCCAGAGATAGAATTTGCTTTTTATGTCATGTTTTGTTAGAATATAGACAGAAATTTAGAATGTTTTTGTGTAAAAAATGAGCTTTCCTTTGGAAAGATAGAAGTTTTGGAGAAAGAAGATATGCAACGGCAAACTTATCCGCGTAGATCCCATGCGCAAAGAAATAATGTCTCTCGTCCACGTACTGCCCGTAGTCAGGCGGCAAACCATAGAACAAAACGTGGAAAAAGGAGAAGGCGCAGTAATTCTACCATAGCAGTCGTAATCCTTTTGGCAATGCTGTTAGTTGTTATGTATGGCATTGTAACAACACTGGCATCTTTTGGCCAGGAAGAGACGTTTACAGGAGAAGCAGACTTTCAAGTAAAACAAGTGGGAGATTTTGAAAAAATTTCCATGGAAGCGTACATTGTCAATGTGGCATTATTTGGTACGGACGAAGAAGGCATTCACACCGACGTTAATATGGTAGTAAGCTATAATACAAAGACAAATGATCTGTCTGTGATTTCCGTTCCTCGTGATACAAAAGTAGTGATGAATCGTGAAATGACTTCCTACTTGAATCAAAACGGCAGAACTGTTCCCGAACGGGAAGGCGTATATGGAGAGTGTAAGCTGACAGAAGTCCATGCTTATGCAGGCACAGAAAAGAAAAATGAATTTTCTGTCATGGCATTGGAAGATTTGCTTGGCATTGAAATGGATTACTATGTAGAAGTAAATCTCAGTGCGTTCCGCCGCATTGTGGATGAGCTTGGCGGTATTGAAATGTATGTACCCCAGGATATGGACTATGAGGATCCGGAACAGGATTTGTATATCCATTTGGATGAAGGCTGGCAGGTACTGGATGGTGATAAAGCAGAGCAGCTGGTACGTTTCCGTAAGGGATATGCACAGCAGGATTTGCAGCGGATTCAGACACAGCAAGCGTTTTTGGAAGCATTTTTACAGAAAATCTGTAAGATCTCCAGTTTAAGCAGCGTGATTCGTATTGCATTGGAAGAAACTGAGACAAATATTACCTTTACAGATGCTATGAAATATGTGAAGTACCTGCCCGATTTGGATTTGGAAAATATCAAAATGGGGACCATTCCTGGCGAAGGCGGTGTTTTCTTTGACGCAGACGAAGCTGGCGTTGCTGCAATGGTACAGGAATATGTTTACGGTGAAGAACCGGAAGAAACAACAGATTTGACGAATACAGAAAGCATGAATAGCGCAAACTGAGAAAAAATATTTGTGAGGAAGATTAACGATGAGAGCAACGAGAAATTCCAGCCGCAGACATACGGAAAAAAGCAGAAGTAAGAAGTTGCAGCATGAGGAGTATAGACCCCATAAGCATAGTTCTGGTTCCTTCAATGCGAAGAAAACATTTTGGAAAATTGTAGGCAGTATTGTAGGGTGTTTTCTGATTATTGTGGCAGGTGCAACTGCGGCCTGCTATGCAGTAACGGGATCTTTGCCTTTTGGTTCTCCGGTCATTGATCGTGTTTCCGATGCTTCTTTTTTAGACGCACTGCTCAAGCGGGATATTAAAATGAATGTGGCAGTTATGGGCACTGATGAAGATGGAACACGTACCGATGTAATGTTTGTAGTGCATTATGACAGCGCTGCGGAAAGTATTGGTTTAATTTCTATTCCCCGTGATACCAGAGTAACTGTCTGTGACGAAGTTGTGGCAAACTATGAAGCGGCAGGTAGAAGCTACAGCAGCGTTACAAAGCTTAATGCTATACATGCATATAGCAGCGAAGAAACAGCGTGCCAAAATACAGTGTTGCAGCTGGAAGATTTGCTGAATATTTCCATTGATCATTATGTAAAAGTGGATTTGGATGGATTTAAAGAACTGGTGGATGCCATCGATGGCGTCGATGTTTATGTACCCCAGGATATGTATTGGGATATGCGGGATACCGGCGGACCGCTCATCAACCTGGAAGAAGGTATGCAGCATCTGGATGGCGATAAGGCAGAACAGTTAGTGCGTTTTAGACATGGTTATGCCAATGCCGATGTGGGTCGTATCGAAACCCAGCAGTTATTTTTAAAAGCGGTGCTGGAAAAGGTGATCAGTACAGAAACTATTGTAAAAAATTTGGCTGATTATATTAAGATCTTTTATAAGTATGTAGAAACAGATATTTCCTTAACAGATGCCCTGAAATATGTAAACTATGTAGATAAGATTGATATGAACAAAGTCACTATGGAAACTTTGCCTGGCGCGGGTCAGTATATCAGTGGCGTATCTTATTATATTTGCGATCAGGATGCCACAAGAGAACTGGTAGACCAGCTGTTCTATACAACGGTAACAGATACGGCAGATACTGATGGGGAACAAACCAGCTCCAAAGGATTGACCATTGAAGTGCAAAATGGCGGTAATATTACTGGTTTGGCGGCGGCTTATGCGGAAAAACTGGAACAATCCGGTTATACCGTTGCAGAGCCTGCTAACTATAGCGGAACACAAACTGCACAAACGCGTATTCTTGTAAAATCTGCAGGTGTGGGTGCAGATTTGGTTCCTTATTTTGCAGATGCAAAGGTAGAGACAGCGCCCAGCAGTATTCCGGACGGTGTTGATATCTGCATTATTTTAGGTACGGGAGAAAAAATGCCGTCCGAATAAAACGTAAAAACATGCGGGCAGAGAAATAGGGAAAGGGGAAGGCTGTATGAACCAGGACATTATGATCATTGGTATTGCAGGCGGTACTGGAAGTGGAAAAACCACAATTACCAATCGTTTGAAAGAACGGTTTGGAGATGATGTGACTGTGGTATACCATGATAACTATTATAAGCGCAATGATAATTTGCCCTATGAAGAACGCTGTAAATTAAATTATGATCATCCAGATGCGTTTGATACAGATTTAATGATCCAGCATTTGCAGGAATTAAAGGCAGGCAATGCCATTGACTGCCCTGTCTATGATTTTACAGTACATAACCGATCTGATCGAACCATTCATATTGAACCCACAAAAGTTATTATTGTAGAAGGCATATTAGTGTTTCAGAATGAGGCGCTGCGCAAAATGATGGACATTAAGCTGTTTGTGGATACGGATGCGGATGTCCGCATTCTCCGCCGGATCCTGCGAGATGTACAGGAGCGTGGCAGAAGCCTGGAATCTGTTGTAAATCAGTATTTAACGACAGTCAAACCCATGCACGAGAAATTTGTAGAACCCAGCAAGCGCTGTGCGGATTTGATTATATTGGAAGGCGGCAGTAATATTGTTGCCTTAGATATCCTGATGCAAAAGATTTATAACCATGTAAAAGGAATTCCAGGACAGCAGTAAACTTTTTTTATAGGAGGATATTTCTCTCAACGGAGAAATTTCCCATATAGTAAGGCGCTTTCTAAAATTCCATCATAGATTGCGCATATTCCAATCAATAGGAGAAAGGGTGTATGTAACATGAAAAAAAGATATTATGCAATATTGGCGGCAGCAGTCATTGCATTGGCAATGTCTTCTTGCGGCAAAAAAGATGATGCAGCAAATACAAACACAAACAATACCACAAATCAAACCACGGAAACAGAAAATAATGGTACCAACGAAGAAAAGATAGATGTAACATTGGAAGAGGAAGAAGAAGTAGGTCTGACAGATCTGCCCAATGATATTACATGTACATCTAAAGAATGGAGAGACCAGAGCTTTTTAGATGAAAACGCGGAGGAGGATGATTACGTTACATCTGGCCGCATCGTATATCTGGAATTCAGCGGTGAAGGTGAAGTAGTATCCGCAATGAATGCGTTCATGGCACAGCAGGTGGTAGAGTTCCAGGATAAATATCAGGATGTTGTAGATAGCCGTAAGGAAGCCACCTATACTACCACAGATAGTGTAAAGGTAGTTTACTTAGTACGGGAAGCAACAGACAAGGAAATTACCATTGCTGGTAAGACAGAATCTTATGTGGCAGGTGAAAACCGCAGCTATGAAGCAGAATACGTTTTTGACTGTGAAACCGGCGAATATACCATGAAATAAAATAAGATAAGCCGAAAACGTCAGTTGGACAGGCAATTGCCCCAACTGGCGTTTTTTATTTTGCGAAAGTAGGTTGCAAAAATGTGGATAGTTTCATAGAGAAAGATATAGATTGTTTTCTACGACGAAGAGCAAGGCGGTATGATGGAAAAGGAACTCTTTCTTTGCGATATTGACAAATTTGTGTAAATCAAAAGATAGCTTTGATGGGAACGATGGAAAACAGCATTTTTGTATCTTCAGTAAAATAAGCTGGTTTTTTAAAGAATATGGTCGTATTTTTGTTTCCTGATATGTCATTCTAAAATATTAGGATATATTTTTATGGAATAGCTTATTTTAATAAAATAAAAAATAGGATTAAGTATTTTTATATCCTGATTGACGAAAGATAATACTTGTGATATGGTTTCCTTATAGATTCTATTGTATGAGAAAGGAGACGAAATCCATGGAAAAAAGGATAGGAAACTGCCCTGTTTGCGGTGGTAAAATGATGACGCACGCTTTATATTGCAGCCAATGCAATATGGAAATTGTCCATGATTTTCCCCTTAGCCCATTTGATTATTTAGAAGAAATGGAACTGCAGACCTTATTTGCCTTCTTACGCCATAGAGGCAATTTAAAGGGAATGCAGCAGGAATTAGGAATATCCTATCCTACAGCGAAGAAACGCTTAGAAATGCTGCTGCAAGCACTCCACTTAACAGAAGAAGGAGAGTCTGCAAAATTGACACAGGAAGATTTGGAGAACCTGCTGGCATTGCCCCAAAGCTATCTTCCTTCCGCGCTGATTCGCACGAAAATGGCACAGGCTGGAGGTTCTGTTCAGGTACATTCTTTAGAGGGGAGTACCTATCTGGTTTCTCTGACAAAAGATGGGAAGATTGTCAGCCCTGCCATAGGAACATATGATTTGCAGGTATTTGATTTGATGGTGGATTTTTTGATTGCTGAAGGCGGCACCGCCAAAAAAGGGCAGGCACGGGGAAAAGAAGATAAATTGGGCAGCATACATTGCAACGAGCATACTTTAACGGGAGTGATTGCAGCAAAGTACCACGGCAAAAAAACAGGAGATGCCGTACTTGATCCGGTATTTTTATTGGCTGCGGTGCTGGAGTGGGCTGGGATTGCCCATAATCGGAGAGGCACGGTAGAACTGCAAGAAAGCTATTGGAGAATGATTTACGGAGAATAAAACCTTTACTTTTGATGCAACTAGAATGACTGGTTGAAATGGTTTATATGGTTTTCAGATGCTTGAAAAGAGCCCTTTGCAGAATCATATGTTGTGTGAAAGGCGTTTTAACACATCTCAAAGAGCTTTAAAAGAAAGATAACCAAATTTTGGAGATAAGAAAAAGCCATCCTATTTTAGGGCTTCTTCCTAAGAAAACAAAACAGCTGAAATCTTTATCGTTGTAAGGATTTCAGCTGTTTCTTTTTAGCGGTATTGTTTTGTTCTAAAGCCAGTCTCGTTATTCCCTTAAAAAAAGCAAGAGAAAAATAATATTTTCTGAAAAAGGGATTTTTCTACAGATTGCCTTTTTGCTTTATTTTAAGAACGGCGATACAGTATTTTTTGTGCGGCAAAAAGCAGAGGTTCTTTTTCCGAGCAACATGCAAAATATGCGCCTTCTTTTTTGCACATCTCCAGCAGATCCGTCTGCAATTTAGAAAGAGCCTTTTCATAAGCAGCCAATGCAATGCTGTCGATTTCTAAATCTTGGCTTTCCCCGGACTCTTTATCTACGAAACGTACTGTGCCATTTAAAGTAGGATGAAGTTCCTCTTCACTGAGCACTTGTACCAGTAAAATTTCCTGCTTTTGATAGCGAAGAAACTGGAGTATTTTTTTCCAATCCGTATCTACTAAAAAATCGGAAATCAAGATGGTCATACCACGGCGATAGGGCTGTGCCTGCTGTAATGTCAAGAAAGGATCTGTGGTACCCTTTGCTTCTTGCAGATCCAGCCACTCTAAAAGGCTGAGGAACTGGTCTGTGCGCCGTACATCTTTTTTCATGGTCTGTAGAGTGCTATTCCAACAGAAAAATTCTACTTGATCGCTGCCTCGTAAAGGGGGATAGCTAAGGGCTGCAGCCAGTGCTTTTGCCTGCAAAAATTTTTCCGGCTGTGCCATAGAAGCACTGCAATCTAGAAAAACACGCACCGCTGCCTGTTTTTCTTCTAAAAATAGCTTTAAATAAACTTTTCCGAACCGGGAATAACTGTTCCAGTCTACCCGGCGTAAATCATCTCCTGGGCTATACTCCCGGAAATCGGAAAATTCCAAAGAACTGCCTTTTGCCCGAGATTTGCGGTTGCCTCCATATCCGGAAGCATCCATGCGGTTTCGCAGAGGAAGGGAAAGCATCGTAAGCCCTTCCATCACCTCTTTGGTAAATAATTGCTGCACCTTAGGCATGTTCCATCACGCTTTCTATTACTGCATCCAAAATACGGTCTGCATCATATCCTTCTGCGGTGCCTTCAAAGTTAAGGAACACACGGTGACGTAATGCGCTTTTTGTTACCAGACGAATATCATCATATGCTACATGGAATCGGCCAGCTAATAACGCCGCAACGCGTGCCGTGGAGAGGATTGCCTGGGCACCACGGGGGCTGGCGCCATAGCGGACATAACGCTTTACCACATCTGGTGCATGGTCATAATCCGGATGAGTGCAAAGTACAATTTCCATGATTGTTTCCGCTACCGTCGTTGCGCAGGGCACTTCCTTTGCACAGCTGCGTAATGCAAGGAGTTTTTCGCCGTCACAGACTTTTTGAGGTGTGGGCATGTCCTTGCCGGTGGTCAGATTAACAATGGAAAGCAATTCCTCTTTGGAAGGGAATGCTACATTAAGATGAAACAGGAAACGGTCCATCTGCGCTTCCGGAAGGGGATAAGTGCCTTCCATTTCCAGCGGGTTTTGGGTAGCAAGGACAAAAAATGGCGCGGGCAGCTGAAATGTCGTCGTGCCATTAGTGACTGTTTGTTCCTGCATGGCTTCCAACAGCGCGGATTGTGTTTTAGGCGTCGCACGGTTGATTTCATCGGCTAATACAATATTGGCAAATACAGGACCTTTGCGGAAACGCACAGATTCAGAGCCGCCTTCTTTTGTCAAAACATCTGTACCGGTAACGTCTGCGGGCATTAAATCTGGTGTAAACTGAATCCGGCTAAAAGATAAATCCATTACCTTTCCGATTGTTTTTACAAGCTGAGTTTTACCAAGACCGGGCATACCTTCCAATAGAACATTGCCGCCTGCCACCATAGCAATGAGGACCTGGCGTATCAGATCTTTTTGTCCAATAATAGAATGGGAAATTTCCGTTTCGATTGCTTCAAACGTACCACGGAATGCGCGGATTTCATCTTCTTTCATGCTTTTCACCTCACGGATAAATCGATGGAATAAAGGAATTTGTTACATCAATTACATTATTTTTATTATAGAAAAAAAGGCTGACTGCGTCAATGCAAAGGAAGAAACGTCAATAAAATGAAGGAAAATATTAGGATATTTTTTAAATTTTTTTATTTTCATGGTGAAATTTTGGAAAAGTAAAGAAAAATACTGGAAATTCCGCTGTATTCATAGTATCATTACCCATGGGAAAATGAAGAAAGTAAGAGGTGTATTTATTTGAAAGGAAAGCAAACCAGAATCGATAGAAAATACCTAAAAATATCACTTTATGCACTTTTTGTGCTCATTATAGCCATACTATTTGAAAAGGTAGCTGCGAATTTATCGGATGTAGCCGGCAGTTTGCAAAGCGCATATCGCTTTTTGATGGGATTGATCCAACCCTTTATTATTGGCTTTGCCATTGCATACCTGTTAAATCCCAGTATGAAAATTTTGGAAAAATACCTGAAGTTCCAGCCGTTTTTCAAGAAACGCCCCCAATTTGCCAGAAGTGCTGCGATTTTGGTCAATTATTTGATTGTGATTGGCTGTATTTTATGGTGCTCTTTTGTTTTTCTGCCGGAAATTAAGGATTCCGTGTTGAAATTTATTCAACAGGCGCCGGATTATATGTCTGCGATGAATGATCAGATTAAAGAAATATTTAATCAGATCACATTTATTGATAGCAGTGACGTCATCGATGGGGTAAACCGTGTATTTAATCCCCTGCTGGAGTTTTCAGAAGATATTCCTCAACTGATTGCAACCATTGCCGGTAATGTTTACAATTTTGGCGTATTGGCACTGAATGTGATCATGGGTATTTTTATTGCCTTCTACATGTTGATGGAAAAAGAAAATTTCCGCAAGTCATCTCAAAAAGTTCTTTATGCCCTGTGGAGTGAGGAAAAAGCGGATCGGTTTATTTATAACTTGCAGCGAACCCATTCCATTTTCCAAAGCTTTATTGTGGGAAAGGCAGTAGATAGTTTTATTATTGGCATATTGGCGTTTATAGGATTTCACATACTAAAGAACCCTTTCGCCGCCGCGTTGGCATTCTTTGTGGGACTGACCAATATGATTCCGTATTTTGGTCCGTTTATCGGCGCAATTCCTTCTATTTTGATTACCTTCCTCGTTAGTCCCTTGCAGGCTGTTGCAGTTGGTATCTTTATTTTAATTTTGCAGCAGTTTGACGGAAATTATTTGGGACCGAAAATTTTGGGGGACAAGCTGGATATCAGCCCGCTGTGGATTATTCTGTCTATCATTGTCGGTGGAGCCTTGATGGGCGCCGTGGGTATGTTTATCGGAGTACCCATCTTTGCCACCATACGTCTGTTTTGTATGGAAGCCATTGACAGACGTTTCGCGGGAAAATATTCCCGCCGCAATCCTTTAGAGAAATATGCCAATGAATCAGATACGGAAGAAAAAGAATTGGCAGTATTAATTAGAGAAGCTTTGGATCAGGCACCAACGGATTATCCCAAAATTTAACCCGAAAAAAAAGAGGCGATGGTCCTCTTTTTTTGTGGAAAGGCGGAAAGGAGCCTATAAAATGGAATTTTTACCGTTCAGCCGGGCAAAAACAACGAATGCAGCAGTATTGACTTTGATTTTATCACAGTTCATTGTTTCGGCTATTGTATCAAAGATATTGGAATTCGTGTATTTGGATTCTGCTACACAAATTCTGCTGGTAGAACCCTTTGTATTTTTACCGGGGATTCTTCTGTTTTTCCGATTACAAAAAAAACGGAAAGAAACAGTACGTTTTCAGAAAGCATTACGTCTGCGTTTTCCCGGCTGGAAGAATTTGCTCTATGGAGTGGTTTTTGGATTGTTGATCCAACCCATCATGTACTTTTTTTCTGCTGTCAGTTTACTGCTTTTTGACAATCGTGTAGGCACAACTATTTCCAGTATGGAAGGGATTCCTTTACCTGTTGCGCTGTTTGCGGTGGCGGCGGTTCCTGCGTTTTTTGAAGAAAGCGCATTTCGTGGTATGGTTTTTTATGGATATGGCAATCTGCCCGGATGGAAGCAGTATTTGGGTGCAGGGCTGATGTTTGCCATTATGCATATGGATGGTCAGCAGTTTTTATATGCTTTGTTTGCTGGGGTGTTGTTCTGCTTTATGACAGAATGCAGCGATTCCCTGCTGCCTGCCATTGTGGCGCATTTTACAGTCAACGCAACCCAGACCTGTATGGCATTGGAAACAGGTGTTACTTCTTCAGAAGCCATAGATATAGCTGCGTTATTGATCCAATGTGCAGTACTGCTTGTGCCGTCAGTACCGCTGCTGATTTTCACACTATGGAAGTTTTACCAGGAAAATATTCCAAGAACAGAATCCGGCATAGTGGAAAAAAAAGACCAAGACAGGAAGGAAATCCTGGCAGACGGGTTTTTTCTTTGCGTTTTAGCCATCTATGGCATTGTTATTTTTGGCGAACTTTTTACTTGAATTTGTTTGGTATTTTACGGAATCTGTGGAAAAACAGATTGACACACCGCTTTTCGGGGGAATATACTAAAATATAGTATGATATAAAACATGGCTTCTTTGAGAAACCCGTAAAACGGATATTAAGAATACATGAAAGGCTTCGGAGATTTCATAGTGACTTGGAGGTGAAAAACAAGAATGGATACCAGCGGCGATACGATTCCTTTGCGATGGCAGCAGAGATATAAATTTTGCAGACAATGGCAGCCTTTTTGTTTTTTACCCAAAAGGGAATGATTTTTCTTGCCCTTTTTTCTTAGAAAAGACGCCTTTTTCTGTCTGCAATGGATCGGGAAATGGGTGTTTTTTGATGAGAAAAATGGGAGGTGGATCAAGACATGGAAGAAATGGAAGCGCTTTTTGCGCGTTTTCGTAACATGTTGGAAAGCGGAGATTACAAGAAATTAAAGCAGGAGCTGAATGAAGAAAATGCTCCGGATATTGCGGAATTTTTTGAGGATTTACCCAACGATAAACAACTGCTGGTGTTTCGTCTTTTGACAAAAGATATGGCTGCGGAAGTATTCAGCTATATGGATTCCGATACGCAGGAACGCATCATCCATGCCATTACGGACAGAGAAGTGCGTAATATTGTGGATGAAATGTTCCTGGACGATACAGTGGACTTTTTGGAAGAAGCGCCCGCAAATCTGGTGCAAAAAGTATTGCGCAACACGGATGCTGGAACCAGAAAATTGATTAACCAGTTTTTGAATTATCCGGAAAACTCTGCTGGAAGCCTGATGACGATAGAGATGGTGAAACTGCGCAGTCACATGACAGTAGCGCAGGCCATGGCTGTGATCCGTAAGAATGCCATGGATAAAGAGACCATCTATAACTGTTATGTCATTGATAGACAAGAAAAGTTAATTGGCACCGTATCTTTGCGCACCTTGGTTTGTGCCAACGAAGATGCTTTTATCCGTGATTTGATGGTAGACGATGTGGTCAGTGTCCAGACGACAGATGACCAGGAAGAAGTAGCCAATTTATTTAAACATTATGACTGGATTGCGCTGCCTGTTGTTGATAAAGAAGGCAGATTGGTAGGTATCATCACTGTCGATGATATTATGGAAGTTATCAGCCAGGAAAACACCGAGGATATGGAAAAAATGGCGGCTATGCTGCCCAGTGATGACGAATACCTGAAAACGGGTGTATTTAAACTGGCAAAAAACCGTATTGTTTGGTTAAGTGTTTTGATGGTTTCCGGTACGTTGGCAAGCTTGGTTATGAGCCACTATCAGGCATTGCTCACATCTGTTGTGGTATTAAGCAATTTTGTAACGATTTTGACAGGTACAGGCGGTAATGCCGGTTCTCAGGCGTCTACGACCATTATTCGTGGTATGGCACTGGGAGAAATCGAGGTAAAAGATACGTTACGGGTTGTTTGGAAAGAAATCCGGGTCGGTGCTCTTTGCGGACTCATTTTAGGTCTTATGAATATGGTCAGAATGTATATCGTCAGCCCGGAAGTGGGACTGCCTATTATGATTGTGGTTTCTGTCAGCATGGCTGTAGTAGTCGTTTTATCCAAAACCATAGGATGCCTGCTGCCCATAGGCGCAAAGGTACTGCATTTAGACCCCGCAATGATGGCGGGACCGCTCATCAGCACATTGGTAGACGCCATTGCATTGATATTCTATTTTAATATTGCAACCTTGCTGTTGCAGCCATTTGCTTAAATAAAAAGAGATCTATGATAAAACGTCATAGATCTTTTTTTGCGGGAACCGTTTGGACAGGAAAAAGAATGTGGGATTCAATTTATGCGATCAAACAATGTTCGCATAAAAAAGCCTCTTTGCCAGAAGCAAAGAGGCTTTGGTTTATCGTTCTACGAAAGTGTTTTCTTCGGTATATAAGAATTCCGGCGGTGCGGGATGGGAGGAGAATGTCAAAGGAGACAGGCTTCTGCCATAACTGCCGGCATTTCCAACGGCAATGATCGCGCCGACGGGAGCCATGGGCAGAGAGATATCTTTTGCCAATACATCCAAAGCGGTGCAAAGAGACCCTGCAATGGTGACGGTCTCGGCGCCGATTTGCGGAATACCTACTACAGAAATGGGAAAGGCATTTTTTCTGGTATACAGCGGTTCACTATTGGGTATATCTTCCAACAGTTGCTCTAAAAGAGCAGCCTGCGCAGGACGGAAAAAGCCATTCATTCCTTTTTCTACAATGAGGAAGGTTTTGCCGCAAGAAGTCTTTTTATCCACAATAGGAGTAAAGTAGGTGCCGCTTTCACAGGTAACAAAGCGGCCGGTTTCAATGAGTAAATTTGCCGCCAAAGCGTTTTTGTTGCGTTCTGCCAAAGTAGAAAATGCCTGAGAAAGTACAGCCAAATCTAAAGGAGAATCTTCCGCTTTATAATAGGGAATACCGATGCCGCTGCCGAAATTGATGTAGGAAAGGGGATGACCGGCAAACCGGGATACTTTTTCTGCTAACGCATAGCATTTTTCATAGTAATTCGCCAACATGAGCGCGTCTAAGATTTGAGAGCGCAGATGTACATGTAATCCTTCGATTTTCAAATGGGGACATTCACTCAATAATGCAAAAACACGGTGCAACTGCTCCTCATCCATGCCAAACTTAGACGGTGCCGGCATGTCACTATCCATGGAAAAAGCGGGGTTGACGCGAATACCGATGCCGATGGTTTTGCCCGCTTCTTTTGCTGCCTGCTCTGCACGGATGATTTCCTGCATGGAGTCGGCAATCAAATGACATTTCCCAAGGCAGGCAGTAATATCAGCCTGTGTTTTTCCAGGTGTGGAATAATATATTTTTTCCGCGGGCATACCGCAGGAAGCGGCTAATGCAACTTCCCCGGCGCTGGCGGCATCTGCGCCAAACCCAAGAGAAGCCAGAAAACGTACTACAGGTACAAAAGGATTGGTTTTCAAAGAAAATAGCAAAGTGGCTTCCCCAAAAGTCTGCTGTAATCGGCTGGCTTGTTTACGGATGGTGGCTTGGTCATAAATATAGCAAGGGGCATTTTTCTGTACAAAGTCAATAATGGTTTGAGAATACATAGGGACCTCCTTTTTTACAAAAAAAGGGCAGGCGATGTGCCGCCTGCCTCAGGGGTGTCTTTATTTCAGAATATCTTTCAGGAAGCTTTCCGCACCAAAATCAGCACCCAAATCCAGATATTCGCTGACAGTCTGCGCTACATCGGCAAAAGTTTTACGCACACCCAGATCAACGCCAGGTTTTACCTTTGCGCCATATACCAGTAACGGCACATATTCTCTGGAATGATCTGTGCTGGGTGTGGTAGGATCACAGCCATGGTCTGCGGTAATCATCAGCAGATCGTCTTCTTTCATGTTTGCCATAATTTCAGGCAGTTTGCTGTCAAAGTATTCCAATGCGGAAGCGTAGCCTTCCACATCATTTCTGTGACCATAGATCATGTCGGTATCTACCAGATTGGTAAAGAGCAGACCTTCGAATTCTTCTTTAGTATAGAGGATTGTCTTATCAATACCATCATTGTTATTGGTGGTATGATCGGCACGGGTAATGCCTCTATGCTCGAAAATATCTTCGATTTTACCAATAGCGGTTACATTCAGACCTTTTTCTTTTGCATAGTCTAACATGGTGGGTCCAGTAGGGGGTAAAGAGAAATCTTTTCTATTTTTAGTTCTGGTGTAGTTTCCATTCTCACCTACGAAAGGACGTGCAATTACTCTGGCAACACCCCAGTCGCCTGTAAGAATTTCTCTTGCGGTTTCGCAGATTTTGTACAGCTCGTCAACGGGAATGACATCCTCATGGGCAGCAATCTGGAATACACTGTCTGCAGAAGTATAAACAATGGGGTAACCGGTTTTTACATGCTCATCACCCAGTACTTTAATGATTTCTGTACCGCTGGCTGCATAGTTGCCCAGTGTTTTTCTGCCAATGGCATGTTCAAAAGCGTCCATGATTTCTTTGGGGAACCCGGTCTCTGTGAAAGTGGGGAAAGGCTTTAATGTGTAAACACCAGCCATTTCCCAGTGCCCGGTAGTGGTATCCTTGCCCATGGAACGTTCTGCCATTTTCGCATAAGCGCCCTTGGGTGCATCTACCTTGCCTAAAAGATAAGTTTCTTCACCGGTAATGTTGCCTAAACCCAGCGCAGCCATGTTGGGCAGCTTAGTCTGGGGACGATGTTTCATGATATTGACCAGGGTATTGCTGCCGGCATCTCCGTAATCCGCCGCATCGGGCAGCTCGCCAATGCCGACACTGTCCAATACGATAATAATGGCTCTTTTCATAATAGATCCTCCTTTGGGATTTTGTTGTCAAAAGTAAAGAAATCATACGGTTTTTATATCCGTGGTTTGTTAAGAGTATACCATGTTTATGCGGAAAACAAAATACCTTCCGGGAAAATCCGTTAAAATGCACGAAAGAACAGAAAGAAGCAGCGGTATTTTTACCGCTGCTTCTTCGCAAGGGGAATTGTATGAGAAACATTTCAACCATCAAACAAAAATGAAGGTTTTTAAGGGGATGCCTGATCTCACTCGGGGAAATGATCTCAGGCGGAAGTAAAAGGGGGCGTCCTTTTGACTTCTCCTAAAGTATATCTGACAAATATGTCCATTTTATGAATAAAAACTTAATTATGGGTTAAGAAAGCGAAAGAAAAACAGAAGAAAGTCTAAAAACTGGATAACAGAAAGAGGAAACTGGCATACAGAAAAACACAAAAGAAAAAACGCATGAAAAAAGACTGTGAAAAGTAAAGATTACAGTTCACAGCCAAACATATTTTCAGATTATTCTGCAAATAGAGTGGAGATGCCTCCGGTAAGTGCTTCAATCAAAGCAGTGTCCGGCTGGATCAGCCACTTGCCATCTTCTTTTACCAAAGAAATGTTAACTTCCGTAGAAGTCAGATTTTCCGCATTGTCTTCCAGTGCCTGGAATAACGTATCCATCAGCTTTTCATTTAGTTCTTCCTGAGAAAGATCCACAAATAAATATGCCATGGCATTTGTCATATAATCAGAAAAAACCTGAGAAATATCAATCGTTTGGATGGTTGCAGTTACGACTGCGGTATCTTTCTCTTCCTCTGCAGCGGTGATTTCATACTGCAAAGAAGCAAGAAATTTTTGGAGAAAATCCAAATTGTCTGTATCTTCCGCGTTTTTCAGAGACTGAAATACGGTTTCATCCGTCAATGGATTTTGGAAATAGGTATTTGCGGTTTCCAGATCAGACACCTTCAAAGCGTCTAAAGCATCCGATACTGTTTTTTTCGGTGAATCTGTCCCGCAGGCACCCAGCAGCATAAGACAAATGAAGCATACGGTTAAAAACATACTTTTTTTCTTCATAAAATCCCCCTTTTCCTGATTGCTACCCTTGCGTGAGAAAACCAGTGCTTTTCGCAGCAGTCAAAAGCACCCAATGTGTTGCCGTAAAAAGCAAGCTTTTAACATACTGTTTTTATAATCGAGTTGTGTTAGAAAAAACCTGCTCCTTGCGTGTCTTTTTTAGTATATAATAATTTTTTTCTGCTGTCATCTGAATTGGAGAAAAAGAGCGCTTTATGGCAGAAAAAGAAAAATACATCAGACACATAGAGAAAAAAAGATAGGTAACATCCTGGTTTTTTTGACTTTTAGCCCTCTTTTTGCTATACTAAATCCAAATGCATGAAAATAAAAACTGAAGGAGGAAAAGCACCAATGTCTCAGGACAGACAATCTCATATTAGAAATTTTTGTATCGTTGCGCATATTGATCATGGTAAATCTACTTTAGCAGACCGCCTGATCCAAAAGACCGGACTGCTGACAGATCGTGAAATGCAGGAACAGGTGCTGGACAATATGGACCTGGAAAGAGAGCGTGGTATCACCATCAAATCCCAGGCAGTACGTTTGATTTATAAAGCAAAAAATGGGGAAGAATACGAGTTTAATTTGATTGATACACCAGGACATGTAGACTTTAACTATGAAGTTTCTCGTTCTTTGGCAGCTTGTGAAGGTGCCATTTTGGTGGTGGATGCAGCCCAGGGCATTGAGGCACAGACCTTAGCTAATGTGTATTTGGCATTGGATAATAATTTGGAGATTTTGCCGGTGATCAATAAAATTGACTTGCCTAGCGCAAATCCCAAGTGGGCGAAGGAAGAAATTGAAAATATCATCGGCATTCCTGCAGAAGATGCACCGGAAATTTCTGCGAAGAATGGCATCAATATTGAAGAGGTGCTGGAACGGATCATTACAGATATCCCTGCACCTGCTGGTGATGTGAATGCACCGTTGAAAGCGCTGATTTTTGACTCCGTATACGATCCCTATAAAGGTGTTATTGTTTTAATGCGTGTATTTGATGGCTCTATTCGTAAGGGTAGCAAAGTAAAACTGATGGCAACAGGTAAGGAATTTGATGTTGTGGAAGTTGGTATTTTTGGACCTGGTCGTTTCCTGCCGGCGGACGAGCTTTCTGCGGGTATGGTTGGATACTTTACCGCAAGCATTAAGACGGTTTCCGATACTCATGTAGGCGATACGGTAACAGATGCCGCCAATCCTACAAAGCAGGCGCTGCCCGGCTATAAAAAAGTGAATTCCATGGTGTACTGCGGTATTTTCCCGGCGGATGGCGCCAAATATCCAGATTTGCGTGACGCGCTGGAAAAATTGCAGTTAAACGATGCGGCGCTGAATTTTGAACCGGAAACTTCTGTGGCGTTAGGTTTTGGCTTCCGCTGCGGATTTTTGGGTCTGCTCCATTTGGAAATTGTACAGGAAAGACTGGAGAGAGAGTATAACCTGGATTTGGTAACCACGGCACCCAGCGTTATTTATAAAGTATTCTTGACGGATGGCACCAGCTTTGACCTGTCCAATCCCAGCAATATGCCGGATCCTGCACGCATTGAGCATATGGAAGAGCCTATTGTGAAGGCAGAAATCATGCTGCCCAAGGATTATATTGGTTCTATCATGGAATTGTGCCAGCAGCGTCGTGGCGAGTATATCAGCATGGAATATCTGGATTCCAGCCGTGCAATGCTGACTTACCATATGCCGCTGAATGAGATCATTTATGATTTCTTCGATGTATTGAAGTCCAGAAGCCGTGGATATGCTTCCTTTGACTATAGCCTCATTGGATATGAGCCCAGCGAATTAGTAAAACTGGATATTTTGGTCAATAAAGAGCCGGTGGATGCCCTTTCCTTTATTATCCATAAATCCAATGCCATTGAGCGGGGCAGAAAAATGTGTGAAAAGCTGAAAAAAGAAATTC
>CALWKY010000030.1 GCA_944381395.1 uncultured Lachnospiraceae bacterium
GAACCGTTTAAATCGTCCCGAATTCCAATGGTAAAATGATTTTTTGGATTTTCCTGATTCAGATTAGCAAATACAGCTGCTATTTGCTCCGGGGTAGTGTCTTTCTGTCCAATGCCATAGCGGCCGCCTACCACAGAAATCCTTTTTCCGCCTTCCTGCAGTGCGGTGCATACGTCCAAGTAAAGCGGTTCTCCTACCGCACCCGTTTCTTTCGTACGATCCAATACAGCAATTTTTTCTACTGTTTCCGGCAGTGCATGCAAAAAATGACGAATGGAGAAAGGACGGTACAGATGGACACGAAGAATACCCACTGCCTCTCCAGCCTGCCGCAGCCGATCCACCACTTCCATGGCTGTTTCACAGACAGATCCCATGGCAACGATGACATGTTTTGCCTGCGGGCTGCCATAAAAGTCAAACAAGTGGTAGGATCTTCCCGTTTTTTGTGCCAGTTTTTCCAGATACATTTCCACAATTTCCGGCAGTGCATCATAATAGGGCTGTGCCGCTTCTCTTTGCTGAAAGAAAATATCTGGATTCTGGGATGTACCCCGCACAAAAGCATGGGCAGGATCCAGGGCTTTTTCGCGAAAACTTTTCAACGCGTTTGCATCCACCATTTCCCGCAGTTCTTCATAAGGTATGGTTTCAATTTTCTGCAATTCGTGGCTGGTTCGAAATCCATCAAAAAAATGCAGGAAGGGTACACTGCCTTTGATGGCGGACAAATGGGCAATGCAGGATAAATCCAATGCTTCCTGCACACTGGAAGAAGCCAGCAGCGCAAAACCGCTTTGACGCACCGCCATAACATCACTATGATCCCCAAAAATAGAAAGGGCATGGGAAGCCACTGTTCGTGCCGCCACGTGGATTACCCCTGGCAGTAATTCTCCTGCCATTTTATACATTTCCGGTATCATCAGCAGCAAGCCCTGTGAAGCAGTATATGTGGCAGATAAACTGCCGGCCAGCAATGCGCCATGCATAGCCCCCGCGGCACCTGCTTCTGATTGCATTTGTTCTAACAATACTCTTTGCCCAAAAATATTCTCTTTTCCCTGGGTTGTCCATTGTTCTGTTTTTTCTGCCATGGGAGAAGCCGGTGTAATGGGAAAAATAGCTGCCGTCTCCGTAAAGGCATACGCGCCATAAGCACAAGCTTCATTACCATCCATAGTCTTTTGCAGATACTTTTTTTGATGATTCATGATTCTTCTCCTTTCCATAAGAAAACAAGTTTTTCTCAGTTTGTGAAAAAAGGAAGAAAATCATGCGAAAAAAAACCAAATTTATCAAAGTTCTTTTACCTGTCATTTAAACGGTTTTATTTTTTCTATGAAAAAAAGCATATGGCAAAAACCATATGCTTTCGATAGATTACGCTTCTTCTGTTGGATTGACATGAACCATAATATGTTTGACATCCTGGAAATGGGCTTCGATGGCATCATGTACCCGCTCTGCAATTTCATGCGCTTCCCGTAAAGGTAAATCACCATCCGCTCTTATTTCCACATCCACATATATTCTGGCGCCAAATAATCTGGTTTGCAGCATATCCACACCCAGCACGCCTTTTTGAGAAAGGATCATCTGACGGATTTCTTCTTCTGTATCACTATCGCAGGCAGTATCCGTCATCTTACTGACGGCATCAGAAAAAATATCATATGCTGCTTTTACAATAAATAAGCAGATAATAACACCGGCAATGGGGTCGCCCAAAGGGTAACCCATTCTTGCCGCGGAAATACCTACTAAAGAACCAATGGAAGACATGGCATCGCTTCTATGGTGCCAGGCATCCGCCATTAAAGCGTCCGAACGTACCGCCTTTGCACTCTTTTTCGTAATCTGAAACATGGCTTCTTTCACTACAATGGAAATAATTGCCATAACCAGCGCCAGCATACCAGGAATAACCACTTCACCTGTCTGTTCTGCAAAAATTTTATCCAAACTGCTCTTGCCAATAGCAAGACCAGTTAAGCACAGCAAAACCGCCAGAATAATTGCCGCAACACATTCCAAACGTTCATGACCATAAGGATGATTTTCATCCGATTCTTTGGCAGAATATTTATATCCAATAATCACGACAATGGTACTCAATACATCGGAAGCAGAATGGATACCATCGGAAATCATTGCCGTAGAATTAGCAATAAAACCAGCCAATAGCTTTGCAGCAGACAGTATGACATTGACTACCATGCTCCAAAAAGAGATTTTCATAACAATTTGCTCATTTTGTTTTTTTTCCGTTTTTTTCATTGTGGACTCCTCCTTATTGATTGTGCTCTCTTCCCCGCTTCTCCCATCATAATACTTTCTATGACATAAAAAAGTGCCCGCAAAATTTATTTTTTCGCAGGCATGCATTTTTTTTGCATAAAAAAATACCCGCAGGAAAATCAGTTCAAAAACTGTCCCACAGATACTGAATCTGCTGCTCACATAAGCCCGACCACATGGCTCCATCAACCACTGTCTGATCAGTTTGTACTGTAGAATACCGCCGTTACATCGGCTTGCAGTGCAAAGAGATTATGAGTATTCTATCCTTTCTGTTGTCTTTTGTCAAGCGCATTTTTCGAAATGTATACCTACTATTTTGATGGATGGATTACCTTTCTATTTTCTTCCAGAAAATGATTTTTCAAAGAAAAAAAGCCCATCCATTTGGGCTTTCCTAAATCATTTCTCTTCTATTTCATCCATCCGCACCAGTTCCAAACCGGCTTCTTCTAACATAGATGCAGATAAAGCATCCGGATAGGTACCGCGGTAAACAATCCGTTTAATACCTGCGTTGATGAGCATTTTGGCGCAAATCACACAGGGCTGTAAAGTAATGTAAATGGTAGCGCCTTCTGTACTGATTCCCAGTTTCGCCGCCTGGATAACGGCATTTTGTTCCGCATGCAGCGCGCGGCATAATTCATGGCGCTGGCCAGAAGGAATATGCAGGCGTTCTCTTTCACACTGCCCGCGTTCTGAGCAATGCCACAAACCTGCGGGAGCACCATTATAGCCGGTAGTAATGATTCGGTTATCTTTTACGATTACGGCGCCCACCTGTCTGCGCAAGCAAGTAGAACGGGTCTTTACCACATCTGCAATCTCCATGAAATACTCATCCCAAGTGGAACGCATAAATATCCTCCTCTATCTCATAAAACCGGTCTTTCTTTTTCTAGTATTTTACTCATTGTACTGCACAATCTGCGTCCTGTCAAAACAAAGCAAGTAAAAAAAGCGTCCTTCACGAAGAAAAACGCTTTTGTGCTTATAAAACTTTCGCTAAGAAAGATTTCAGACGTTCACTCTTAGGATGATCGAAAATTTCCGCAGGGGTGCCTTCTTCAATCTGTACACCATCTGCCATAAACATGACACGGCTGGCAACCTCTCTTGCAAATCCCATTTCATGGGTTACGACCACCATAGTCATATTTTCACTGGCAAGCTGCTTCATAACTTCCAATACTTCACCAACCATTTCCGGGTCTAACGCAGAAGTAGGCTCATCAAAAAGCATGACTTCCGGATCCATGCACAATGCACGCACAATAGCCACACGCTGCTTCTGTCCACCAGAAAGCTGAGAAGGATACGCGTTGGCACGGTCTTCCAGCCCAACCCGCTTTAACAGTGCCATTGCCTGTTCTTCCGCTTCCTGCTGGCTCTTTTTCAGCAGTTTCATGGGCGCAATGGTCATATTTTTCAAAATAGTCATATGGGGAAACAGGTTGAAGTGCTGGAAAACCATACCCATTTTTTGGCGATGCACATTGATATTATTTTTCTTATCGGTAATATCCACGCCCTCAAAATAAATGTGACCGCTAGTAGGCACTTCCAGCAAATTCAGGCAGCGCAGAAAAGTAGATTTACCGCTGCCGCTGGGTCCAATTACAACCACCACTTCGCCCTGCTTAATTTCTGTATTGATATCATCAAGAGCTTTAATCTTTCCATCAGCAAAGTGTTTGGAAAGATGAGATACCTCAATCAGTGTTTTCTTATCGTTCACTGCTGCGCAACCTCCTTTCCAGTTTGTTCACTAACTTGGTAAAGAACATGACCATTACCAAATAAATCAAAGCTACCGCGATTAAAGACGGGAACGCATCATAGGTACGGCTGCGGATAATGTCTCCGCCTTTGGTCAAATCCTGTAAAGCTACATAACCTGCTACAGATGTTTCCTTTAACAGTACAATAAACTCGTTTGCCAGGGTAGGTAAAACATTCTTAAATGCCTGGGGAATAATGATATAGCGCATAGTCTGCACATAGTTAAAGCCCAAGCTTCTGCCTGCTTCAAACTGACCATTGTCAATGGACATAATACCGCTGCGGAAAATCTCCGCTACATAAGCACCAGAGTTAATACCGAATGCCAACACGGCAACCAATACCTTATTGGTGCTGGAAACCATGATAATGTAATACATAATCATCAGCTGTACTACAACAGGCGTACCACGGATGACCGTCAAATATACTCTGGCAAAAAAGTCCGCAATATACAGCAGTCCCTTCCAAATGCCCCAGCGCATTTCATCCCCATTTTTATCCTTCGTAGAACGAATAATGGAAATGACCATACCAATGGCAATACCTAACAAAACTGCAAAAAATGTCAGTTTCAGTGTCACCCATAAGCCATCGGTCAAATACCGCCAACGATCATCTTTAATAAAGTTTACATATAAACGCGTTTGCCAAGAAGCAAACCATTCTTCTAAAGTCAAACTTTTCTCCCCCTTTCGGTTTATTTACGAAAATCCATCCCACTTTTTGGCAAAAAAATAAGGGCTTTCTGTTTTATTTTCTTGCAAAAAAGTGAGATCTTGTATATGGTAGCATAAATTCTCAAAAAATACAAGAAAAGGGCGACAAAATTGTCGCCCTTTCTGCATTTTTTATTTGTAAAAATGAAGATTACTCAGCGGTAATGTACTTGTCAATGATAGACTGTACAGTGCCGTCAGCAATCAGTTCCTGCAGAGCGCCGTTTACTTCTGCAGTCAGTTCGCTGCCTTTTGCGAAGCAGATTGCATAATCTTCTTCTGCATAAGCAGAATCCAGAATGGTCAGACCTTCATTTGCCGCAACGAATTCTTTTGCAGGTGCGTTATCAATGATCACACAGTCGATCTTGTCCTGAGTCAGAGCCAGAACAGCATCAGCACCCTTGCTGAAACGTTCAATGGTACCCAGACCAGCTTCTTCAATATCTCCAGTAGCGTAGATATCACCAGTTGTACCAGTCTGTACACCGATGGTATGGTTTGCACCTTCTGCGAACAGATCATCTACGGAAGTAATATCGCTGCCTTCCTTAACAATAACTACCTGTACGCCGGTAGCATAGCTGTCAGAGAAATCTACAGACAGCAGACGGTCTTCATCGATGGTCATACCAGCCATGCCGAAGCTTGCCTTACCGCTGGTTACTGCGGGAATGATAGATTCAAATGCCATATCTTCAATCTGCAGTTCATAGCCCAGCTTGTCTGCAATAGCCTGTGCGATTTCAGCGTCGATACCTACGATTGCATCACCTTCATGATATTCATAGGGAGGGAACTCTGCGTTGGTTGCCATGATCAGAGTGCCTTTGCTTTCTGTAGTATCATTGCTGGAAGAATTGTTGCTGGAAGAATCGCTGCCGCAAGCGGTCATAGCCAGTGCCATTACAGCTGCCAGAGACGCTGCCATTACCTGTTTCATTTTCATTGTATTCTGCCTCCTAAATTGTTTCAAATCCTTAAATGATTTGGTTTTCATTTACATATGGGATTATACCTTGGAAATGC
>CALWKY010000031.1 GCA_944381395.1 uncultured Lachnospiraceae bacterium
ATGTATTCCTCGGCGCGGTTCTTGGCATTAGCACAGCGCAATATAACAAGAAGAATACACAAAAGCAATAGGACATGTTTGCGGCGCAGAAGCGGGGATTCTTCTCCGCTTCTGTTATTGAAAATGCAAACAATGTGGCATATAATAAAGCTAACTATAGTCACTTCTAGCAATAGAATGGCTAGTATATTGTTGTGAAAGGAGGCTTGACCGTGAATAACGTGGATATGGTTGCTAATTTTTTTATCTCTATTGGCATGATGGAAAATGAAGATTATATGACGAATCTGAAGTTACAGAAGTTAGTATACTTTGCTCAAGCGTTAAGCCTTGTAAAAAACAAAAAAGCTTTATTTGAAGATGAATTTGAGGCATGGGATCTCGGCCCTGTTATTCCCAGCCTTTATCAAAAACACAAAAACGGGAAAGAGCCAATAACAGAAGTAGACAAAAATTTCAGACTTGATGAATTTTCACAAGAGGATTTAGATGTGCTGCTTAATACAATGGCAATTTATGGAAGTTATTCGGCGCATAAATTAGTAGAGATGACTCATGTTGACGGTGGACCGTGGTGTAATGCTAGAAAGCAGGGTATACCAATCATAAACAAGTCTGATATAGAAAAGTTTTATAGTCAGAAAATGGCCTTAAAATCCCTGGATGAAATCATTAAAGAGATACCGGATATTGGATATAGGGATGAAAATGGGACTCTAGTTTTACCTAATGACTGGAACGATGAGTAAAGTATGACTAAATACGAAAAGTGGGAAATTTGGTATGCATATGTAGCATATGAAGAAAATCCGAAAGAAGGAAAGGTGCGTCCTGTTGTGATTACTGGAAGCGGAGCTGCTTTTGTGTTGGGTATGTATGTAACAGGATCATCGCCAAGGCCTGGGTATAACGACATTGTAATACGGCATTGGCAACATGCAGGGTTAAGTAAACCATCTACGGTAAGACTAGATAAAAAGCTTACGTTATGGCCATCTGATATGCGATCAAAAATTGGGAAGCTAGAACAAATGGATATTTTGCAAATCGATTTAGCTCTTGCCAGGATGGCTTACAAACTTTAAAGCACATCGCCCCTCCATGGAGGAGGGGCTTTTATGTGGTTAAATCGTGTTGCATTTCGTGTTGCATATTTGTGAAAAAACATTGTTTTTTTGTGAAAAATATCGAAGAATAAATAAAAATATTTCCGCAGAAAGAAAGAAAATACATAGATAAATAGGGAAAAAACAAAAAAGCCTGAAAAATCAGACTTTTTCTTTTGGTGCGGTAGATGGGACTTGAACCCAATGCAAAATAAGCAAATAAGGCTAAATATCTACATAAATTTTTAATCGTGTTGCATTTCGTGTTGCATAAGATTGGTGAAGTGATTTATTGCAACGGCTGTGGATGCTTGCATTTTATCATCCATAACGTGCTTGTATACTTTGTCTAGTGTATATCGTGACTTCCAACCGCCGCGTTCCATGATGTAAATATCTGGAACCCCTAGGGCATGCAGGATTGAAGCTTGATAGTGGCGAAGGTCGTGAAAACGTATATGTGGCAGATTGTGTTTTTTCAGTGCGCAGCTAAATGCTCTTGTTATTTGATTTGGATTCATGTTGATCAACCGGCCTTCGATGCCATCAAAAAGCCGTATTACAAATTCAGGGTATTCTATCTTGCGATAAGAAGAAAATGTTTTCGGCGATTTCAGAACCCATTCATTTTTATCGTTATAGACCATTGCTTTGTTGACTTCTATTATATTGCCGCAAATATCGTCTGATGTAAGTGGCGCAATTTCGCTTCGTCGCATAGACCCGAAAGCTGACAATAGGACAGCTTTTTCTAATTCCGAACCTTTAATGCACTTCAATAGTTCTTTGATGCTATCATCGGATGGCACGTTGATTTCTGATTTTGTTTTTTGCGGAAGCGTGATTCTTAACGCTAGATTTTCGTTGTAAGCACCCATAGCGGCAGAAAATAATCCGTACATATTTTTTACCGTTTTTGGTGAATGCAGCTTGGCTTCACGATTTATTTCTTTTTGTATAACTTCGTTTGTTAGGGCAGCAAGTCTAACGTTGATGATATCCTGCAAATAATTCTTTCGATACCGTCTATAGCCGCGTATGGTAGCCGGAGACAATACGTTACTTTTACTATCAATATAGCGATCTATCGCTTCGCCAACTGTGATGTTTTCGATATCAGATTTGCCTTTGTGCATTGCCGCATATTCCGCGGCCATATACTCCGCAGTTTTTTTATTGCTCGCGGTAAAAGACTTGTACTTTCTTTTCCCGGATTCGTCGCGGCCTACAAACAGATTAACACGCCAGTTTCCACTTGGTAGTTTTTTTGCGTTGGCCATATCAAACTTCCTCCTACTGGGTGACAACAGGCTAAAGAAGAATAGCAATGATTCAACGAGCATAGAAGCAGAAAATATCAACAGAAAATTGTATAGTGTGTCCCTATGGGTAGAGTAAAGCAGCAACTCTTATCTTAATATCCAACAGCCGAAGCGCCATATTCAGCCTGTTCATGGGTAAATCCTTCGTATTCTAACTGCTCGATCAAGCCTTCCCGGGAAAAGCTCATAAAATCCATATAACTTTGGGCGGTCAAGGCTGCCTGCTTCATCCAGTCCGCCCCACAGTTTTCCACGGCATATTCGGCTTCCGAGGTGGTATAGCCCTCATACTCCAACTGCTCTATAAGCCCTTTTTTGGAAAAATGCATGAATTGCAGATAGCTTTTGGCTGATTTTAGTGCGTTGCGCTGGCCGGCAGTTACTGCAGCATAGTCGGAATCGGAATTTTCTGGGGCAGGCTGCTTGGTTTCTTCTGCTGTACCATGCTGAATATGCTGGGCTGCCATATATCCCTCTTTCCCATTCAGAGATAAATGCACCCATTCCGGCTCTTCTCCTAGAATCGCAACTTCCTGTCCCCTGGTATAGGTGCCAAGGATTTCCCCATCGCTTGAGGGTTCTGCCCTTAAATAAAGCTCGTCCGCATCGATAAATCCGTATTCTGGCACTGGGGTATTTGATTCCTGTAGATTTTCCAATATGCTTAAAACTGGATTTGGAGTTGGATGGATATATTGGGAAACTTCTTCCTTAAATGCATCTGCAATATCTTCCAGAGGAACGCCCTGACCATCAAAAAAGGCGTTATCAATCATTTCTTGGCGTTCTTTATATGCTTTCTCCGACCAAATAATTGCAACAACAAATATCACAGTCATTATAACGCTCATGATTATTAATGCTAGTTTTTCTCGTCGTGTCAGGATGCTTACCTTTTTTGCCTGTTTCGCTCTATCCTTTTTCGCCTGTTCAGAAAGAATTTTCTTTGCGCAGGCATTACAATATCCTTCATTGAACGGTTCATCTTCCTGCAATTCCCGGCCACACTGAATACATGTATTTCGATTCTCCATGGTATTCCACCCACCTAGCTATATTTTAGTCATTTATCTAATTCCAAAATTACAATCTATGCGTATATGCTACAGCTAAGCCCAATATCAGAATCTCTTTCGATTCTTCTCCAAAGAACATAA
>CALWKY010000032.1 GCA_944381395.1 uncultured Lachnospiraceae bacterium
TTTCTTCCAATTTTTCCCGGTAATCCACCATATCCAGTTTGGGACATCCCACCAGCACAGTTCTGCCCCGCAGGAATTGCTGATGGAAACTGCCACAGGCAAAAGCACTGCAATCTGCTGCGATCAACAGCTTTGCCCCCGCAAAATAAGGCGCCCGAACAGGTGCAAGCTTTAACTGCACCGGCCAATTACGCAGCATAGAAGGACTCTCTTGTGTCTCTTTGGGAAGCGGCTTTTCATGTAAAACCCGAATACGGCTTCCAGGACATCCACCTTTTTCTTTTTCTGCCAAATGTTTTTTAACCGCCTCCGCATCAAAAGGAACGGCTTCCCGTTCTACGAAAGAAATGGCTCCGGTAGGGCAAACGGGTAAACAGTTTCCCAATCCATCACAGTAGTCGTCCCGTACTAACTTTGCTTTTCCATGGATTATGGCAATAGCGCCTTCCTGACAGGCATTGGCACATAATCCACAGCCATTGCATAATGCTTCATCTATTTCAATCATCCGTCGGATCACTGCATATACCTCCTTGTAATTAACTTTGCCGTCATTATAGCAAAAATTTTACCCTATGTCTGCTGGAAAGCGCTGTATTTTCATAATCATTTTGCCAAATATAATAAAAAAGACCATTCCTTTAGGGGCTTCTTCATAAGAAAACAAATATTGCGGGAATCTCTTACAACACAAGAGATTCCCGCAATTTTATTTTTATCGGAATTGTTTTCTTATGAAGATCGCCGTCGCAATTCCCCTTAAGAAATCAAAAGAAAGAAAAATAATGTTTTCTTAAGGAGAGATTGCTTTGGAATGGTCTTTTCTAAAAATCTGATTTACTTGCCATAAGATTTTGCCAGTGCTGCAAAAGCGGGCAAACTGCGGCGAACCATATCTGTAGATACACAGTAAGAAATACGCACATAACCAGGACAATCAAAACTATCTGCCGGTACCAGCAGTAACTCGAATGCTTTTGCCTTATCACAGAATGCTTCCGCATCTTCTTCCAGCGCCTCTACAAACAAGTAGAATGCACCATCGGGATATACGCAGTGGAAACCGTACTCTGTCAAAGCCTGATACAGTAGATCACGGTTTGTACGGTAAATGGTTAAATCTGTTTTCTCGTTGATGCAGGCTGCTGCCACACGCTGGAACAGGCTGGGTGCGCATACAAAGCCCAACGCTCTGCCGGCACCGCAGACAGCTGCAAAAATAGCTTTACTCTCTTTTACACTGTTAGGCACTAAAATGTAGCCGATTCTCTCACCAGGCAAAGAAATAGACTTGCTGAAAGAATAACAGATGATCGTGTTCTCATAAATCTTTGCGGGAAAAGGAGTATCTGTTGTCACATCATAAACCAGTTCCCGATAAGGCTCATCAGAGATCAGGAAAATCGGCTTGCCATATTCCGCTTCTTTCTTACGCAGCAGTTCTGCCAGTTTTTCAATGGTCTGTGTCGTATAAACTACACCGCTGGGGTTATTGGGAGAGTTAATGATAATCGCCTTGGTGTGAGGGGTAATGGCTTGCTCCAATGCTTCGAAGTTAATTTGGAAAGAAGGCTTCATGGCAGGTACTACTACCACCTTCGCACCAGCACCCTCAATAAATACTCGATACTCCGGGAAGAACGGTGCAATCACTACAAATTCATCCTCAGCTTCGCACAGTGCATGGATGGTAACTGTCAAGGAAGCGGCTGCGCCTACCGTCATATATACGTTATCTCCACTATAATCTGTGCCAAACCGGCTGTTTAAATTTTCTGCAATGGTCTGACGTACCTCATAGTCACCTGCAGAAGAAGTATATCCATGCAGTGCCACAGAATCCATATTCTTGACCAAGTCGCAAATGGTCTCATTTACCTTTGCAGGTGCCGGAACAGAGGGATTTCCAATCGAAAAATCAAATACATTATCTGCGCCAATTTCTTTTTTTCTGGCATTTCCATATTCGAAGATAGTTCGAATCACAGATGCAGCAGCACCCAGCTCATACATTTTAGAATCGTACATTTTTATGCACCTCTTTCGTGAAATATTCATTTTATACAAAAAATAATATCCCTTATTATATATTTATACACTTGTTTTCGCAAGCACTAATTTAAAATTTACAAAAAAATACTGTATTTTTTGTTCGGTTTTCTCTCTATGATTACCGAGGAAACAAAAAAAGCCAGCCGATGTTTCTTTCGGCTGACGCTTTTTTATATTATGCCTTTGCATTTTCCTCTAAAAATCGTATTGCGGCACAGCAATAAGCTGCTGTTCCCACAGGCAGAGCATTTTCATCCAATATCATAGCGGGATGATGGGCACCGCAGTGATAACCTTCCGCCGCACTGCCGACTCCCAGCATAAAGAAGGCTGACGGCACTTGTTCTGCTACCATGGTAAAATCCTCTGTACCGCTCATATCATACATCTGTACAACCTTGTCTTTTCCATTCATTTCTTCCAGATATCCGCTTAAGGTTTTTGTCACTTGCGGATCACAGTAAAGTCCCGGCATACCATAAACATATTCCACTTCTGCCTCTGCCCGGTATGCCTGGGCAATACTTTGCGCAATCTCTTTTACCCGTTTTTTCAGAAAAGCTCTGCCCTCTCTGGAATCAGAGCGAACAGATGCCTCCATCACACATTCGCCAGAAACCGTGTTGCAGCTGCTGCCGCCCTGGATCATTCCTACCAGTACCACGTCTTTGCTTTCCATGGAAATCTCTCTGGCAGGAATCTCCTGTAACGCCAAAATAATATGTGCTGCCGCAGAAATGGCATCTACACCCAGCTGAGGAGTACTGCCATGGGCGTTTTTCCCCTTGACCGTAATGCGGATACAATCTCCGGAATAAGAGGCATCTCCGCTGCGATAAGACAAAACACCCGGTTTGCACGTATCGCCTCCGCCCACCGTAATGTGCAGTCCCATGGCTGCATCTACTCTGGGATTTTCCAAAATGCCATTTGCAATCATGTCCAATGCGCCAGCCAGTTTTTCTTCTGCCGGCTGAAACATCAGTTTTACACTGCCCTGCAGTTCTTCTTCGTGGGCTTTGAGGATCTTTGCAGCGCCCAATAACATTGCCGTATGACAGTCATGACCGCAGGAATGGCAATTTCCATTTTCCGCCGCAAATGCCAGCCCCGTTTCTTCCGCCATAGGAAGTGCGTCCATATCCGCCCGCAGTAAAATCGTTTTTCCCGCAGGCTTTCCAATCAGACAGCTAACGCCTGCCTTTCCTACTCGTTTCGGCTCCAGACCGTATTCCTGCAATTTTTTCATCACAAAATCCACTGTCTGCGGTAAATCAAACGCGGTTTCCGCAAAATGATGGATGGTTCTTCGATTGGCAGTGATTTCGTCCTGAATCTGTAATGCTTCTTTTTGAAAATCAATCATAATTTTTTCGTCCTTTCTATCTATCCCAAATCAATTGATCTATTTCAGCCAAAAATATAAGGCGCTACCGCACTTGCCAGCAATACGGATGCCACACTAACAGAAACAACACCGCTGATCAGCATTTTCGGCAGTACATAATTGGTCATATTCTCCATTTCTTCCGGTGTATAGTTTTTACCAAACGCAGCACCATTTACCACTTCCATAGCGACTGCATAAGTGACAGGGTATCCCAGCATACAGCATAATCCTACTGCTAAACTGAGGCAGGGATCCCAATGAAAGATTTTGCCTACTAAAATACTGCAAAGAGCAATCCCTGCTGTCGCCAACAGCAGCAATCCAAAAATAGGTGCCAAAATGGATATAAACTGACTCAATGTCATCGTCACAAAGCTGGCTGAACAATAGGCATAAGTTGCAAGTAACATCACGCCGTCACCGCCTGCTTTTTTCAGGCTGTTTTTATCCAAAAGCCCGATAGCGCCTGCCAAAGTACCAAACAACAAATAACAAATCGTAGCGTTAACACCTGTAATATTGGAAAACAGCTGACCCATCACACCAATCAACGCAAGTCTTGCAAAATGTGCGGTCTGGGTATCCAAAGACTTGGGTGTTTCTGGTAAAAGGCGTAAGTTGAATTGTTTTTTTGTTTCATTCTGAGATACTTTATGTCCACCTTTTTCCAAAAAATGTACCATGGCTTTGCGCAAAAAGAAGCTGGCAAAAGGCAGTCCTACTACCATTTGTAATGCCATAATTGCAGAAGCAAAACTGGATAAGTCCGCTCTGCCGGCTTCCGTTGCCGCCTCTGTGGTCACCATTGTTGCAACAATACCGCCACTGATAGGCGCAATGGCTGTCATGGCATATTCTTTGCCAAAAAGCATGCTTCCCGCACTCATACATGCCACTACTACGCCGACTAAACCAGCCAAAGCCACTAAAATCGTTCTCCATTCTTTTTTCAATTCATTTAAATCTAACGTAGATCCTAAATTGGTCAGGATCAATACCATGCCAAACGTAGGAATCAAGGCAGTCAGTCCGGATAATTCGATTAAATTATCCGGCACCAAATGAAACACTCCACCACAAAGCACAAAAACAATCATCGCTGTAACGAATGTAGAAATGATGCCTTTTGTCCGCAGCGCAATATAATCACCAACGGCAAATGTCAACGCTACAAATCCAAAAGCTAACATGGGCGTAAATTCCATCATAGTTCATTCTCCTTTTCTCTTCTATCCTTTTCTATTCTTTCTCTCTTCTATACTCTTTTTCTCATCTCAACGTTTCATAACGCCATCGTTTGGTTAATTTTATCTGTTTCATTTGCCATGACTCCTTTCTTTCTTGTAACACATCCGGAACGATTTTGGGTATAAAAAAAGCTTCTGTCCCATTTTTCTGGGACAGAAGCTTCAACTTCTGCGATTACCACCCGGATTTGTATCTTCCTGCTCGGAAAATACACACTCGCTCCTCACGTCTATCAACGCTGCCTCCTTGGTAACGGGTGAGGTTCCCGTCGGATACTACTCAGAAAACCCTTTCGCTCCGCCCTCACAAGACCATTCCACAAATGCTTCTGCCGTATTCCCACCATCAACGGCTCTCTGAAAAGAAGGTGTATTTGTGTACTCTTCTTGTTCAACAGTTTCTATCTGTGTTAGATGTATTATAGCACGCTTTCAGAAGGTGTCAAGTATAGATTTATAAAAGATAAACTTATTCTGTTATTTCCGCAGCTTCTTTTTGGAACAGATAACTGGACCCATTGGGCAGATATTGCCAAGTAGAATCTGAAATGACTAAACTTGCATGTTCTTCTTCAAAGGAGAAGCTGCCACTGATAGGATCCCCCAATGCATCACTGCCAGTAAACGCAATCACGTCATCTTCCAAAACGCCAATGCCGTCTTCAATACGAATCAAGCCTTCCAACCGAATGTCGACTGTATAAGTACCATCTTCTTTTTCCGTCAATGTTACGGTAGAGCCATCTTCATCCAGGCTTGCATAAACACCGGTTAAATCATCTGACGGAAATTGTGCTTCCATGTTAGTAATGGTATAGGGTAAGTATGTTTTTGCAATGGTATTATCGTATGTATTTGCAGTCAATGTATAACGAACAGAAACCATTACTTCATTGGTAATTGCATCAATCAAACTGCAGTTTACCACAAACCCATCATCCGTCTCATCCCACGCTGTAATTTCCCCGCGGCAGGCACCTTTTTCGCCATAAGATACCTTATAGGTGCCATCCTGCTGGTTCGTAATAAAGCGATAAGTACCTGCGGAAGCATCGGGCAGCTGGGTAAAATCATTTCGTAAAACAGAACCAAAGGCAGATAACGTATCCTGTGAAATGGTAAAGTCCGCATCGCCTGACTGAACTGTCGTATCTATTGTTGTCAGATCTCTTACTTCGTTCATTACAATACCCAAGGCATCCATAAACTGCGTATCATCCTGCATATTCAGAGCAACGCCTTGTTCCATGGTATACACATTTAATCCTGTCAGAATATCCTGGTATCTGGTATAGACAGAGGTATCCATGGTATTTTCTTCTTCTTTTTCATCGGTATCCGGTATATTTTGTGAGGTTGGCGTCTGATCTGCGCCACATCCACTCAATATGCTCACGCCCAACAAACCTGCAACAACCATACAACAAAAACGTTGCCATCTATTCTTCTTCATAACTGAAAGCTCCTTCCTATGTAAAAGCATACCTATATAAATATACTTTCCGTATTATTCATCATATCACATCCATCCGCTGAAGCAAGAAAGATTTTTCGAAAAAATCTTACTTTTTTCTAACGAACCATACCATTTTGTGGTAGACGATATACGATCTTTCTTATTTAAACGAGTTAAGCAGGAAAAAAGTTTTAGTTTTTTTCAATTTATTTTGTTTGTGAAATAAAAATCACCATAGAATGCCCCCATAATAGAACGCAGTACAGGCTAACCCATTGATTTTTTCTTAAAAAATTATGCAACTTTTTTTCAGAATTTCATTCCCGTACAATAAAAAAAACTTAATGTGCATTTTAACGCATTTCCAATTTTTTGCCAAAAACCGACAAAAGAATAGTTTCGTTTTTTTTTGTACTATTTTTTTCATTTTTTTATTTTTTCTATTCATTACTGCTATCATCAATTCTATTTGCTTGCAAGATTATTGTACATTACAAACAAAAATTAACTAGTTTTCTCATTTGTTCTAAATCATATATGATTTTTGCACAAGAAGTACAAAAAACAAATTCTATCTATGTCTTGAAACTGTTAATTTTTCCGCAAAGTCCTTAAAAAAAGACATTTTGTCTTTTGTACAAATACATTTTCCGTTTTTTTGAGACTGTTTGTTTTTCTAAGGTGAACTTTTAGCAATAAGTCACATTGACGAAAACTGATAAAATGATAAAATAAACTCAAAAAGAGAGCGCAGCTTCAAACAAAGTTAAAATTAACAAAAAAGGGGGAATGTATTGCAGTCGGTTTTATCATTTTTTCTGAAATATACGACTGCAGAAAAAAGCGATTGTTTCTGTAAAAAAACACAGAAACACACTGATCTATCCGTTTATAATTTTTTATCGGAATTATTTCAATTACACCATATGAAAAGGAGGAAGCACAGTTTTTTTGGTGGATCTGTGCGCAATACTATGGCTAAAGAAAAAAAATCCCTCGGATTGCTCCCGAAACTAATTATTGCAATCGTTCTCGGTATTATGATTGGTAACATTGCAAAAGCAGCAAACTTTCCCATTATTATTGAAATTGGCGCAACATTCAACAGTATTTTCGGCAATTTCCTGAACTTCTGTATTCCGTTAATCATCATCGGCTTCGTGGTTCCCGGCATTGCTGATTTGGGCGACGGCGCGGGTAAAACATTGGCGCTGACTGCTGGTGTAGCTTACATCTCTACCATCATCGCCGGTACTGTTGCTTATGCTGTTGACTCCGTTGCATTTCCTACCTTCCTGCAGGTTGGTTCTATCGTAATGGACAATGCGCAAAATGCTGAAGAAACCATGCTTTCTGGTTTATTTACTGTGGATATGCCTCCCATCATGGAAGTTATGAGCGCACTGCTCATCTCCTTTATCCTGGGCTTAGGTATCTCTTTAACAAAGTCTACTACCTTGAAAGACGTTTTCCATGAGTTCCAGAACCTTGTAGTATCTTTAGTATCTGGCGTTTTGATTCCCCTGTTGCCCGTACACGTTTATGGTATCTTCGCTAACATGACCTACACTGGTACTGTTATGGAAATCATGAGCGTATTCATCAAAGTATTCGCAATCATCATCGTATTGCACATTGCGATTATTATTTTCCAGTACACCTTTGCAGGTATTTTCGCAAAGAAAAATCCTTTTGCCCTGATTAAGAACATGATCCCCGCATATGTAACTGCTTTGGGTACTCAGTCTTCTGCGGCTACTATCCCTGTAACTGTTCAACAGACCAAGAAGAACGGCGTTAGCGATACCATTGCTGAATTCGTTTGCCCTCTGTGCGCAACCATTCATCTGTCTGGTTCTACCATTACACTGACCAGCTGCTCTATCGCTATTATGATGCTGAACGGTTGGGAAATATCCTTCTCTCAGATGTTCCCTTTCATCATGATGCTGGGCGTAACCATGGTTGCAGCTCCTGGTGTACCTGGCGGTGCGGTTATGGCTGCTCTGGGTATCCTGGAAAGCATGCTGGGCTTCAATGACTCTATGCTGGCTCTGATGATCGCTCTGTATATCGCACAGGACAGCTTTGGTACTGCATGTAATGTTACCGGTGATGGTGCAATCGCTGTATTGATGGACGCGATTACTGGTAAGAAGAAAAAAACTGCTTAAGATATCTTCTTTTCAATAAATACAAACCCATGAAACCCTTCTAAAAAGAAATGAGAAAAAACACCTTTCCCTGAAAGGTGTTTTTTCTTTGTTCTGACTCCAGCAAATCTTTTAATTTTGTCTGAGAATCTGTTCCTGCTTTTCCAAAACAAAGCAAATCAATTGATTTCCTGTTAAATCTTCCCGATGCATGTCCACAGCACAAATGCGGTGGTTTTCATAAGTGGTGTAATAGTAAATTCCTCTCTCTACACTGCCACAAGAAGTATACTGTGTTACTTCAAAACCGCCGTTGTCCAGTACACAACATCCTTTTTGCTGTTCTGCCGACCCCAGAATATGAAAGAATTGGTTCACACTGCTCTCTTCCGTCTCTGCTAAGACACTATTCAGCTTTGTAAAAGCCACTCTGGCAAAGCGGGATGGAGAAGATAAATCTCCCGGCAACCCGATACCGCCCATTCCCCGGCTGACAATTTCCAAGGAAAGCTGTGGCGCGAATGTATTTTCCGGATCCTTCACAGACAGTCCACGGTACTGATTGAGTCCATATAACTGGATGGGAAAAGGGGGATTATTCGTTAATACGCCCACTGGATTATCATAAATTTTCAGCCCTTCCTGCACGCATTCTACGGTAATTGCTTCTTTTTTGTCTGCAATCAGCCAGTGAAGCTGTGCTGCGGGCAGTTCTGGACGGAAGGATAAATCCACCAAACAAATCCGGCTCAATAGAGCTCGCGCCTCTGCCACAGATGCACACTGTCCTAAAATCCAGGGAATAAATTCATACTGCGCAATGGCTTCTTTTCCCGCTTCTTCTTTCTGAAATACTGTATTGCCTACAAAATTCAGCCCAGCCATTGCCAATCCTTTCTCATTGAATGCATCAAAGTAAAGGGGATAATCCTCCATCACACATGCCATACCAATCATCCCATAATGATTGGTCATATCTCCCGCCTTTTGAAAATGAAAAGGATAGTTCCGAGGCGTGATAACCACCTGCTCCCCATAAGAAATATCATAGTCCAGCGTTCTTCCAAAATAAAATGACTTTGTATGATAGGTAATTGCGGTACACATAAAAATCGCCTGCCTTTCAATTCCTTTTCCTTCATTCTGTACGGTTCTGCCTAAATTATACAAAAAGAAGGTGCATTTTTCCATACACCTTCTTTTGAAATAATAAAATCTTTTGTATTTTTTTGTGTCATGCTTTCTCTGCTGCCGAAAGCGTTACCCGCTCCATGCCGCAGGCATACGCTTCTTCTTGCGCCCGCTGCTCCAGCATCACTGCACGATAAAATGCATAACCGCCGGAAATATTCCAGCTGTCATATCCATACTGTGTCAAAATGCGGCATGCAGCATAACTGCGTAAACCGGTCTGGCACATAACATATACCGGCTTGTCCTGGGGCAATTCCTGTAACCGTTCCCGCAGTTCATCTACTGGAATATTCTGAAATCCTGCTGCGTGCCCGCGTATGTACTCTTCCTGTGTTCTGGTATCCAAAAGTGTTACTGATCCATCCTGAGGCAGATCTTTTAACGCAGGCAAATGGATTTGCTTTACCATTCCATTTGCTAAATTTTCAATCATAAATCCTGCCATATTTACGGGATCTTTCGCAGAAGAATAAGGCGGCGCATATGCCAAATCCAGTTCTTTTAACTGCGCTGCATTTAAACGGGCATACATGGCTGTTGCCAGTACATCAATCCGCTTGTCCACACCTTCTTTTCCAATAATCTGCGCTCCCAATAGACGAAGGCTTCCTTTTTCATAAAGCACCTTCATGGTCATGGCTTTTGCGCCAGGATAATAAGAAGCATGGCTATTGGGAGATAAAATCACATAATCATAATCCAATCCTAAAGCAGACGCTGTTTTCTCGTTGATACCTGTTGTGGCAATGGTTGTATCAAACATTTTTAGTACGGAGGAACCTTGAGAGCCAGGATAGCGGCTGTCTCCGCCGCAAATATTATCTGCCGCAATTCTTCCCTGGCGATTTGCCGGACCTGCAAGAGAAATCAGTGTTTTTTCACCTGTAATGTAATGTTTTACTTCTACTGCGTCGCCTACGGCATAGATATCCGGCGCCGAGGTTTCCATACGGTCATTAACTAAGATGCTGCCCTTGACTCCCAGTTTCAAGCCTGCCTGAGCCGCCAGAGAGCTTTCCGGCGTTACACCAATGGCTAAGAGTACCATATCCGATTGCAATGCTTCTTCGCCGTCTAAGAGAGTGAGAATGGCATTCCCATCGGCACGGAATCCAGCCACTGTACTGCCTAACTGCAAACGAATACCATGTTTCCGCATGACACGGTGGAGCAGGCTTGCCATATCTGGATCTAAAGGTGCCAGCAACTGTTTCGGTCGCTGTACAACGGTGACTTCCACACCCATTTCCACCAGATTTTCTGCCATTTCCAGGCTGATAAAGCCGCCGCCCGCTAATACTGCTTTCTTAGGTTTTTCTCTTTCTACAAAGGAGCGAATACGGAAGGTGTCTTCCACCGTGCGCAGTGTAAAAACACGATCTAACTGAGCCCCTTCCAGTTTCGGCTGTGTAGGCTTTGCTCCAGGCGCCAGCAATAATTTATCGTAGCTTTCCGTATAAACTTCTCCAGTGGCTAAATTTTTTACCGTAACTGTTTTTGCCGTAGGATCAATGGCAATGGCTTCCTGTTTTACCCTTACATCCACATGAAAGCGGGCAAAAAAACGCTCCGGCGTCTGCAATGTCAATTCCTGAGGATCTGTAATAATGCCTCCTACATAATAAGGTAATCCACAATTGGCATAGGACATGTATCCAGAACGCTCCAGCACAATGATTTCCGCAGTTTCATCTAATCTGCGTATTCTGGCAGCTGCCGATGCGCCGCCTGCTACACCGCCCACAACTACTACTTTCATCCGTCTTCTCCTTTCTCCAGATCTCCTTTGTATTGTAAAATACCTCCCATGTTGGAAACATGGTGATATCCGATTTGTTTTAAAAGCGCCACAGCCTGTCCGCTTCTTGCGCCACTGCGGCAATAAGCAAAAATTGCGCTGTCTTTTGGTAAACGCTTCTCCGCCTGTGACTGTAACTCATCTAATGGTATCAACACACTGCCGGGAATATGCCCCATGGCATATTCCCCTCTTGTGCGTACATCTAAAATAATGGCATTGGGTGTCTGTCTTGCTTCTTGCAGTGACGCATTCATATTGGTTCCTTGGAAAAAATTGAAAAATCCCACCTATCATTCTCCTTCCCGCAGCATATCTACCAGCTGTGCCTTCGGTCTTAAACCAACGGCTTCCTTCGCTAGCTTACCATTGCGGAATACCTTAAATGCCGGAATACTCATAACCTGAAATTGTGCTGCCAATTCTGGTTCTTCATCCACATTTACTTTTCCAACTTTAAACTGTGTGCTGTATTCCTGCGCAATTTCCTCTACAATGGGAGATGCCATACGGCAAGGACCGCACCAAGGCGCCCAAAAGTCTACCAATACCGGTTTATCTGCCTGCAAAACTTCCTTCGTGAAATTTTCCTTTGTTAATTTCAGTTCTTTCATATTTATTTCCTCCTTTATTTGGTCTTTTTCAACTGTTTCTAAAGATACTATACCCCAATTCCTCGAAAAAAAATGTGACTGAGTCGCATTTCTATAAAAAATCCATAAAAAATAAAAAGGCAAATTCTATTGAGAAAATGCCTTTTTATTAGGTTTCTTTTATATATTTCGCAGTGCCTCAATTTGAAGCAAATGAATTTCTCCACGTTTGAACGTCAGATAACCTTCCGCTGCAAAGCGTTTCAGCATACGCGCTACCACTTCTCTGGCAGAATTGGTGTGTACCGCGATTTGTTCATGTGTCATTTTCAGATCCGCTTTTCCGGTGCGGTCATATTCTGATACCAAAAACTGGGCCAATCTATGATCATATCCTTTAAATAAAATATCCTGCATCACCCGCATGACTGCCGATAGCCGTTTGCATAGTATTTCATATAAAAAGCACCGAACATAGATATTGTTTTCCGCTAGTTTTTCAAAAGCCGCTGCCCGTATAATAGAAAGCGTGGATGATTTCGTGGCACACATCAATGTATCAAAGGTAATGGCATCCACCACACAAGAAGCAGAAAGCATACAGCAATCTCCTTCTTGTAAACGAAAGAGCGTAATTTCTCTGCCTTCCTCAGAAAGAATATACGTCCGTACTTCTCCCTTTTGCACTATTGTCATACCCAAGCATTCAGTCTCGGCAGCGTGGATCATTTCTCCCGCTGCATAAGACCGCACAAACGTATTATCTTTGATATACTGCTGCTCTGCATCCTTCAGATGTGCCCAAAAAGGCAAAGTCTCCCAATATGCTTTTTCTTCCATGATGCAGCACTCCTTCACAACTCCTTCACAGCGCAATCATTTCATCAATCGCAGCAGCAGCCGCCACCGTTGCAGATACCGGACTGTGCCAAAGGATCAAACTCCAGGGTGCCATCCAATAACGCCTGTGCAGATGCATCTGCATTCCCTTCTACGCCACCAAACCAACGGATACCAGCTTCCCTCAATGCCACCTGCGCACCGCCGCCGATTCTACCGCAAATCAGCGTAGTTACCCCGTTTTCCCGCAAAAAGTCAGCCAACAGACCATGTCCTGTCCCATTGGTTTCTACTATATTTTTAGAAACAATTTTCTGATCCTCTACTTCATAAAGGGCAAACTGTGTTGTATGTCCAAAATGCTGAGATACCATACCATTTTCATAAGCTACAGCAATTTTCATATTTTCTCATCCTTTCTTTTTCGCAATACAAACAAAATAATCTCTCGTCCTGTTTGTGACCTTATTTTAACACGGCGGAAAAAAGAAAACAAGAGATAATTCATTCTTATTCATAATTAATTTCCGATAAAAAGAATTATCCAAATCGTCTTATTATTTTTCAAGTGGTCTTTCGCATATAAAGAATAAAAAAAATCCGAATCTATCTTGCAGATAAATTCGGATTTCTCCTATGGGCGGAGAAGGATTCGAACCTTCGAAGCTATCGCAACAGATTTACAGTCTGCCCCCTTTGGCCGCTCGGGAATCCACCCATAAGTGTTTGCAGTGTGTAATTGGAAGATTGCACTCTGAACTCTCAAAATAGAACAGTAAGTACTTCCAAACCTTGTCTCCATAGAAAGGAGGTGATCCAGCCGCACCTTCCGATACGGCTACCTTGTTACGACTTCACCCCAGTCACCGGCTTCACCTTCGGCAGCTCCTCCCTTGCGGTTGGGTCACTGACTTCGGGTGCTTCCGACTCCCATGGTGTGACGGGCGGTGTGTACAAGGCCCGGGAACGTATTCACCGCGACATTCTGATTCGCGATTACTAGCGATTCCAGCTTCATATAGTCGAGTTGCAGACTACAATCCGAACTGGGACCGGTTTTTTGAGTTTCGCTCCGCTTCGCAGCTTCGCCTCTCTCTGTACCGGCCATTGTAGCACGTGTGTAGCCCAAGACATAAGGGGCATGATGATTTGACGTCATCCCCACCTTCCTCCGTGTTATCCACGGCAGTCTCTCCAGAGTGCCCAGCTCTACCTGATGGCTACTGAAGATAAGGGTTGCGCTCGTTGCGGGACTTAACCCAACATCTCACGACACGAGCTGACGACAACCATGCACCACCTGTCTCCGCTGTTCCGAAGAAAACATACATCTCTGTATGCGTCAGCGGGATGTCAAGCCTTGGTAAGGTTCTTCGCGTTGCTTCGAATTAAACCACATGCTCCACCGCTTGTGCGGGCCCCCGTCAATTCCTTTGAGTTTCAACCTTGCGGTCGTACTCCCCAGGTGGAGTGCTTATTG
>CALWKY010000033.1 GCA_944381395.1 uncultured Lachnospiraceae bacterium
CGACTCGAACGTGCGACCCCGGGCTTAGGAGGCTCGTGCTCTATCCAACTGAGCTACTGGGACATATATCAAAAATATTCAATTTTTCCGCCCAAACGGATTCGAACGAACTGCCGCTTAGGAGGCGTGTGCTCTATCCAACTGAGCTACTGAGACATTTGAATAAATATGAACTTGTATTCCTAATTTAGACTCGAACTGTCTGCCGCTTAGAAGGCGGACCCTCTATCCCGGTGAGATACGGGGGCATATACAGAACATATTCCATTATAAAAGGCTCTGGGGTTTAAACGGTTCGATTGTTGGGAGGCGAACGCTCTATCCTACTGAGTTACGAAGGCATAAAATCCAGCATATAAAAAGTTTTGATAAATGGGAAAATATCATTTCCTTTCTTAATGATAATGATATCGCAAAGTGTTCCAGATAACACGAAATATACGCACTGATAGAAGAATTGCCGGCACTTTCCAAAAAGAGCCTCTCCATTTATTTCCGCCCAAAAGACAGGGGGTTTTCTTATCTATTATACGAAGATCAACTAAGAGTTTCAACTCTTTTTTTCACATACTATGTGCGATTTGACAAATCTATGGAAATATGATATGTAAAGAGTAATTCTGTTTCATATGATCGGGGAGGTTTTTTATATGAAAGAAAAAAATCCAATTTTACTTGCATGCGCCATTGTATTACTGGCATTTTGCATGCGTGCCCCCTTTACCGTAGTTGGTTCTGTGCTTACATTCATCAATGAGGATTTGCATTTATCCGGCAGCGCCAGCGGTATGCTTACCACGGTACCGGTACTGTGCTTTGCATTCTTATCCTTATTTGTAGATGGATGCAATCGGCGTTTTGGCGCTGGAAAATTGATGCTTTGGGCAATGCTTGCCATGGCAGCCGGCATTTTACTGCGCAATGTATATTCCACCAGCGGACTTTTTATCGGCACCATTCTCATCGGTGCTGCCATTGCCGTTTGTAATGTCATGATGCCCACCTTGGTAAAAGCGTTTTTTCCGGAACGGCTGGGGCTTATGACGGGTATCTATACCACAGCCATGTCTTTAGTGGCGGGCATCGGCAGCAGTTTAAGTGTTGCCATTGCGGTCAACAGCGGCTGGAAAGCCTCTTTAACGGTTTGGATCATTCCTGTGGTCATTGCCATTCTTTGCTGGATGCCTTACCGCAAAACCTCTACCGCTTTAGAAAATCAGACAAAAGGCTTGTCCCTTTCTTTCCTTTTCAGAAGCCGTACCGCATGGTGGGCAGCCCTTTATATGGGCATCCAATGTATGATGTATTACTGCTATGTAGCTTGGTTCCCTACCATTTTACAGCAAATTGTTTCTGCGGAAATGGCGGGTATGTTAACCTCTGTTTATATGTTTATCAGTATTCCCGCTTCTTTCCTGACACCCATTATTGCGGATAAAATGAAAAGCCAGTCCTTGTTAGGCGTCATCATCGGCGTGCTCTATGTAATCGCTATGGTATCTTTGATGTTCTGCTCCAATCCCATTTTCCTGGTATTGACATTACTTTGCGGCGGTATTTGTGCCGGTGCCAGCTTCAGCTATATTTTGGCATTATTTGCAATGCATACCAAAAACGCAGCGGACGCGACATCCCTGAGCGGTTTCGCGCAGTCTGTGGGAAACCTCATCGCTGCCATTGGACCTGCTCTCATGGGGCAGCTTTTAGATCGTACCGGCAGTTGGACCATTCCATTGGGTCTGCTTTCTGTGCTCTCTGTTTCCCTAATCATTCTGGGGTACCTGGTGGGCAGAAATGAGATCATTGCGCAAGAATAATATTTTATCATAAAAAAGCTCCTTTTCTGAAAAAAGGAGCTTTTTTTCTGCTTAAACAGCACACCCGAGAAAAGCTTTCTTTCTATAATTGACTTCTTTTTCACTGACGTGCAAAATATCATACAACAAACGACAAAAACATGCACCATTGTATCATCAGTGGTTTTTCGTAAAAAAGGGAGGAACCAGCCATGTATCATCCGCAAAAGGCTTCTATTGTTTCCATATTGATCTGTGCCTTTCAGCTTTTGACAGGCGCCGTTGTGCTTTTTCTCTTTGGTTTGTGTACCATCGTTGCCGCAACCGATCTGGCAGAGCATGGAACCGCCTTCCTTTGCATTTGTTTGGTATTGGATGGAATCGGCATTTTATTCCTGCGTGCTGGTATCCGCCGTGTCCGTGCCATTCAGGCAGCCAAACGCCGTGCAGCGCAGGAGGCTTCTTCCTTTAACGGCACGACAATAACGGCAGCCGTCAGTACAGCAGCTAAAATGAATCAAAAAGGACTTTCTTCCGAAAAAACCGGCACAACTTCCCAGACCGAATTTGGCTCCGCTCAGGACGGTATTCATATCACCATTACCAGCAGAAATGGAAACCCATCCCAAAATGCTTCCACCTTTCATTTTTCCATGTTCCAAAACGGCGATACCTCAAATGAAGAAGAACTGGTGACAGTGGAATGTCCTAACTGCGGCAGTCATACGAACATCCGCAAGGGTGAGCAGCAAGAATGTGCTTACTGCGGCACGATTTTAAAAGGAGAATAACGGCAGATTGCTTTTATCCCGTCTGCTCTTGCAATCATAACCACGCCGAAATGAACGTGGTTTGCGCTAACCCTATAAGGGCTTATGAAAAGCCAGCGCCGAAATGACGCTGGCTTTCACTTCGTTCAAGCCTTAGTAGTAGGATGATCTGCTGCCCTGAAAAGGGTCCCTCTTTTGTATTCAGCTTGTCCTCAATTTCATCTTGTTTTTCCCGTTCCCGGATATATTTTTAAATCATTGCTGTATGAAACCCGGCCATACTCACATCATATTCTGTCGCCCGGAAATCCTGATTCCCGAATTTATGCTTTAGATTGGCACAAAGATTGCATATCTTTCCGCTTTTTTCCCCTTTTAGTATCCCATAAACCGCAATACGCTCATTTTCAGCAGAATCCCTGTGAATAGGTGGATACGGTCCGGCATCATAGGACCTTCAACAAAAAAACATCTATCCCCAATATGAGGACAGATGTTTTTTCGGTGGTTATGGTAAATCAATACATTACAATATATTCGTCTCTGCCGGCGCCAACGGAAACATACTTAATCCTGCATTCTGTTTCCTTTTCAATGAAGCGGATATAATCCAGCGCTTCTTTCGGCAGTTCTTCTTTCTTTCGGCAGCCGGAAATATCACAGTTCCAGCCCTTTACATACTCGATGACAGGCTTTGCCTGATCCAGCACAGAAGCATAAGGGAAGTCCTTGGTTTCCTTGCCGTTCAGTTCATACTTTGTGCATACAGGGATTTCCTTCAAGTAAGACAATATATCCAGCTTGGTCAGCGCGATTTCGTCAGCGCCCTGTACCTTTACACCATAACGGGATGCGGGTACGTCAAAAGGACCAACTCTTCTGGGTCTGCCTGTTGCGACGCCGTATTCACCGCCAGCTTCCCGCAGTTCTTCCGCGTCCTTGCCGAAGAATTCGCAGGTGAAAGGACCTTCGCCTACGCAGGAAGAGTATGCTTTCATAATGCCTACCACATTATCCAGACGCAGATTAGGCACACCGGAACCAATGGGTGCATACGCTGCAATGGTGGAAGAAGAAGAGGTATAAGGATAGATACCAAAGTCAATATCTCTTAACGCGCCCAGCTGTGCCTCAAAGAGGATGCTCTTGCCGTTTTTCACCGCATCATTAAGGAAAATAGTGGTATCACAGATATAATCCTTAAACTCGCCGCCGTAAGTTTCCAGCCACGCAAACATATCTTCTTCTTTCACTGCTTCTTTGCCATAAACCTTCTCAATGGTCAGATTTTTATAGGCAACAATAGAAGAAAGGCTCTTGCGGCATGCTTCCATATCCAGGAGGTTGCCCATACGGATTGCTTTTTTCATGTATTTGTCACCATAAACAGGCGCAATGCCTCTTCTGGTAGAGCCATAAGCGGCCCCTGCCAGACGGTCTTCTTCATAGCAGTCCAGCAGTTTGTGATAAGGCATGCAGATAACAGCCTTGTCGCTGATCTTCAGGTTTTCAGGACCAATCTTTACGCCCGCGTCTCTCAGACGCTGTACTTCACCATGCAGGTGCTCCAGGTCGATGACCATACCATTCCCCAGAATATTGACCACATCTTCACGGAAAATACCGCTGGGCAGCAGGTTCAGTGCAAACTTACCCATAGGGTTTACTACAGTATGACCAGCATTATTACCACCCTGATACCGGCAAACGATGTCATAGTTCTCAGAAAGCAGGTCTACCATACGGCCTTTGCCTTCATCACCCCAGTTAATGCCTACGATTGATGTTAACATAAAGATCCTCTCCTCTTTGTGCTTCTATATACATAAGAAATGCCCTTTTGTAAAAACAAAGGGCAGAGTAACCAACTACACTGGTGCTTTTACTTATAAAGTATACCGAAGGAAAAAAGGCCTGTCAATGGGAAAAGGGCTGAAAAACGGAAAAAATCCCATCTTTTTACCCGCTTTTTCCAGAAAAACTGCAGAAAATAACTGCTGTATAGAAAAAAACAGGGCATTTCTCCATGAAAATGCCCTGTAGGTTTTTTGTTTTATGCTTTTTTCCCAAACAGCGCAGGCATCTGTCCCGCTCCATGGGCTGCCAGCAATGCAAAAATAGGAAACAGCACCATTTGGTACCGCCCCTGGGCTTCGGAAAAGACTAACGCCAAAGCAAACCCAAATACCAAAAGCCGCAGGAAAAACGCGCCGTCCTGTTCTTTTTTCCCTTGTGCGAATGCCAACAAAGCCCCCACAGCCAGCCAGCCCATCCATGCCGTATAATAAGAAGCACTCACCAGATAAATGGTCTGGGCATGGGGCAGGGTGCCTTCACCCCCGTCATAAAGCCATAGAATCCAGTCCACCACACCACTGTCGGCTGCCCAGTCGATTTTCATTTTATGAAGGATAGTGCCGGGCA
>CALWKY010000034.1 GCA_944381395.1 uncultured Lachnospiraceae bacterium
GATTGCTATAGTGTACTGGGTATTGCAAGAGAAGCAGCAGCAACATATAAACTGCCTTTCCGTTTCCCTAAGATTGAAGTAAAAGAGCAGGGAAGCTGCAATGCAAAAGACATGATTTCCGTAGAAATTCAAAATCCCACCCTTTGCTCCAGATATATTGCCAGAGTTGTAAAGAATGTAAAGATTGGTCCTTCTCCCAGATGGATGAGAAAGAGACTGCGTGCAGCAGGTGTACGTCCCATCAACAATATTGTAGATATTACCAACTATGTCATGGTGGAAATGGGTCAGCCCATGCATGCCTTCGATATTGACGAAATTGCACAGAGAAAGATTATTGTTAGAAATGCAAAAGATGGCGAAGAATTTACCACACTGGATGGGGTAAAGAGAACTTTAGACAGCTCTATGCTGGTAATCTCAGATCCGGAAAAAGCAGTTGCTTTAGCTGGTATCATGGGTGGTGAGAATTCTAAAGTCAGCGAAGAAGCAGAGGCAATTCTGTTCGAGTCTGCAACTTTCGATGGTCCCAATGTTCGTATCAGTGCAAAGAAAGTAGGTTTACGTACCGATGCTTCTGGTAAGTATGAAAAAGGGTTGGATCCCAATTTGGCGGAGGTCGCTGTAAACCGTGCAATGCAGCTGGTAGAACTGCTGGGATGTGGCGAAGTAGTTCCTGGCATGGTGGATTGCTATCCTTCTGTTCGTAAAGAATGGCAGCTTTCTTATTCTCCCGCATGGATCAATCATTTCCTGGGCACTGAGATTGCTGAAGAAGAGATGGCAGAAATTTTCGAACGCATTGAATTAAAGGTTGACCGTGAAAATCATGTGGTTACAGTGCCTACTTTCCGCAGTGATTTGGAAGCACAAGCAGATCTGGCTGAAGAAGTGGCTCGTTTTTATGGATACAATAAGATTCCTACCACACTGGCAAGTGGAACACCTACTGTTGGTAAAAAGACGTATGAACAGAATATTACCGATTTGGTAAAGCGCACCATGGTAGCAAGCGGTCTTTGCGAAGCAATGACATATAGCTTTGAAAGCCCGAAAGTATTCGATAAGTTACTGATTCCTCAGGATAGCAAACTGCGTCAGACAGTGACCATTTCCAACCCTCTGGGTGAAGATTTCAGCATTATGCGTACAGTTTCTTTCAATGGTATTTTGAATTCCTTGTCCACTAACTATAACCGTAGAAATGAAAGCGCAGCGTTGTTTGAAGTAGCAAGAGTTTATATTCCGAAAGCACTCCCTTTGACAGAACTGCCTGATGAAATTCCTACTTTGACTATCGGTATGTATGGTAAAATGGATTTCTATCAAATCAAAGGCATTGTAGAACATTTGATGGATACTTTGGGTATTCAGAATGCAGAATATGATACCAAGAAGGATATTCCCTGGATGCATCCCGGTCGTACTGCTTCTATCACCATTGACGGTGAGGAGTGCGGTTATGTAGGTGAAGTACATCCCATTGTTGCGAAAAACTATGAAATTGGCACCAGAGTATATTTGGCAGTACTGCAAATGCCGGTATTGATTGCAAAGGCAAAGCTGGTAAATCCTTATCAGCCTTTGGCAAAATTCCCCGCATTGGAAAGAGATATTGCAATGCTGGTACGGGATGAAGTAACCGTAAAAGAAATTGGAGATGTCATTAAAGCAAATGGCGGTGTATATCTGGAAAAAGCAGAATTATTCGATGTATATAAGGGCGAGCAAATTGGAGAAGGTATGAAATCTGTAGCATTTGCTATTTCTTTCCGCAGCTCAGAAAGAACTTTAAGCGATGCGGAAATCGCACCGGATATGGAACATATTCTTTCTGCTTTGGCAGAGCAATTAGACGCACATTTAAGAGATAAGTAATACAGAAAAATATCACAAAAAAGGATGGGTTTTTCCCATCCTTTTCTATTGCAAAAAATATTCTTTGTCGTTGGTTTCTTCGACAAATTATGCTATAATATCTCACAGAGTCAAAAAATGAAATTATGTTATATAGAACAATATTTTTGTGGGGAGGTTTTCCATGATGTGTCATAGAAAGAAGATCGCGTGGTTACTTTGTTTTGTATTTTTATTTATGATTCCGCAGACTGCATTTGCATATACACTGCCGGAAATTTTACGCGTCGGGTTGGAAAGCGATTTTCGAAATTGCACTTCTATGACCATTGGCAATGGAGAATTACAGGTAGGTACTCAAGTTGGCAATTCCTACGTTTCTGCTGGCAAAATTACCAGTAATACTGGATTTACTGCGCAGCCGAAAAGCGGTGCTTTAACATTTTTAGATGAAAATTTTTCCGATTTTTCTGAAGCAAAGTCTGTGGCACAGACATTAAGTAAGATTGGCTTAGAGGCATCGGTCGCTTTTCATAACGGAAACTGGACTGTAGCATTTGGTAATGCATCTGTTTCTCAGGTTTCCAGCCAGACGGAATATGATGCCGTGTCTGTCTCTTTTACAGGTGTACTTTTAAAGGGTAATGGAATTTCTCTTTATGCGGATACAGATACCCAGTTTGGTCCCACAGATCATAATAACTATTTACTTTTCTTAGGTTCCAGCCGTTATCGCGGCAGAGTTACCTTTTCTGTAAATGGCAGCGTTATGACGCCAGTAAATGTAGTTAGTTTGGAGCAATATCTTTACGGTGTAGTACCGGCGGAAATGCCGCAGAGCTATGAAGCAGAAGCTTTGAAAGCACAGGCAGTCGCTGCCAGAACCTATGCCATGACAAAATTAGGTGCGCATTCTGGTAGTGGTTATCAATTGTGTGATACGACTGCTTGTCAGGTTTATTTGGGATATGATACAGAAACCGCTGCAACCAATGCGGCAGTGGACGCAACAAAAGGTGAAATTATCTGCTATAATGGCAGTCCCATAGAAGCGGTGTTCTCTGCCTCCATGGGCGGATATACAGAAAATTCGGAGAATGTATGGTCTTCGGTTGTCCCTTATTTGCGTGCTGTTCCGGAGTACGGGGAGTACGGGGATACTTCTTGGGAACGTGTGATTACTACCAGTGATTTGGAAGAACTGATGGAATTGAAAAATAAGGACATTGGCTCTGTAGAAGATATTGTCATTACGAAAATTTCCTCTGGCGGGCGTGTACAGGAAATGGAGATCATAGGAAGTCATGGCAGTGTGTTATTGAATAAAGACACCATTCGTACGTATTTCTCCGCTATTGGCAAGAGTCTTTCCAGTAAAATGTTTACGATCAATGGAAAAGGTGGAGATATTGGCACATTTGCTGCAAGTGGAGAAAGCAGCGGATATACGGAAAAAGTATCTTCTGCTTCTAATATACAAGCAGGGAGTCTGAGCGCTTCTGCGGTAAAGAATGGGATTACCGTGCAGAGCGAAGGCACACTTTCTTCCTTAAATGGGAAAAATCTTCAAGTGAATGGTCTAGGTATCCCTGTAGGCAGTCAAATGGCAGACACTCAAGATTCAGCTTCTTCAGAATATGAGGAGGAAGAGGTATATATCAGTACCAATAACGGAACGGACACTTATGTATTTTCCGGCTACGGCAGTGGTCATGGTGTTGGTATGAGCCAGAAGGGGGCTCAGTATATGGCGCAGATGGGCTTTGATTATGAGGAGATTCTGACCCATTACTATACTGGTGTTACCATTGAGAAAAACTAATGGAAGAAATAAAATGAACAAACGAAAAGCGTATCTGAGGGGGAGAATGATATTCTTCGGGTACGCTTTTTTTTATGAATGATGGAAAGACGAGGACTGGCATGGTTTTTAGCAGTATATCTTTTATATTTGTATTTTTGCCACTGTTTTTTGCGGTTTATGCATTGGTGCCCCAGCACGCAAAAAATAGTGTACTATTTGCTGGCAGTTTGATTTTTTACGCATTGGGCGATGCTGGATATACACTACTCTTATTTGCATGTGTATGTGTGAATTATATCATATCTAAAAAAATTGCTTCTAGTGAAGGCAGGAAAAAAAGAGTTTTTTTAACCTTAGGTCTGCTTTATGATTTTGGCTTACTCGTTTATTTTAAGTATGCGGATTTCTTAATGGAAAATATTTCTGTTATTTTTTCCCAATTTGGACATACTTTATCTTATGAGCCGATGAATCTTTTGCTTCCTTTAGGAATTAGCTTCTATACCTTCCAAATTTCATCTTATTTAATGGATGTATATGACAAAAAAACGGAAGCAGCGCCTTCCGTGGTTCATTTGGGAGCATATTTATGTATGTTTCCCCAGTTAATTGCGGGACCAATTGTGGAGTATAAAGAAGTTTCTCAAGAATTAAAGAATCGAACGGTTACACCGGAAAAAGCCGATACCGGCATGAAAATCTTCACTTTGGGGCTGGCTTTCAAAGTATTGCTCGCTAACGTATTAAGCGGTATTTGGAGCGAAATGGAACGGATTGGGTTTGACAGTATTTCTACGCCTATGGCATGGTTGGGTATGTATGGCTACAGCATGCAGCTGTATTTTGACTTTTTCGGGTATTCCTTGATGGCCATTGGCCTTGGAAAAATGCTGGGTTTCACCATCCCGCAAAACTTCCGCCAGCCGTATATGTCTCGCTCTGTAAGTGAGTTTTGGAGAAGATGGCATATTACATTGGGAAGGTGGTTCCGTTCCTATATCTATATTCCGCTGGGCGGAAATCGTATGGGGAAACTGAAAACACTGCGCAATTTATTGATCGTTTGGTTTTTGACCGGTGTCTGGCATGGCGCCGACTGGAACTATGTCATTTGGGGATTGGTTTTATTTTTCTGGATTGCGATGGAAAGAATTTTCTTGGGGAAAATTTTGGAACGACACAGAATTTTTTCCCATTTGTATGTTTTATTGATTATCCCATTGACCTGGATGATCTTTAAAATAGAAGATTTGAATACACTGCAAGTTTATTTTATGGCGCTATTTCCTTTTTTACGGGATATGCCGCAAGGAGTGGTGCACGGACAAGATTGGTGGATGGTTTTACAAAATTATTGGCCAGTTTTGCTTTTCTGTGTAATTTTCTGCTTGGAAAAGACAGAATCCTGTCTGGAAAAATGGATGCATAAAAAATGGTTTACGGTTCTTTTGTGCATTGTATTTTGGGCATGTGTTTATCGACTTTTTACAGCGAAAAATAATCCATTCCTATATTTTAGATTTTAATTGGAAAGGAGAACACAATGGGCTTTCTTTCATTTTGTAAAAAAGTTCCATATCTTTTATTATTGGTAATCACCACTGCGATTTTATTTCCTTATTTTGCAGTGACTACAGGTGCGTTTGAACAATTTAAGAAAGACTATGGTTATCTTTGGCAAGGCGTACAACCACTCCATGGCACGATTTTAACAACTGTACCAGTAAATCTCACTTTAGAACCTGTTGTATCAGAACCGGAAGTATCACAACCTACTTTTAAGCCGGTGGAAGAAGCGTATTTTGCCAATACACTGTTTATTGGAGATTCCAGAACACAAGGTTTATCTCTTTATGGTGGATTTGATTCTTCTGACTTCTTTTGTGATGTGGGACTTACCATTTGGACATTGTTTGAGGATTCTGTTGAAATGAATGGTTCCCATACTACACTGGAAAGTGTATTACAGGCGGAAAAATACGATCATATCTATTTGATGTTAGGAATTAACGAATTGGGACGAGGAACTACCAGTTCTTTTGCAAAGCAGTATGAAGATGTTTTGCAGAAAATTCGCTATTTACAGCCAAATGCTGTGATTGTAATCCAATCCATTTTGCATGTTACACCAGAAGCAGAAGCAAAGAGCAGCTATATCAAAAATGCAACCATTAACCAGCGTAATCAGGCAATTGCGGCTTTGGAAAATGGGAAAGATATATTTTATTTAGATGTGAATGCTGCATTAGATGGACCCGACGGCACACTGCGAGAAGATATTACCAGTGATGGTGTGCATATCAAAGCTTCTTCTATTGGAGAATGGGAAAAATTCCTGCGCGCCAATGGCATAGAAGCTGTAGACGAGGAGCCGGTCCGGAAACAGTTTGGACCTTATAAGGAAAAAGAAGACTCAATGGAACTACATTTATTAAAATCAGTTCAATTTTAAGAGATATCCCGGCATTCTGCCGGGATATCTTGCAAGATGGCAAAACCGTGCTATAATGTAATTTAGTTTATGAGATGATTAATAGAAACAAAAAAGATAAAATAGATGGGAGCAGAAATATGAAAACAAGTGATTTTTCCTTTGAGTTGCCGCAGGAGTTGATTGCACAGGAACCGTTAAAAGACCGTGCGTCTTCTAGAATGCTGGTAACACATCCTGATGGAAAAATGGAACATAAGCATTTTTATGACATTACAGAGTACTTAAGACCGGGAGATTGCATTGTAATTAATAATACGAAGGTTATGCCTGCCAGATTAATTGGTGTGCGGGAAGGCACTGGTGCAAAAGTAGAGATTCTGCTTTTGGTACGTAAAGACTTGGATACTTGGGAAGTATTGGTACATCCCGGGAAAAAAGCAAAGCCTGGGGATTGTATTTCCTTTGGCGAAGGAAAACTGGTCGCAGAGATTTTAGAAACCGTAGAAGGCGGAAACCGTCTGGTAAAGTTCCATTACGAAGGTGTATTTGAAAACGTATTGGACGAGCTGGGCGAGATGCCTTTGCCGCCTTATATTACACATAAATTGGAAGATAAAGATCGTTATCAGACCGTTTACGCAGAACATGACGGATCTGCGGCAGCGCCTACCGCTGGTTTGCATTTTACACCAGAGTTAATGCAGAAAATAGAGGATATGGGCGTAAAAATTGCCCATGTAACACTTCATGTGGGATTAGGTACGTTCCGTCCTGTTAAGGTGGAGAATGTACTGGAACATCAGATGCATTCTGAGTACTATATCATGGAGGAAAGCCAGGCACAGCTGATCAATTCCTGTAGACAAAATGGCGGCAGAATTTTTGCCGTTGGTACCACCAGTACCCGTACATTGGAAACGGTAACAGATGAAAATGGTGTGGTACATGCACAGAGTGGTTGGACACAGATTTTTATTTATCCGGGATATCATTGGAAAGCAGTAGACTGTTTGATTACCAATTTCCATTTGCCTGAGTCTACACTGATTATGTTAGTATCTGCGCTGATGGGAAAAGAAACCATTATGCAAGTATATGAAGAAGCGGTAAAAGAGAGATATCGTTTCTATAGCTTTGGAGATGCTTGCCTTTTCTTAACCAAGGAGTAAGATTTGAAAAAGGGGTGAAAGAATGGATTTATTTGAATATCAACAAATGCAAAATCGTAATGCAGATTCGCCCCTTGCGGCTCGTATGCGCCCTACCACATTAGAGGAATTCGTAGGACAGCGGCATATTGTGGGTAAGGACAAGCTCCTTTATCGTGCCATCAAAGGTGACCGTCTGAGTTCTGTCATATTTTATGGACCTCCAGGAACAGGAAAAACCACATTAGCACAGATTATAGCACATACCACCAGTAGCACATTTCGCCAAATCAATGCTACCACAGCAGGCATTAAAGACATCAAAGAGGTGGTGCAGGATGCCAAAGACCGTTTGGGAATGTATGGCAAAAAAACGATTCTTTTTATTGATGAGATACACCGCTTCAATAAAACACAACAAGATGCGTTATTGCCTCATGTAGAAGATGGCACAGTTATTTTAATCGGCGCGACTACAGAAAACCCTTACTTTGAAGTAAATCAGGCTCTGGTGAGCCGTTCTATTATCTTTCAGTTATATACATTGGAGAAGGAAGATATTCTATTGCTTTTAGAGCGGGCTTTAATGGACGAGGAAAAGGGAATGGGTGCTTACCATGCGCAAGCGGACCGTGAAGCATTAGAATTTTTGGCAGACACAGCAAATGGAGATGCCAGAACTGCATTAAATGCTATTGAATTGGCTGTTTTAACAACAGATCGAGGAAAGGATGGCATCATACATATTACTTTGCCTGTGGCAGAGGAATGTATCCAAAAGCGTTCTTTACGCTATGACAGAGATGGGGATAACCATTATGATACAATATCTGCATTTATCAAGAGTATGCGTGGTTCTGATCCCGATGCAGCATTATACTATCTGGCTAAAATGATTTATGCAGGGGAAGATCCGAAGTTTATTGCCAGACGGGTAGTGATTTGTGCTTCAGAAGACGTAGGAAATGCGGATCCCCATGCGCTTATGGTAGCGATTTCTGCAGCACAGGCAGTGGATTTTGTGGGAATGCCGGAGGGCAGAATTCCTTTGGCGCAGGCAGTGACATATGTTGCATGTGCACCCAAAAGCAATGCAGCTTATATGGGTGTGGAAGCGGCACTGCACGATGTAAAACATATGACCATAAAGAATGTACCGCCTCATTTAAAGGATGGGCACTATTCTGGCGCCAACGATTTAGGGAATGCCATCGGTTATAAATATGCCCATAACTACCCGAAACATTATGTGAAACAGCAATATCTGCCCGATGAGCTGGTGGGGCGCACTTATTATGAGATGAGCGACAATGGTGTGGAGCGGCGGATGAAGGAATTTATGAAGTGGCTAAAAGAAGAATCATAAAGTGATTTTTAGAGAATGTCAATTTGGCATTCTCTTTTTTTGTATGTTTTGAAGATAAATAAACCATACTATTTCCAAAGAATGATAAAGAGGGGAAAAACATGGATATTTATATTAAACCTGTGAAAAAGGTGCAAGTTATTGAAAAACAAATTGTATATCTGGAAGATGTGGCAGAGATTTGGACAAGCGAAAAATTAGGAAGCCTCAAAAAATTACCAGTATTTTGTATTACCGAGAAAAAAAGAGACAATTATTTGCTTTCTTCCGTAGATATTATTCGCCAAATCAATTTATGGGATCAAACGGCAACTATCAATAATTTAGGAGAAATGGATACTGTAATTGAATATTTTCCCCAGCAGAAGAAAACATCTAAAGTTTTAGAATACTGCAAAGTTGCATTCGTCTGTGCCATTTTATTTGTAGGTGCAACAACTACGATTATGTGCTTTCACTCGGATAATCAGCTTCCTTTGATTTTCCAAAAATATGCCGGCATGTTCTTAGGGAATGAAGAAGAAATACCTATGGTTTTATCCGTTTCCTACAGTATTGGTTTATCTGCTGGTATTATGATCTTTTTCAATCACATTGGCAAAAAATCCATTAGTTTGGATCCCACTCCCATAGAGGTGGAAATGACAACCTATGAGAAAGAAACCGATGATAGCTTGATTGACCGGCTGAATCAAAAAAGAAATGGGGCGTAAAAATTGCGGACACTATTATTCATATTTTACGGTCTATCCTCTGGTTTATTGGTTGCCGCCGGTGTGTTTTCTTTCATTGCAACCATTGGTATCGTTCCCAGAATGGCACAGCGCACACAAACAAAAACATACATTCGTTTGTATGAAGATGTAATTGTAGCCGGAGGATTTGCGGGATCCATTGCAATGTTTTGGGATTTTTCCATTCCCATGCACGGCATAATCTTTTCTATCATTGGATTTTTAGAAGGATGCTTTATAGGCGTATTGGCAATGGCAGTGGCAGAGGTGCTTAATGTAATGCCAATTTTTATGCGCAGAAGCGGTTTAAAGATTGGTCTGCCTCTATTGGTATTAGCGTTTGCGCTTGGAAAAAGCACAGGATCGCTGCTTTATTATTTATTGGATGGATTTTATGAAATTTAAAGGAGGATACCAATGAAAACGAATGAAGAAGCAAAACGGAAATATGAAGAAATGGTAAAGAACGCATCACCAAACAGTCCGATCCTGAAAAATTGTGTCATTGCATTTTTTTCCGGTGGGCTGATTTGTACTTTTGGGCAGTTCCTTTTGAATTTCTATCAAAACAATCAATTTTCTGCGGAAGACGCGGCGACACTCACATCCGTTACGTTAATTTTTATCTCTTCTGTATTAACTGCACTTGGTATCTATCCTAAGTTGGGAAAGCACTGTGGTGCAGGAACCATTGTTCCCATTACTGGATTTTCTAATTCCGTTACTTCACCTGCCATTGAGTTTAAAAAGGAAGGCATGGTGTTGGGGGTTGGTGCAAAGATGTTTTTGGTGGCAGGCCCCGTATTGGTTTATGGTATCTTAGCATCAATGTTAGTAGGTGTATTTTATTATTTCGGAGGAAGATAACATGGAACAAAGCAGTAAAAGAATAGGAAAACAAACAGTCCGGTTCCAAAATCCAGTCAATATCCTTTCCGCGGCTTCTACCGTTGGACCGAAAGAGGGTGAGGGACCGTTAAAAGAATACTTTGATCAGGTCATTACAGATATACTGTATGGTCAAAAAAGCTGGGAAAAAGCAGAAAGCAGATTTGTAGAAGAAAATATGAAACTGGCTGTAAAAAAAGCTGGAATGTCTATGGAGCAAGTAGACTATATCCTTTGCGGGGACCTTTTGAACCAATGTGCTGGTTCCACATTTGGCATCCGTGCTTTAAATCGTCCGTTTTTTGGTCTATTTGGTGCTTGTTCCACTATGGGAGAAGCCATGAGTTTAGGATCTATGCTCATTGATGGTGGTTTTGCACAGAATGTTCTATTAGGCGCATCCAGCCATTTTTGCTCTGCAGAAAAACAGTTCCGGTTCCCATTGGACATGGGCACCCAAAGACCACAAACTTCCACATGGACTGTAACTGGAGACGGTGCAGTGGTATTGGGTAGAAAAAAGGGAGCTGTACGTATTACGGAAGTGACAACGGGTAAAATTGTAGACTTAGGTGTAACAGATGCCAACAATATGGGAGCGGCCATGGCTCCTGCGGCAGCGGATTTGATGATGGCGCATTTTCGTGATACTGGTCGAGGACCGAAAGATTATGATTTGATCTTAACGGGAGACTTGGGAACAGTAGGTCGTGAGCTTGTAGTAGAGCTTTTGGCAAAAGAAGGGTATTACTTGGATCAAAGATATACAGATTGTGGAATCGAAATCTATGATCCTAAAACACAGGATACCCATGCAGGAGGCAGTGGATGTGCTTGTTCTGCGGTTACTTTTTGCGGATACTATTATCCAATGTTGCTAAAAGGAAAATTACGCCGTATTTTATTTATTCCCACAGGTGCATTGATGAGTCCTACCACATCTCAGCAAGGGGAGAGTATCCCATCTATTGCCCATGGGTTGGTCATAGAATCTCCCGAAAAGGAGGAATATTGATGGAATATTGGAATGCGTTTTGGGTTGGAGGTTTGATCTGTGTCATTGGTCAAATCCTGATTGACAAAACAAAACTCACATCTGCCAGAATATTGGTGCTTTTTGTGGTAAGCGGCTGCATTTTAGGTGGAATTGGAATCTATGAACCCATTAAAGAATATGCTGGAGCCGGCGCAACAGTACCACTGACTGGGTTTGGGTATCTATTATCGAAAGGTGTTAAGGAAGAAATTGATGCAGTAGGTGCCCTTGGTATTTTAACCGGTGGTTTGAAAGCGGCAGCAGGTGGTATCAGCGCGGCTGTGCTGTTTGCATTTTTTGCTTCGTTATTGGCAAATCCAAAGGAAAAATAAAAATTAAAATTGCATGAAATTTGTAAAAAAATCCAGTAGAAATCATACACCTTTCCATGTATAATAAAAGCAGATAACAAAGAAAGGAGATGGTGCACCTGTGACAGGAGATCTGGAATCCGTGCAGATGAATGCAGAGCGGGAAATCCCCTTGCAGTACAGAGAATGTGTGGCTGATTTGCTGGAGCATGATAGAGTTCAGAAGCTGGAGCAGTATATTCAGCACTATCATACAACCAGACTACAGCATAGTTTGAATGTATCTTATTACAGTTATCTGATTTGCAAGAAATTGGGTTGGGATTATCGTTCTGCAGCAAGAGCCGGCCTGCTCCATGATCTGTTTTTCTATGATTGGCGTGCGCCGAAGAAACTGCGTGGAAATCATGCTATTTGGCATCCGCTGGTAGCATATGATAACGCAAGAAAGATCTGTGAGCTGAACGAAATTGAAAAAGATGCCATTGTAAAGCACATGTGGCCCTGCAATATTATTCCTCCGAAGTATAAGGAGTCCTATGTCATTACCTTCGTGGATAAGTATTGCGCAGTGGCAGAAACTTTTCAGCCTTACTACTTAAAAGTAAAGCAATTCAGAAAAGTGCATGCTTGATTTTAGATAAAACAGAAAAAAGAGCTCCTTGTATAAAGGGGCTCTTTTTTTATGGCTGTTCATAGTATTTTTATATTGTATTGATCCATAAATGAAATAAATCCAGCATAGGATATTAAAGTATTGTGTGGAAAGCATGAAGAAGCCCATCGCAGACTTTTTCTAAGGTATCATCATTGTTTATAGATGCTTGCGCTGCTTTTTCATAGAAGGGTTTTCGTTTTTCATAAAGAGTTGCTGCCGCTGCTGCATTTTGTGCCAAGGGTCTGCTTTCACCGGTCTCTAAATCAGCCGTTGCCCGTTTCAACCAAATCAAACGCCCATTTTGCTGCAGATAATCAACGTTTATGTCACGTAGTACAGCACCGCCGCCAGTGGAAATGATTTTCCCGGTTTCTTTACTCACTTGTGCTATAACTTCAGATTCTATGTCACGGAAAGCTATTTCACCATAATTTCTGAAATATTCTGCAATAGTCATACCGATTTTTTCTGTAATGACTGCATCTGTGTCGATAAAGTCACGGTGCAATGTTTCTGCCAATGCTTTTCCTAAAGTGGTTTTTCCAGAACCGGACATGCCAATTAACACCAAATTTGTTCGTTCTAAAAGCATCTGCTGGTAGATTTCATCAATTTTTTGATCGGCAATGGTAGTACCCGTAAAAATTTCAACGGCATATTTTGCCTGTGCAATGAGCATTTCTAAGCCGCCAACTGCAGGGATCCCTAATTTTGCAGCTTCTATAATGAACTGGGGACGCAGAGGATTATAAATCACATCCACAACTGCTTCTAAGTGGGGAAAAACAGCAGGATGCAGAGGGGTAGACTCGGTTTTGGGATACATGCCAATGGGGGTAGCATTGAAAATGATCTGTGCGTCTAAATGATTTTTTTTTGCTTCTTCATAGGTAATGGTACCAGGGCAGGGTTTATAGTATACCGTTAAAATTTCTTTTGCGCCTAAATCTTCCGCAACAGCAGAAACCGCCTTGGCAGCACCGCCTTTTCCCAGAATCAATACTTTTTTTCCAGATAGAGCAATATGGTGATGTTCCAGCAAATAGCGGAAGCCGGCATAATCCGTATTAAATCCAATCAACTTTCCATTACGATTGACAATGGTGTTGACAGCACCGATTTTTTTCGCACTATCCGCAATCTCACTTAAATAGGGGATTACAGTTTCTTTATAAGGAATGGTAACATTTAGCGCAGAAAAATTCTTATGGGTAAGAAATGCAGGAAGGCATTCTGGTGCAATGGGAATCAGTTCGTATGTATAGTCAGCTAATGATTCATGAATTTCTTTGGAAAAGCTATGCCCAAGCTTTTCGCCAATCAGCCCATAACGCATAGGGGGTCACCTCGCTTTTTCCACTCATCATAATATAAAAAGATAAAATTTGCAAGAAATGATCGCTTGCTTACAAAGAAAGTTTAATAGAAATGTAAAGGACTGCGACAAAAAAATATGTTACAATACAAAAGATGACAATTGCCCAGATAATTGATAAATTTTCTTTTTGGGCGAAAATAAAACACAGAAAAGAGGAGAGTGTATGAAGAAAAAGATTCTTGCATTTTTTGTACTGTTGGCAATGATGACATCCTTATTGCCTGTTTCTGCATTTGCATCTGCCAATGAAATGCGGGGCGTATGGATGGCTACAGTATACGGATTGGATTTTCCCACAGTGAAAAATGATCCAGAAGCACAAATGGCAGAATATGTTGAAAAATTAGACAAAATGCAGGCATTAGGCATTAATACTATGATTGTGCAGGTACGTCCTACAGCAGATGCACTTTATAAATCTAAGATCAACCCCTGGAGTGCAGTATTGACTGGTACACAGGGACAGGATCCTGGATATGATCCCCTTGCTTTTATGGTTGAACAAACTCATGCAAGAGGAATGAAGATCTACGCTTGGCTGAATCCTTACCGTGTTACTACATCTGGGGCAGATGTAACAGCACTTGCGGATGGACACCCTGCAAAAGAACATCCTGACTGGGTAATTTCTTATAACAATGCGTTATTCTATGATCCTGCCAACGACGAGGTAAAGCAGCACATCGCAGATACTGTAAAAGAGATTGTAGAAAACTATGATGTAGATGGTATTCAGTTTGACGATTATTTCTATCCCTCTGGTTATTCTACAGCAATGCAGGATACCGAGGCAGAAGCTGATGCAAGAAGAGAAGAAGTTAATGAAATGATTGAACTGGTTTCCAATACTATCGAAGCAACAGATCCTTCTGTAAGCTTTGGTGTGAGTCCTATGGGTATTTGGAAAAACAGCAGCAATGATCCAAATGGTTCCGCAACCAGCGGCAGTGAAGGGTATTACGCTGTTTGCGCAGATGCGCTTACCTGGATTAAAGAAGGCTGGGTGGATTATATTGCACCGCAGATTTACTGGGAAACTGGTAATCAATATGCGGATTATACCACATTGGTGAAGTGGTGGAAGCAGCAGGTACAAGGTACTGGCGTGAAGTTATATATTGGTCAGGGAATCTATAAAGATACTGTTGCATCAGAAATTACAACAGAGCTGACGATCAATTCCATTTGCCAGGCAGACGGCAGTATTTTCTATCGTATGGCAAACCTTTTGGAAAACAGACAGGGATGCGCAGATGCAATCCAATCTTACTATGAAACTTTGTCTAACCAGACAACGGCAACACCTGGAAAAGATGAAAACACTTCTTCCGGTCAACCAACAGCCACACAAAAAGACGCTGTAGTTTCTACACATAAAGTAACTGTAAATGGTACACCCATTGTTTGCAGCATTTACAACATTGATGGCAGAAACTATTTTAAACTGCGTGATATTGCCATGGCATTGAAGGGTACACAAAAAGAGTTTTCTTTAACTTGGTATGAAGACCAGTTTGCCATGGACTTAATTCCTGGTGACACTTATGAGCCGGATGGATCAGAGCTGCAAAAATATGCTCTGACAAACCAAAAGGCAGTTACATCTAGAGCAACAATTATGCTTAATGGGAAAAAGGAAACTGCTGAGGCTTATACTATTGCAGACAGAACCTATTTCAAATTGCAGGATTTAGGTAGACTGTTGAATGTATCTGTTTACTGGAATGAAGCATCTTCTACCGTAGAGATTGATACAAGTAAATCTTATGAAGCATAAAAATAACGGAACAGCCTGAATTTTCAGGCTGTTTTTTTGTGAAATATTTTTTGTTAGCACTCTTTACAAGTGAGTGCTAACGATGTATAATGTATTTCGTAATAAAAAATAACCTATTACAAAGAATATTCATAGGAAAGGTGGAATGGTTATGAATTTGCAAAAATTTACACAAAAATCTTTGGAAGCCATTCAAAATGCCCAGTCCTTCGCGATAGAGTATGGCAACCCGAAACTGGATCAGGAGCATCTGCTGCGTTCTTTGTTAATCCAAGAGGATGGTTTGATTCCCTCTTTGTTGGAAAAAATGCAGATCAATGTAAATGCAGTGCTGCGCGCGACAGAAGATGCACTGAATAAAATGCCCAGAGTCAGTGGTGGTCAAACTTACATGGCTTCAGAACTGGATCAAGCATTGGTGGCTGCAGAGCGTATGGCGGATAACATGAAAGATGAATATGTTTCTGTAGAGCATCTGTTTTTAGCATTGTTGGGCGCACCCAATCATGCACTAAAAGCAATTTTTAAGCAGTTTGGAATTGAAAAAGAAAACTTTATGAAGGCATTGGCTACGGTACGCGGCAATACTAGAGTGACCAGTGATGAGCCGGAAGCAACTTATGATGCACTGAAAAAGTATGGTACAGATCTGGTAGAAAAGGCAAGAAGTCAGAAACTGGATCCTGTTATCGGTCGTGATGATGAGATTCGAAATGTGATACGGATTTTGTCTAGAAAAACGAAAAACAACCCTGTGTTGATTGGCGAACCTGGTGTTGGTAAAACAGCAATCGCAGAAGGTCTGGCACAGCGTATTGTAAAAGAAGATGTCCCTAATAACTTGAAGGATAAGACGATTTTTTCCTTGGATATGGGTGCATTGATTGCCGGCGCAAAATTCCGTGGTGAGTTTGAAGAGCGTTTGAAAGCTGTTTTGAATGAAGTCAAGAAAAGTGAAGGTAAGATTATTCTATTTATTGATGAGCTGCATACCATCGTTGGTGCAGGTAAGAGTGATGGTGCCATGGATGCTGGCAACCTTTTGAAGCCAATGCTGGCAAGAGGTGAACTGCATTGTATTGGCGCAACCACATTAAATGAGTACAGACAATATATTGAAAAAGATCCAGCTTTGGAACGTAGATTCCAGCCAGTACTGGTACAGGAGCCTACAGTGGAAGATACCATTGCAATTTTAAGAGGCCTGAAAGAGCGCTATGAAGTATATCATGGTGTAAAAATTCAGGACCAAGCAATCATTGCAGCGGCAACTTTGTCCAATCGGTATATCACTGACCGTTTTTTGCCAGATAAAGCCATTGATTTGGTAGATGAGGCATGTGCGATGATTCGTACGGAAATGGACTCTATGCCTACAGAACTGGATGTAATTCGCAGAAAAATCATTCAGCATGAAATTGAAGAGGCTGCGCTGAAAAAAGAAGACGATAAACTCTCCAAAGAGCATTTGGCAGAGATTCAGAAAGAATTGGCGGAGCTGCGAGATGAATTTGCGTCTTTGAAAGCAAAATGGGAAAACGAGAAGGGAGCTATTGGTGCGGTTCAGAAATTGCGAGAAGAAATTGAAACCGTTAACCGTCAGATTGAAGAAGCGGAGCGCAAGTATGATCTGAATAAAGCGGCTGAATTGAAATACGGTAAATTGCCTGAATTGCAGAAACAGTTGGCAGCAAAAGAATCTGAGGCAGAAGAGAAAAACAATACACACTCTATTCTACGCGATAAAGTGACAGAAGAAGAAATCGCAAGAATTGTAGAAAGATGGACGGGTATTCCTGTAGCAAGGCTGATGGAAGGCGAACGGGAGAAACTGCTGCATCTGGAAGACATTCTGCATGAAAGAGTGGTTGGGCAGCAAGAGGCTGTCTCCAAAGTAACAGAAGCAATTCTACGTTCTCGTGCAGGTATTCAGTCACCGAACCGCCCCATTGGTTCTTTCCTGTTTATGGGACCTACTGGTGTTGGTAAGACAGAACTGGCAAAAACCCTGGCAGCTACGTTGTTTGACGATGAAAAGAATCTAATCCGAATTGATATGACAGAATATATGGAGAAGTTCTCCGTTTCCAGACTGATCGGTGCACCTCCTGGATATGTAGGCTATGAGGAAGGCGGTCAGTTAACAGAGGCAGTACGCAGAAAACCTTACTCTGTAATTCTATTTGATGAGGTAGAGAAAGCGCATCCCGATGTTTTCAATATTTTGCTGCAAATTTTGGATGATGGTCATGTAACAGACTCTCAAGGCAGAACGGTAGACTTTAAAAATACAATTATCATTTTGACTTCTAACTTGGGTTCTTCAGAACTGCTGGAAGGTATTGGTCCGGATGGTGAAATTACCCAGGAAGCAAGAGCTGCGGTAGAAGCACAGCTGCACCGTGCATTCCGTCCTGAATTCCTCAATCGTTTGGATGAGATTGTATTCTATAAACCTTTGACGAAAGCAGATGTGACCAGCATTGTAGATCTGATTATGAAAGACCTGAACAAGAGATTGGCAGATAAACAAATCCGTTGTGAGCTGAGTCCTGCCGCAAAGGATAAGATTATTGAGGAAGGTTATGACCCTGCCTTTGGTGCGAGACCGTTGAAACGTATGATCCAGAAAAACGTAGAAACTCTGCTTGCAAAAAAGATGATTGCAGACGAAATAGAACCGGAAAGCACTGTAGTGGTAGACGTGCAGAATGGTCAATACGTGATCCAAACAAAATAAATGAATTTATGGAGCTGAAAATTTTCGGCTCCATATTTTTTTATTTTTATAAATAGGGATAGCAAGAATGGGAAGAATGCGGTACAATAAAGAAAGCAAGACCAGTATGGCAGTTGAGAGGAGTGTTGCATAAATGGGATTGATAAAAGCAATTGCTGGTGCAGTAGGCGGTGTGGCTGCTGACCAATGGAAAGAATATTTTTATGCAGATGCATTTCCTGCAAATGTATTAGCGGCTCAAGGAATGAAGAAAACATCTTCTCGTTCTTCTAATACAAAAGGAACAGAGAACATCATCACGAATGGTTCCATTGTTGTGGTAGCGGATGGTCAATGTATGATGATTGTAGACCAGGGGAAAGTTACAGAATTTTGTGCAGAGCCTGGGGAATATGTTTATGATACTTCTACGGAACCTTCTATTTTTGTAGGACCTTTAGGTGAAAGTATTTTAAAGGTATTTGCAAATATAGGAAAACGCTTTACATTTGGCGGGGAAGCACCGAAAGACCAGCGGGTATATTATTTTAACTTAAAAGAACTGGTTGGAAATAAATATGGGACACCTAGTCCCGTCCCTTTCCGTGTAGTGGATAAAAATATTGGATTAGATATGGATATCTCTATCCGTTGTTATGGCGAATTCAGCTATAAAATTAGTAACCCTATGTTGTTCTATACGAACATTTGCGGAAATATTACACAAAATTATACGAGAGATCAAATTGATGGACAATTACGTAGCGAAGTAATGACTGCGTTACAACCGGCTTTTGCAAAAATTTCTGCCATGGGTATCCGGTACTCTGCGCTTCCTGCCCATACTGCAGAAATTGCAGACGCACTGAATGAGGTCCTTTCTGAAAAGTGGCATGATTTACGTGGATTAGAAATTGTTTCTTTCGGTATTTCCAGTTTGAATGCTTCTGAAGAAGATGAAAACATGATTAAGGAAATGCAAAAGAGTGCAGTATTCCGTGATCCGGCTATGGCAGCAGCACACTTAACACAGGCACAGGCAGCGGCAATGCAGAACGCGGCATCCAACGAAAATGCGGGACCTGCTTTGGCATTTATGGGAATGCATATGGCTGGAAATGCAGGTGGTATAAACGCCCAGAAGTTATTTGAGATGAGCCAGCAGCAAAAGCAAGATCAAACATCAGACGAAGCAATAGATACACTGGAAGGCGAAAAAAGGAAAACGCAGCCTTCCAGCTGGGATTGCAGCTGTGGGCAAAAAGGAAATACAGGAAATTTCTGCATCAATTGCGGTGCAAAAAGACCGAATACCAATAGCTGGACCTGCCCTTCCTGCGGACAGGAGAATACAGGTAAATTCTGCTCCAACTGCGGTGCAAAAAAACCGGCAGGAGTACCTCAGTACCGTTGTGACAAATGTGGCTGGCAACCAGAAGACCCTATACATCCGCCGAAATTCTGCCCGAACTGCGGAGATCCTTTTGGTGATGAAGATCAGTTATAAGTGGTTTTTCTAAAATGTAGCAGACAGAAGTCAAACGAAACTGTGATTTTGTCATGTATCGTTATATGATTACCAAATGGATCTTTCCAATTATTTGTACGAAAAAAGAGTGTTGTTTCAAACAACACTCTTTTATTTATTTTTGTTCCGCAGGTGGTTCCTCCACAGCAGGTGTCTTTTTTCTGGATGGAACAGACAAAATAAAAACAGTTGCCGTAATACAAATCATGCCAATAATATCCATGATAGTTAATTGTGTATGTAAAAATAACACAGCAATTACTGCTGTTGCCGCAGGCTCAATGGAAGAAAGCAGACTGCTTTGAGTAGGACCAATATATTTTACGCCAACTAAAAACAATGGATAGGATACCAGTGTACCAAATAACAGGGTATAAATCAAAAGTATGACACCAGTTGTATTTACTGAAGCAGGCAACTTCCAAAAAGGCGCTAAAAAGTTCATTGCAATCGCACTGATGAAAACTGCCCAGCCATAGATGTACATTGTATTATACTTTGTTAAAAGCCGTCTGGGATAAACGGTGTAAAACGCAAGAGTAACCGCACTAATCAATCCCCAAATCAACCCCAACGGAGAAATTGCCAAGGAATGGATATCACCATGTGTTGCTAAAATATACGTACCCAATAAAGCAAATACAACTGCGATAAATTCTTTCATAGAAGGCAATTTTTTATTGCGGATTGCCATATAAAATACAATCAAAATAGGTGATAAATACTGTAACACAGTCGCTGTAGGGGCATTGGTATAAGACACTGCGGTAAAGTAAGAGTAGTATACAGCAGCTACGCCAATGAGAGAAAATAAGATTAGTTCCAAAGAATCTTTTTTATTATGGAAAATTCCAATTACCTCTGATCGTAGTTTTATCGTAAAATAGAGCAGTAGTAAAATACCACAGTAACTAACACGAAAACTGGTTAGCCATAAGCTGGATAAACCTAATTCATTGATCAAATATTGACCGGCTGCACCGCATCCGCCCCATAGGCAAGCACTGATAATACAACAGGCTGAACCGAAAAGCTTTGGATTTTTAATTTTGGGTGGAAAAGGAATTGAAAAATGAAAAGGGTACATAATTTTCTCTCCAATTTTTTTCATTCTATACAGTAGATTATTTGTTGGGGAATTATAGCACCTTTATGAAAAAAAGTCAATCTGAGAAACGCGTGTTTTTCCTGAAAAATCGGGGAAAATTTATAGTAACAATATAAATTTTACATATTATATAATTCAACTGTAAAAATTAATATTTCTGTTGTTTTTTGTAAAAAACATACTTGTAATATGAAAAAGATTATAGTAAGATAAAATCGATTTGAATAAAAAGGGTAAAGAGAGACACTAAAAACACGGAATATTGCTTTGAACAAGGATGGAGGAAATAAAAATCATGAGTTACGCGGACATTATCATTCCTTTTATCGGTGGTCTTGCGCTGTTTATTTACGGCATGAATATCATGGCGGAAGGTTTACAAAATGCAGCCGGCAATCGTATGAAACAAGTCTTAGAGGCTTTAACACAGAATCGATTGATGGGCATTGCTTTAGGCGCATTGGTAACAGCTATTATCCAGAGCTCATCTGCTACAACGGTAATGATCGTAGGTTTTGTAAATGCGGGACTCATGAATTTAACACAAGCCATGAGTGTTATCATGGGTGCAAATATTGGTACAACGGCTACTGGATGGATTGTATCCAGTGGTGAATGGGCTAAATTTTTAGAGCCTGCAACATTAGCACCTCTTGCAGTCATGATTGGTGTAATTCTTTTGATCACCAGCAAATCTCAGAAAAAAAAGGAAATTTCTTCTGTTATTATTGGTTTTGGTATTCTCTTTATTGGTATCAGCACTATGTCTGATGCAGTTTACCCCTTAAGAGAGTCTGCTCTGATTGTAGAAGCATTTTCTACATTAGGCAGCAATCCTATTTTGGGTATTTTAACCGGTGCCATTGTAACAGCAATCATCCAGAGTTCTTCTGCATCTCAAGGTATTTTGCTTTCTCTGGCAGCAACGGGTGTCGTACCTGTAAATGCGGCAGTCTATATTATCATGGGACAAAATATCGGTACTTGTATTACGGCAATTTTGAGCGGTATTGGTGCTTCTAAAAATGCAAAGTGTGTTGGTACTATGCACTTGCTGTTTAATATTGTAGGTACCATTGTATTTAGTATCTTTGCTATTTTCTACTTCAGACAAATCAATCCCGCAGCAGGCGATCTTTCTATTAACCAGACGATGATCTCTGCGATTCATACGCTCTTCAATATTGGTACCACATTGATCATGATTCCTCTTTCCAATGTGATTATCCACATTGCTATGAAGATTAATGGTGTTTCCGAGAAGACATTGGCAGAAAAAGAACCTGTGCTGCTACATATGGATGAACGTATGTTGGAGACTCCTAGTATTGCTATTGACGCAGCAAGAAAAGAAGTGGTCCGTATGGGACTTTTAGCAGAAGAAAACTTACAATTATCCGTACAAGCTTTAAATAAAAAGGACCATGAAATTATTGAAAAAGTAAAACAACAAGAAAATACCATTGACCAGCTTTGCGATAGCATTTCCGGATATTTGGTGAAATTGTGTTCTCTGCGCATCAGCCAAAAAGAGAACGATCAGGTTATTTCCTTATTGAATGCAGTTAGTGATATGGAAAGAATTGGAGACCACGCAGAAAATATTGCGGAATTGGCAGAAACAATGACGACAGAAGGCGTTACTTTTTCTCAAAGTGCTTTGGATGAATTAAATGAAATGCTGCAAGCAACATATTCCAGTTATTCCAACGCATTAAAAGCCCTTTCTGAAAACAAAGTAAGTTTTGCAGAAGAAACTGTTCGCTATGAGGCACAAGTTGATCAATATGAACGTAAATTGCGTGCCAGCCATATTAACCGGCTTTCCAGCCACGAGTGCAATACGCAGTCTGGTATCTGTTTCTTAGATATGTTGACGAATTTGGAACGTGTCAGTGACCATGCAATGAATATTGCACAATTGGTTTTGAATGAACAGCGGGAAGATAAGAAGTATCACGACGAAACACTTATTGCGAACGTATAAAGAAAAGCTCCCTTTGCTTCATTATAAGAAAACAAAAACATCTGAAATTCTGATGTCTATCAGAATTTCAGATGTTTCTTTTTTAGCTGTATTGCTTTTTTCTGGAGATAGTCATCGCAATTCCGCTTAAGAAATGAAAGAAAAATGTTTTCTTAAAAAGAGATTTCTTTAAGGGATGTTTTTTATTTACATAACAAAAAGTAAAGATCATTTACGTTGGTACCAGTAGGACCGGTAAAAATGAGACTGTCTATGGCGGATAATGCAGTATAAGCGTCATTATGCTCTAAAACCTGTGGGATAGAAAATCCTGCTCGCATAAGCCGCTCTTTTGTTGTTCCATCACAAATTCCACCTGCTGCATCAGTAGGACCATCTGTTCCGTCAGAGCCTATAGCCGCCAAAACGGTGTTTTCCAGCCCTGCAAGATCTTCTGCGGCAGCCAATGCTACCTCCTGATTTCGACCGCCTTTTCCATTTCCTGTTACATGTACTACAGTTTCGCCACCGCAAATAATAGCACAGGGCATTGGCAATGTAGACTGTTTTTGTGAAATAGTTTTTGCGATAGAGGCTAAAAATTTTCCGGCTTCTTTCGCCTCACAGGTTAGGTTTGTAGTTAAAATAATAGGATGATAACCTAACATTTGTGCTTTTTGGGCAGCCGCGGCACATAATAAATTGACACTTCCTGTAATTTCTGTTTTAACATTGGATAAAAATTTAGGAGTCTCCATTTGGAGGCATCTCATAATACGGGGATTTTTCGGATGTATATGATACTTATCTAAAATTTTTAACGCGTCTGCACAAGTTGTTTCATCAGGACAAGTGGGACCGGAAGCGATAGAATCCGGACGGTCTCCTAAAACATCGCTGAGCGCAATGGTAAAAACATTTGCAGGCGCACAGTGCATTGCAAATTTTCCACCCTTTACAGCAGATAAACGTTTACGAATGGTGTTGATTTCTATGATATCTGCGCCGCAAGATAAAAGCGTAGTGGTGATTTCTTGAATATCATGGAGAGAAATTCCATCTTCCGGCACTTCAAATAAAGCACTGCCACCCCCAGAGACTAAAAATAGAACAGTATCTTCTTTAGAGAGATTTTTAATGGCTTCTAAAGCTAATTTTCCGCCCTGCACTGTATTTTCATCAGGAACAGGATGTGCTGCTTCATGAATGATACAATGGGCGATAGGACCTTGGCTATGTCCGTATTTTGTAATTACAACCCCTTTTTTTACAGTATCCCCTAATAGCTGTATAGCCGCATCTGCCATTGTCCAAGCAGCTTTCCCAATGGATATTAAGATGATACGTGAAGGTTTTTCCTTCCAATTTGATAATGCTTTTTGAACCGCTGCTTGGGGTATAGATTTTTCGATGGCATAGTCTAGAATAGCCATTGCGTGTTCTTTCATCTTATTCATATGGCTCCCTCCTTTTCTTCAGTATAACAGTACATATTTTTTTAAGCAACAAAAAAGAGCCCGGCTTCCAACAGGCTCTCTTTCGTATGAAACAAGGGGAGGGTATGTACTATGAATTTATTGCTTTCAACCAACAATGACATCATAGCGGATACCTATGAATTTAGTATGGAAGGTTTGTAAACATTTTGTTAACATTATAAAACCCGGAAAAACAAGGGATACATCTTGTGTTTCGACTATTTTCTCGTTATAATTTTTATAAAACAACGCAGAAAGGATGAAAAAAATGTACGGGAAACAGGAAGTTTATCAATTTTTGAAAGAGAATCAAATTTCTCATGAAATTAAGGAACACGATGCAGTTTTTACCATAGATGAAGTGAAAGAATTAGGAATCGATGCGGGAGAAGTGATTGCGAAGAATCTTTTTTTACGCAATCCCAAGGGAGACCGCCATTTTTTGGTGGTAGTAACAGAGGATAAAAGAGTGGATTTAAAAAAATTGGCAGAATGTCTGCACAGTGGAAAGTTGTCCTTCGCTTCAGAAGAACGTTTGATGAAATACTTAGGCTTAACAAAAGGTTCCGTATCTCCTTTTGGAATTTTAAATGATACGGAAAAAGCGGTAGAAGTAATTTTTGATCGTGATCTTCATCATGTGGCAAGATTTGGTGTACATCCCAATGATAACACGGCTTCAGTTTTTTTAGCTGTTGATGACTTAGAGAAGATAATCACCTCTCATGGAAATCTGTTTCAATATTTAACTATATAAAGGAAAAAGAATTTTTTTCATTTTTCTTCCTTGCTTGTGGGAAAAGATTGGTTATGGTATAATAACTGGAGATCTTCGTCTAAAGTGACGATCCATGGCGGACTGCCATATACGAAAAAATAAAAGTAATTTTTTTAGACACATAGATCACGTTCGCAAAGAGTGTGCGTGCTGCAGCAATATTATTTGCAAGAATAGTCGAACGAAGATATTTCTCTATTGAAATGATTTTGCAATCTGTAAATATAAAGTAAAAAATGATCATAACAAAGAATGTTTTGCATTGAATTTGCTTCTGTTTTTTAATGAGATAGCTAATTCCATGCATTTCTTTTGGAATCAGCAAAGTGCTTAGAGTATTTGCTGGATAGGAAAATGAAAAGGTGCTATTTGTAACCTTTTCCTGAAACAATACAATGGAAAAAGGCGGATTATTTATGGTAAGAACAGAAAAGAAAATTTCTCAGCAAGAAGCAGATCAACAAACATCTTTTATGGAGATGGTAAGAAAAAGAAATGATGCGTTTTTCGCAAAAACAGGACGGCATAAAAAATTCTATTCTCTGGCAATGGGGTGTCAGATGAATGCCCACGACTCTGAAAAGCTGGAGGGCATGCTTACCCGTATGGGTTATGAAATGACACAGGAAGAGATGGAAGCAGACTTAATCATTTATAATACTTGCTGTGTAAGAGAAAATGCAGAGTTGAAAGTATATGGTAAATTAGGTGCCTTGAAGGCATATAAAAGAACCCATCCGGATGTATTAATCTGTCTTTGCGGTTGCATGATGCAGCAGGAAACGGTTCTAGAGACATTGCGTAGTAAGTACCGTCATGTAGATATTGTGTTTGGTACATTTAATCTTTATAAGTTTCCAGAACTTTTGGAGACCAGACTGGAATGCGGAGAAACGATCTATGATATTTGGCAGGAACATGGGGAGATTGTAGAAGATTTGCCGCAAATTCGCCACTTTCATCATAAAGCTTCTGTTAATATTATGTTTGGCTGCAATAACTTTTGTTCTTATTGCATTGTGCCCTATGTGCGCGGCAGAGAAAGAAGCAGACTGCCAGAGGATATTGTGGCAGAAGTACAGTGTTTGGCAAATGACGGCGTAAAAGAAATTATGTTGTTGGGACAAAACGTCAACTCCTATGGAAAAACACTGGAACAGCCCATTTCTTTTGCAAAATTATTGGAAATGGTACACGAAGTGGAAGGTATTGAACGGATTCGATTTATGTCCTCCCATCCCAAAGATCTTTCGGATGAATTAATCGAAACCATGGCTCGTTTACCGAAAGTATGTAAGAATCTTCATTTACCGGTTCAAAGCGGAAGCAGTTCCTTATTGGATAAAATGAACCGTCACTATACAAAAGAAGATTATTTGCATTTGGTGGAAAAAATCCGTTCTGCTATGCCGGAAATTACATTAAGTACGGATATTATGGTAGGATTTCCAGGTGAGACAGAAGAAGATTTTCAGGAAACGTTGGATGTGGTAAAAAAAGCCCGTTACAGTACAGCGTTTACTTTTATTTATTCCAAGCGCACTGGAACCCCCGCTGCTGTAATGGAGAATCAGGTTCCAGAAGGAGTGGTAAAGGATCGATTCTCCAGATTATTAGAAACTTTAGATGCGGTTATTTACCAGGAAAATGAGCGTTTTATAGGAAAAACACTGCCGGTATTGGCAGAAGAGGTAAGTAAGCATGACGCATCCATTTTAACAGGCAGAACGGAAAGCAATTTATTGGTACATTTTCAAGGAGACCAAGGATTAATTGGACAAACAGTACCGGTTCGCTTAATGGAGAATAAGACTTATTACGTGTTGGGAAAAAGAGTGGAGTGAAAACAATGACAATTTATGAAATGGCAAGAGCTTTGGGAGAAGAACTGGCTAAAACATCTCAGGCAAAGAATTTAGCGCAGGCAAAAGCAGCATACCAACAGGATAAAGAAATAGTTGCAACGGTAGAGGCTTATACCGCTTTATATCCAGAATACCAGCAGAAAAGAGCTTCCGGCTCTTTGACAGAAGAAGAAAATGAAATATTTATGCAAAAGGTAGCACAGACACAGGAAGCTATTAAAAATAGCAAAACAGCACAAGCAATGTATCATGCAGAAAAAGAATTTAACGATTTGGTTCAATCCATTTATACTTTGATTTATGCAACCACCACAGGAGAAGATGTACCTGGCGGATGTAGTGGAAGCTGCAGCGGATGCAGTGGATGTCATGAAAGGATTTAAAAAATAAAGGGTGTGAAAAAATGGCAAAAATCACTCCAATGATGGAGCAATATTTTCAAATTAAAGAGAAATATAAGCACTGCCTGTTATTTTTCCGTTTGGGTGACTTCTACGAAATGTTTTTTGAAGATGCAGTGATCGCTTCGAAAGAACTGGAAATTACATTAACGGGAAAAGACTGGGGGCAGAAAGAAAGAGCCCCCATGTGTGGTGTGCCTTTTCATGCCGCAGACAGCTATATTGCCAGATTGGTGGAAAAAGGCTATAAAGTTGCCATTTGTGAACAGGTAGAAGATCCCAAAGCAGCAAAAGGCATTGTAAAGCGGGAAGTAATCCGTATTGTAACACCCGGTACGGTGATTGATACGTCTGCTTTGGATGAGAAAAAGAATAACTACTTTGTTTCTATTTTTGGAGCAAAGATGGGATTTGGTTTGGCAGTATGTGACGTTACCACGGGTTCCTTTGAGGCAACAGAATTTAATTCTGCCAACGCTTTACAGAAAATTATGGATGAATTGGCGCGTATTTCTCCTGCTGAGATTATGTGTAATGAGGAGTTTTATGAATTGCCTGTTCGTGAAAATATTGAAGAAAAACTACATTTGCATGTAACTTTATGCGATAAATGGATGTTTTCTTATGATACGGCAAAAGAAACCCTTTGCCGTCATTTTCATGTAAGCAGTTTGGATGGATTTGGCATGAAACAAAAGATCAATGCTACCATCGCTGCCGGCGCATTATTGAGTGAATTATCAGAAACACAAAAGAATAACCTGGAACATATTTCGACTTTGCGGCATTATACTACGAATGACTTTATGCTTTTGGATATGGCAAGCCGCAGAAATCTGGAATTGACAGAAACCATGCGGGAAAAAAGCAGAAGAGGTACGCTTCTATGGGTATTGGATCGTACCAAAACCGCAATGGGCGCAAGACTTCTGCGTAAGTGGGTAGAACAACCCTTGATTCATGCCGATGAAGTTCAGAAGCGTTTGGATAGTGTGGACGAGTTATATCAGGATTTATTTTTGCGGGAAGAGATCAAAGACATCCTGAATATGATGTATGACTTTGAGAGAATCATGAGCCGCGTCATTTATCAGAGCGCTAATGCAAAGGATTTGGTAGCTTTACGTCAGTCTATCGAAAATCTGCCGTTGCTAAAGCAGACGCTGGCTCGCTGTAAGAGCCCTTACTTGCAAGAGCTGTATGAAAAATTGGATCCCTTGGAAAATATCTGCGCCCTGATTACACAGGCCATTCAGGATGATCCACCCTTTAGCGTAAGAGAAGGGGATATGATTCGAGAAGGTTATAGTGAAGAGTTAGATACCTACATCCATGCCCGTAAAGAAGGTACCACTTGGATTAAACAAATGGAAGAAGAAGAACGGGAAAAGACAGGAATCAAAAATCTGCGTATTAAATACAATAAAGTTTTTGGTTATTCCATTGAAGTAACAAATTCCGCCAAGGAAAATGTGCCGGAAAACTATATTCGTAAGCAGACATTATCCAACTGTGAGCGTTACGTAACGCCAGAATTAAATGAATTGGCTGAGTTAATTTTGGGCGCGGAAGAAAAAATTGTAGACTTGGAATACCGCATCTTTTCCGAAATCCGCAGCGCAGTAGCTGCAGAAGTGGAACGGATTCAAAAGTGTGCACACATTGTTTCTGTCATTGATAGCTTACAGTCTCTTGCGGATGTAGCACAAAGTGCTGGATATGTAAAGCCTGTAATTGATGAGAATGATGTGATTTCCATTCAGGATGGCAGACATCCTGTAGTGGAAAAAATGATGGGTGAGAATTTTATTCCCAATGATACGTATTTAGATGGAGAAGAAACAAGGCTTGCCATCATAACTGGTCCCAATATGGCTGGTAAATCCACTTATATGCGACAGGTTGCATTGATTGTGCTGATGGCACAGATTGGCAGCTTTGTACCTGCAGCAGAAGCCCATATTGGCCTGGTAGATCGCATTTTCACCAGAGTTGGAGCATCTGATGACCTGAGTGCTGGCCAAAGTACCTTTATGGTAGAGATGACAGAAGTGGCCAATATTTTAAATCATGCAACGGTGAAAAGCCTGTTGATTTTGGATGAAATTGGTCGTGGGACCAGTACATTCGACGGATTAAGTATTGCATGGGCAGTACTGGAGTATATTGCGGATAAAAAATTAATTGGTGCAAAAACGTTGTTTGCAACTCACTATCATGAATTAACAGAATTGGAAGGGAAACTTTCCGGGGTAAAGAATTATTGTATCGTCGTGCAAGAACAGGGAGAAGATATCATTTTCCTGAGAAAAATCAAACGCGGCGGCGCAGACCACAGCTATGGCGTACAGGTTGCACGTTTAGCTGGATTACCGAGAAAAGTAATTAAGCGAAGCGGTCAAATTTTGAAGCAGCTGAACGCTGCTGACATAACGAAGAAAGCGAAAAAAATTGCTTCTGAATCTGCTGCACAGGCGGAAGAAGAAGCAAAACAGGTTGAACTGTTTAATTTGAAGGAAAACCAGCTGGCAGATGATCTGTGTAAACTGGATATTATGTCTTTAACACCCATTGAAGCATTACAGGTGTTATTTGATCTGCAAAAGAAGGCAAAAGGTCTATAAAAGCCTTTGAAAAGGAGGAGTGGGATTAATGCAGAAAATACAACTGTTATCCCAGCATACCATCAATAAAATAGCTGCAGGTGAAGTGGTAGAGTCCCCCAAATCCGTAGTAAAAGAACTGGTGGAAAATGCCATTGACGCTGGTGCCACTGCCATTACGGTAGAGGCAAAGGAAGGCGGCATCGCATACTTGCGTATTTCGGATAATGGCTGCGGCATTCCAAAGGAGCAGGTAGAAACTGCATTTTTGCGTCATGCTACTAACAAAATGCGGGAAATTGAGGATTTGGAAAACGTCTTTACTCTGGGATTCCGTGGAGAGGCATTGGCAAGCATTGCGGCAGTTGCCCATGTGGAAATGACTACAAAAACAGCAGAAGAAACCACAGGAACCCATATTATGATTTCTGCCGGTGTGATTTCTGTGAAGGAAGATGTTGCATGTAAAGATGGCACAACGATTATTGTAAGGGATTTATTTTATAATGTTCCTGCAAGAAAGAAATTTTTAAAGAAACCATCCATTGAAGGCGGATATATTTCCGATACCATGCAGAAAATGGCTTTGGGACATCCTGAGATTTCTTTCTGTTTTATCAATAATGCAACAACTATGCTGCATACTTCTGGTAATAATGATCCAAAAGCAAGCGTGTTCTATGTTTATGGGAAAGACGCGGCAAATTCCATGATTCCTTTATCTTATGAAAAAGGAGATTATCACCTGCAGGGACTGATTGGAAAACCGGAGTTATCCCGTGGCAACAGAAACTATGAAAATCTATTTATCAATGGTCGGTTTATTAAGAATTCCATTGTCTCCGGCGCAGTGGAAGACGCCTATAAAACACGGATGATGGTGGGGAAATTTCCAGTTTTTGTATTAAATTTGTCTATTTCTCCTGCGTTGGTTGATGTGAATGTACACCCCGCTAAGCTGGAAGTACGCTTCCGTAATGATAATGAAGTGTATGAGTTTTTTTATCAGGCGATCTTGAAAACATTTGAAAATCAAGTTTTGATTCCAAAAGTTTCTATGGAGAAGCCGGAAAAAACAGCAGCGCAGACGGTGCAGCAGTCTTTGGATGATCTTCCATGGGAAGAAGAAACCTCAAAAAAGCAGGAAGAACATCAGTCTGTATCGTATTTGGAAGAAGAAAAAGATTTAACCAATCGCCAGGGCATTCGCTCTGTAGATGAACTTTTGAAAAAAGATACATTTTCCCCCTTCATGCGGCAAGAAAAAGTTTCTTATAATACAGTAATGAAGACGGAGGAAAAAGAAGATGTTACCAAATCTTTTTCCGATGGAAATATGTTGAAAGAGGGAAAAAAACCGGTTGTTTCTAACCAGGCGGAAGAAAATTCAAAGGATTTATCGTTACAGTTGGATGAAACGCCTGTAAAACAGAAAAAACCACAATTTTTCCAGCACTATCGTATTGTTGGACAAGTCTTTGCTACATACTGGATTGTAGAACAGCAGGAAAAAATTTATCTCATCGATCAGCATGCCGCCCATGAACGTGTTCTGTATGAAAAACTGATGCACCAATTCCGTCAGGAACATGTGGTTGCACAGAAATTGCTGACACCTTTTATGCTGCGGCTTAATAGCCTGGAGTGTGCTATTTTAGAAGAAAATAAAGCCCTTTTAGAAAGTTTTGGCTTTGAAATTACACAGTTTGGAAAAGAAAGTTATGCCTTGACGGCAGTTCCTTGTTTGATGCAGGAACCCAGCGACACATCTTTTTTTATTTCCTTGATTGACCATTTAGGAGAAGGAAAGGTACGGGATCTATACGAAGAGAAACTGCTTTCAGTGGCAACAATGGCATGTAAAGCAGCAGTAAAAGCCCATGATAAGTTAAGTTTTCAAGAAGCAACCGCATTATTGGATGAACTGTTGAAATTAGAAAATCCTTTTACTTGTCCTCATGGCAGACCTACTATTGTTGAAATCACACGTTACGAACTGGAAAAGCTTTTTAAGCGGATTCAAGATTAAATAGAAAAGAGGCTTTTTCATGAAAAAACCACTTGTCATTATCGGCGGTCCCACTGCTTGCGGTAAAACAGCACTTTCTGTGCAGCTGGCAAAGAAGATTGGCGGCGAGATTATCTCTGCTGATTCTATGCAGGTTTATCGTTATATGGACATTGGTACTGCGAAAGTCACTCCGGAAGAAACAGAAGGAATTCCTCATTATTTAATTGATGAACGCAACCCAGATGAACCTTATAATGCTATGATCTTTCAGGAAAAAGCGAAAGCATATATGGAGCAGATCTGGCAGCGAGGGAACATTCCCATTGTGGTAGGAGGAACAGGATTTTATATCAATGCACTATTGTATGATAATACGTTTACGGAAACGGATGGTGACGATTCTTATCGGAAACATTGCTATGCCATTGCAAAAGAACAAGGCCCGGAAGTTTTGTTTGAAAAACTTTGTGCCATTGATCCAGACTATGCTGCGACTACTCATGCCAACAATGTAAAACGTGTCACACGTGCTTTGGAATATTTTCACTTGACGGGAGAGCGCTTTTCAGTGCATAATGCACAACAGAAGGAAAAGGAATCCCCTTATCAGACTGCCATGATTATTATGACTATGGACCGCGCTGTGCTTTATGAACGGATTGAAAAGAGAATCGATCTGATGATGGAAGCGGGGCTTTTAGAAGAAGTGAACAAACTGCTGGATATGGGATATAGCCCCAATTTAGTGAGTATGCAGGGATTAGGCTATAAAGAATTTATCCCTTACTTTTCCGGAATCTGTTCATTGGATGAAGCGGTACAGGAATTAAAAACGGCAACCAGACATTTTGCAAAACGGCAGTTAACCTGGTTTCGCAGACAAAACGAAGGCTTATGGCTGGATGTAACCGATCTTTCTATCGATGCAGCGTTAAAGAAAGCCATTGCATATATCAGGGAACAGAAAATCATAGAAAATAAGGAGTGAAAGGCAAAAGAATGAATGATTTAGAAACATTTATGTTAGAGAAATTCGGCATTTCTAAAAAGGTTTTAGATTTTTGCTTAGAACAAGAAAAAGCAATTGCATCTTCCTTTGCGGAAATAGATCGCATTACAGAATATAATCAATATAAAGTGTTGGCAGCCATGCAAAAGAATCGTCTCAGTGATGTCCATTTTGCAGCAACCACTGGTTATGGATATAATGACTTAGGCAGAGATACCTTAGAGGAAATTTATGCGGATGTATTTGAGGCAGAGTCTGCTCTGGTTCGTCCCCAGTTGATTTCCGGTACCCATGCTCTGACTGTTGCTTTAGCAGGTAATCTTCGTCCTGGTGATGAACTGCTGTCTCCCGTAGGTGCTCCTTATGATACCTTGCAGGGTGTTATTGGAATCCGTCCAGAGGATGGTTCTTTGGCAGAGTATGGCATTACATATCGCCAAGTGGATCTTATTGGTGAAGATCAGTTTGATTACGAAGGAATCCGTAATGCAATGAATGATAAAACAAAACTGGTAACCATTCAGCGTTCCAAAGGATACGAATGGAGAAAGTCTTTCACAGTAGAAGAAATTGGACAGTTAATTTCTTTTATTAAGTCCATTAAACCAGATGTAATCTGTATGGTTGATAACTGCTATGGTGAATTTGTGGAAACCATTGAGCCCTCTCAGGTAGGTGCGGACTTAGTGGTAGGATCTTTAATTAAGAATCCCGGTGGAGGTTTGGCGCCCATTGGTGGTTATATTGTGGGGAAAAAGGAATATGTTGAGCATGCGGCTAACCGTTTGACAGCACCTGGTTTGGGGAAAGAAGTAGGCGCTACTTTAGGTGTAACACCGTCTTTGATTCAAGGACTTTTTCAAGCGCCGCAAGTAGTCAATGGCAGTTTGAAGACCGCACTGTTCGCGGCAAAAGTATATGATGCACTTGGCTTTGGCGTTTTGCCGACACCCCAGGAAAAGCGGGCAGATATTGTACAGCTGATCCGTTTTGGCGCAGCAGATAAAATGATTTCTTTCTGCAAAGGAATTCAAAAAGCTGCTCCTGTGGACAGCTATGTGGTACCGGAACCTTGGGATATGCCTGGATATGATGTTCCGGTTATTATGGCAGCGGGTGCCTTTGTACAGGGTTCTTCCATTGAGTTAAGCGCAGATGGTCCTATTAAACCGCCATATAACGTATATATGCAGGGCGGGCTGTCTTGGCATCATGGCAAGATTGGTATTTTAGTAAGCTTGCAAACAATGGTAGACGACGGGGTAATTACTTTATAAACGAAGAGGAAAAAAGATATGTGGTCCTTTCAAATATTTAGCATGGATGCTTACCATTTTGTAGCATTCTTTATGATATACAGCTTTTTAGGATGGTTGATGGAAAGTATTTTTGTTTCCATCAGCCAAAAAGAATGGGTCAACCGCGGTTTCGTCAATGGTCCATTTTGCCCTATTTATGGTGTGGGTGTTCTGCTTGCTGTTATGTTATTGTCCGATTTTTCTGACCATATTCTAGTGCTTTATGCAGGTGGATTTGTAATAGCTACCATTGTGGAATATGTAATTGGTGCGCTTTTGGAGCATCTATTCCATGCAACTTGGTGGGATTATTCTGATATGCCGTTCAATATTAAAGGAAGGGTATGTCTTTTGCGTTCTGCTGAATGGGGTGTTTTAGCTATGCTTGTGGTGTTATTTCTTCACCCTGTAGTCTCTGCATTTGTAGATAAAGTCCCTAGATTATTGGGAGAAACGATCATCACAGCATGGCTGATAGGTATTTCTGCCGATGTATGTATTACAGTTTCCAATATTTTGCAAATACACCATCGTTTGGAACTGATTTCTTCTCTGCGTACAGAATGGAAAGAAAAATTGGAAAACTTACGTCTGTTTGAGGAGAAAAAAAGTGCTTTAGAAAAACTGGAAAATGCACCTTTTCATGAATTTTTTCAGGAAATTAAGGAAAAATTGGAAGAAGGCATGGACGAGTTGGAAGAAAACAGCATGGAATTACGCCTACGTTCTGAATACGTAAAAAAAGAAGTATACGAACGCATGGAGCGTTATTTACATATGTTGGAAGATAGCGGTCGTATCGAAAAGCGACTGTTGAAGGCATTCCCTCATCTGAATTCGAAAAATTTCCAAATAGAGTTGGAGCAAGTTCGTAGAGAGATGGGTATACATATCAATAAAAACCATTCTGATAAAAGAAAGAGGAAAGATCATGAACAATAAATGGAAAAGAAGATTAGCTTGTTTATTGGCAGCAATTTTTATATTATCCTCCGCAGGTTGCGGGAAGAAAGATGAAAATGAAAATACCGCGAATGCTGATGTCAGCGGAACTGTTGCAGTTACAGCTGATACAAAACAGGAAGAGAATACAGAGGAAGCGGTGCCTGCATTACAGGAAGTTGTACAGACTGCTTCCGGTATGCCCACGTTAACGGCACAGTCTGCTATTTTAGTTAATGCAGACACGGGCACAATTTTAGCTGAAAAAAATGCAGCTGCAAAAATGTATCCTGCCAGCATGACAAAAATTCTGACCGCATTAATTTTATTGGATTATTTTTCTCCTGATGAACTTATTACAGTAGGAACTGAGATTAATGAGGTTTCTCTGGATTCTTCCAAAGCTGGTCATGTAGTAGGAGAAACCTTAACTGTAAAAAATTTACTGCGTGGTTTGCTCATTCCTTCCGGAAACGATTCTGCCAATGTAATTGCAGCATTAGTTGCAAAAAAGGTGGAGGAAAATGATTCTTTAAGTTTCAGCGCGTGCGAAGAAAAATTTACAGAGCTGATGAATGAAAAAGCAAAATCCCTTGGAGCAGTCAATAGTCATTTTACTAATGCGCATGGTTACCATGATGACAACCATTATACCACTGCATATGATATGGCTTTGATTACCATGGCAGCATTGCAGAATGATACTATTTTAGAAATTGCAGGAGAAACCTCTTTCTCTGGTAATGGAGCAGATGGACTTTTGGATAATACAGAAGGAGCCATTACACAGGACTATAATTGGATCAGTCACAATCTGCTGATTACAAACAACGAATATCGTTATGATTACGCAATTGGCGTAAAAACCGGCTTTACCGATGAAGCAGGCGACTGTGTGGCTGCAGCAGCAGAAAAAGATGACACGCGTTTGATTGCAATTATTTTCAACTCTGCAGATCCGGCGCGTTGGACAGATGCAACCGCATTATTTGAATATGGATATAATGCTTATACCATGGCTACTGTTGCAAATACAGAAACTGCTTTGGATCATGCAGCGTTGTATAAACATAACCGGCTGCAAGGCGACACCGTTCCTGTTGTTGTGCAGGAAGATTTAAAAATTTGCTTACCTGCCGATTATACAAGTGAAGCAACTTGGACCATTACCTATGATTCTACTTTGACACACGAAAATAAAGATGGATCTATTAGCTTGCAGGCACCTTTGGAAGCTGGTCAGAAGGTAGGTGAAGCTGTTTTTACTATGGATGGTAAGGAAGTGGCTACAGCTTCTGTTTATGCAGGCAATGCAGTAGAAAAGAGTACCGTTTGGAGCACTATTCGTTACTATGTAGGTGCCTTTTTCCGGAATCTCTTTACCCTTAGAACTTTGATTATTTTGATTATCATTATCATCATGATTCTGCTGTTTTTCTTTATCCGTCGCATGAGAAACCGCCGCGGATATGGTTACGGCGGCGGATATCGCACACGTTCTCGCTCCAATTATAAAATTGGCGGCAGAAGACGCAGATTTTAAGTAACTTAGGTAGTGCTTACAGATGATTTCTTCTGTAAGCACTTCTTTTTTTATCCATCCATAGACGGAAAAATTGATTTTGCAGTAACAAGAAAAAAACAAGTAAAAAATAAAAAATTCCATAGATAAAAAATGAAACTAAAACATGCAAAAAACTACTGCTGTCAAAGCTATGGAAAAAATATTTACCAAAACCGCAAAGAATGGCAATCAGCGGCAAGGACAATAGGGTAGCAATATCTGGATGATAAGCAGTTTTCCTGTTTAATAAGTATAATTGTACTACAACAGACAAAAGCGCCGATACAAAGGTGCTGATGAAATAAGCGTTTAGCCCAATTTGAGGGATGCCGTATAGAATTGCTAAAATGTTGATGAGGGATGAAAAAATATGGATAAAAAACAATGCTGTATGTTCTCCCAATCCATTTAACAATCCGCTCAATGTCGTTTGTAAGTACATAAAAGGGCAGATGATTGCCATAATTTGCAATGGCTGGCAAAGAGATTCCATATCGAATAAAAACATACATAAGTCCTCACCGCAAAAGAAAAAGAAGCCCCCTGCAAATGTCCCAATAATTACAGTAAAAAGAACAGAAAGAGAAATGGTTTCATGAACCCGCTGTTTTTGATGTAATCCACTCGCCTCTGATATTTCCGGTACCAAAGAGGTAGATACCGCGCCCAATAGTGCAGAAGGTAGTAAAATCAGAGGCAAAACCATACCAGTTAAATTACCATATTCCTGTAAAGCACTGCTGTTGGATAACCCATATGCCGTTAAAGCTTGCGGAATGATAGAAGTTTCTGCTGCGGAAAAAGCAGTAGATGTAATTCTTGTTGCTGTTAAAGGAATGGTCATGGATAAAATACGAACTCTGGCTTTTGCATGGGTAAGATACGGTTTTTGAATCAATTTTTTTCGATGCTTATAGGACAAATAGGAGAAAAATATGTAAAAACAAGCAATTGCCTCTCCAGATACAATGCCTACTACGGATGCCGCACAAGCATATTCCAAACCATATGGCAAACAAAGAGGTGTTAAGAATAAAACAATGCCAATACGCGCTATCTGCTCTATTACCTGTGCACAAGCAGAGTATTGAGATTCCTGCAAACCTAAAAAATAGCTGCGGCAACAAGAAGAAGCACTCATAAAAGGAATCGCAAATGCCAATATCCGGAAAGAAAGTGTAAGTCTCGTATCCTGCATCACAAATAAACTGATTTTTTCTGCAAAGAAAAAGAGTATGATACTGAAAAAAATAGAAGTACACTCTGATAATATAAGAGATTCTTTCAGTATAACACCAATGTCGCCACTTTTCCCTTTTACTTTTTCTTCTGCAACCAATCTGCAAATAACGGTCGTTAATCCGGATACACAAAAACTAAAGGAAAGAGCATAAATGGGATGTACCAACTGTATTAGACCCATACCTTCTGCTCCAATTAGTTTGGTGATATAGACACGATTGAAGAAACCCATAATGCGGGTAATAAAACCTGCGATAAATAAAATGATGGTACTATAAAGCACTTTTTTTCCGCTCATAAAGAACTCCGAAATAAGCTTTTTTTTATTCTATATTTTCTGGAAGAAAAATAGAACATATGGCGGAAAAACAGGAAAAGAATCTGAAAGTTTTCGTGGATTGGTTGACAAACGAATTTCGTTGTACTATCATAAATAGAGAATAAGAAGATTAGTTCTAAATTTATCTATTTTTTCCTTTTTATATTGATAGACAGTTTTATTTCGATATATTATTTCCCCAACCAAAGCCGTTTCTGCTATGCTTCCTCCCAAAAGCACATACCCGTGCAGGAACGGCCCGAACACAAAAGGACTTGAATTTTTTTCAAGTCTTTTTTCTTTTATTTCGTATCAAAAAAGAGTATACTGATAAAAAATGAAATAGAAGGAAGGGTACATTTATGCTTGATATCGCAATTATCGGCAGCGGTCCTGCAGCTTTTTCTGCTGCAATCAACGCACAGCAGAGGAATAAGGAAGTACGTATTTTGGGAAGATCTATTGAAGCTTCTATGCTTTATTTGGCAGAACAGGTGGATAATTATCTGGGTATGCCAAAAGAAAGCGGAAAAACCATGATGGAAAAGTTTTTGGCACACGTTTTAGAAGCACAAATTCCTTTTGCAGAAAGTAGAGTAGACCAAATTCTTTCCATGGGAGATTACTATGTCATCCGTACCGGTGAAGAATTTATCGAAACAAAAGCGATTATTTTAGCTCTTGGAATGCAAAAAAGCAGACCGATACCTGGTGAAAAAGAAATGCTTGGAAAAGGTGTCAGCTACTGTGCGACTTGTGATGGTATGCTTTACCGTAATAAAAAAGTAGCCGTTGTAGGGGAAACAGAAGAAGGAGAGAAAGAAGCCAATTTTTTAGCTGAAATTTGTGAGAACGTCACTTATTTTCCCCGTTATCAGGCAGAAAATTATGATCTTCATGGAAATGTAACATTAGATCTGCGCAAACCGAAAGCAGTGCTTTCCGACAATGACCGAACAAAGGGACTTCTTCTGGATGACGGCGAGTTGTTGTGCGATGGTATCTTCTTTATTAAGAAAACAACACCGCCTGACGATCTGCTGTTTGGCTTGCAAATGGACGGAAATTATATTGCAGTAGACCGCAGTATGCGTACCAATCTGCCTTTTGTTTACGCGGCTGGTGATTGCGTTGGCAAGCCTTATCAAGTATCAAAGGCAGTAGGGGAAGGTCTCGTAGCAGCTTTGCAGGCAGCGGAAGATCTGGATCAATTAAAAAAATAATAATTATTTTCAAAAAACAGTAGCCAAATGGAATACATTGTGGTATGATTTTTTCATCACACTTGATTGTGATAAAGTGATACTATAATAAAGTATCTGAAACTGGAAAGGGATGAAAAAATGACAATTCAAATAGACATGTTAAAACCCACAGAAGTGGCTACCCTTGCTATGCGTGGCTTATATGAAGATTTCGGATATAAAAAATACCGTATGAGCCGTTTTGAGGAATATAGCTTATATGCTGCCAATCAGCAGTTTTTATCTGATGATAAGGTAATTACTTTTACGGATCTGGATGGAAGACTTCTGGCATTAAAACCAGATGTAACGATTTCTATCATTAAAAATACCAAAGCAACGAAAAACTCACGAGAAAAGGTATACTATTTGGAAAGCGTGTTCCGTGAGAATAAAGAAAGCCATACATTCCATGAAATTAGCCAAATGGGATTGGAAGTTTTAGGAAATGTAGATTCTTACGCCATTATTGAGGTACTGCAATTAGCGGCAAAAAGTCTTTCTCTAATTGGGAAAAATTATTTGCTGGTTCTCTCTAATATGGACTTTGTATTAGGATTATTGGAAAGTGTAGGAATTGGGGAAGAATCTTATAGCCAAATCCTGCCTTTGATTGAGGGAAAGAACAATGCCGAATTGCGCCGTGCTTTATGGGAACTGAATCTAAAGGAAGAAGATATATCTGCGATTTGCAGTTTAACCTCTCTGTATGGCGATTGCCAAAAAACATTGGAAATTGCAGATAAAATGGTTCAGAATGATAGAATGGCACAAGCAGTATCTATTTTACAGGAAGTTTATCAAGCATTGGATTGCAATGATATGGCTGACTGTTTACAGCTGGATTTCTCTATGGTAAATGATGTGGACTATTATAACGGCATTATTTTCCAAGGCTATCTGGAAGAATTACCTAGAAAGGTATTGGCAGGCGGACAATATGACGGCATGGTAAAGAAAATGGGAAAAGATGCTGCGGGAATTGGATATGCCATTTATCTTTCTGATTTGGAACGGATGCCGCAAACCAAAGCTTCTTATGACGTGGAAGCTTTGGTACTGTATGATACAGATGTGGATACAACGGAACTTTTTCAGGCAGTTCGTTCTCTGCGTAAAAATGGTATGCGTGTTTTAACAGAAAGAGTGGTACCGCCGGAAATCCGTTATGAAAAACTATACCGGTTCCAAAATGGCATATTACAGGAGGTGAAGAAAGAATGTTAAATATTGCTTTACCCAAAGGAAGACTAGGGGATCAAGTTTATGCGCTTCTGGCACAGATCGGGTATGATTGCGGCAGCATTTATGAACAGAACCGAAAATTAGTTTTTGAAAGCAAGGAAAATAACGTTCGTTACCTTCTGGTAAAGCCTAGCGATGTGGCTATTTATGTGGAGCACCACGCTGCAGATGTAGGCATCGTAGGAAAAGACATTTTGGCAGAGAGCCGGCCGGATGTTTATGAATTATTGGATTTAGGGCTGGGCAAATGCCGGATGTGTGTTGCAGCAAAAAGCGACTATATGGAAGACAAAGATAGAACCCTTCGTGTTGCTACAAAGTTTGTCAATATTGCCAAAGACCATTATGCAAAACTGAATCGTGATATTGATATTATTAAGCTCAATGGCAGTATTGAGCTGGCACCTATTTTAGGGCTTTCTGATGTGATTGTAGATATCGTAGAGTCCGGCAGCACCATTCGGGAAAATAATCTCAAAATTATAGAAGAATTTATGCCAATCAGCGCTAGATTTATTGCCAATAAAACCAGTTTTAAATTTCAAAATGAAACAATTCGGCAAATGGTAGACAAGCTGAGTATGGTTTTGAATCAGATAGAAGGAAGGTAATGGATATGATGCAGATTTTTGATTTAGCGAAGATTCCCATACAGGAAATTCTGGATCGGAATGAAATGGAACAAGCGGATGTTACAGCTGTAGTAAAAGAAATTATTCAGAAAGTGCGCGCAGAAGGCGATGCAGCACTGTACTTTTACAATGAAAAATTTGATCATGTAGTGCTGGAGAATTTGCTGGTAAGTGAAACCGAAATCCAAGAAGCATTGGTTCAGACCGATAATTATTTCCTGGAAACACTGCGCCAAGCTGCAGAAAACATTGCTTCCTATCACAAAAGACAGCTGAGAGAAGGCTACATCATCAATGAGAAAAATGGTGTAATCCTGGGTCAGAAAATGACACCTATTGCGAAGGTTGGGTTATATGTACCTGGCGGTACGGCAGCATATCCCTCCAGCGTATTGATGAATGCGGTTCCCGCAAAGTTAGCTGGGGTAGAAGAACTAGTAATGGTAACTCCTCCTGGAAAAGATGGTAAGATTCCTTCTGTTATTTTGGCAGCTGCTTATATTGCTGGTGTAAGTAAGATTGTAAAATGTGGTGGTGCGCAGGCCATTGCCGCATTGGCATATGGTACGGAATCCGTTCCAAAAGTAGATAAGATTGTAGGACCTGGCAATTTGTTTGTAGCCACAGCAAAACAAATGGTTTATGGCATGGTGGATATTGATATGGTGGCCGGTCCCAGCGAAATTTTAGTAGTGGCGGATGCTACAGCAAATCCGGTATACGTAGCAGCAGATTTACTGTCTCAGGCAGAGCACGATAAAATGGCATCTGCCGTATTGGTAACCGATTCTGAGAAATTGGCAAAGAACGTGCAGCAGGAAGTAGAAAAGCAGCTGCAAACCTTGCCCCGTGAGGAAATTGCAAGGTGCAGCATTGAAAACCGCGGCAAAATCATCCTGGCATCTAACATCATGGAAGCCATTGATACAGCCAATGCGATTGCGCCGGAGCACTTGGAACTGTGCGTAGAAGATCCTTTTGCATTGCTCAGTGTAGTAAAAAATGCCGGCTCCATTTTCTTAGGAAAATATACTCCTGAACCCATGGGTGACTATTTTGCTGGTACCAACCACGTACTGCCTACTGGCGGTAGAGCAAGATTTTCCAGCCCTTTAAGCGTAGATGACTTCCGGAAAAAATCCAGCTTCTTATACTACACCAAAGAGGCTCTAGAACAGGTGAAAGACCGTGTTTCTGATTTTGCACTGCGAGAAGGTTTAGATGCCCACAGCAGAAGCATCATGATTCGTTTTGCGGAAGAAGAAAAGGGGGAATAAGTTGTGAGCCGTTTTTTGAACAGTAAATATCAAAGCATGGAACCTTATACACCTGGAGAACAACCTCGTGACAGAAAATACATCAAATTAAATACCAATGAATGCCCTTATGCTCCTAGTCCGAAGGTACTGGATGCCGTTACCAGAGAGGAAACTTCTTTGCTGCGGCTGTATCCTGATCCGGAGGCAAAGGATCTCATTACAGCATTGGCAAAGTATTACCAGGTCTCTGAAAAACAAGTTATGGTAGGCAATGGTTCTGATGAAATCCTCGCATTCTGTTATATGGCTTTTTGTGAAGATGGCATCTGCTATCCTTCCATCAGTTATGGGTTTTACCCCGTTTTTGCAGAAACGTTTGGCGTAAGGGGTACTGCCATTCCGTTGAAAGAGGACTTTACCATTGATATTAACGATTATAAAAACGTTGGCAAGAGCATTGTCATTGCCAATCCCAATGCGCCCACTGGTATGAGCCTATCTTTGGCACAGATCGAAGAAATTTTGGCATCTAACCCAGATCATGCGGTGATGATCGATGAAGCATATGTAGATTTTGGCGGAGAAAGTGCTTTGCCTTTACTGAAAAAGTATAACAATTTGGTTGTGATTCAGACATTTTCCAAGTCCCGTTCTTTGGCAGGTGGAAGATTGGGTTTTGCCATTGCTTCGGAAGAAATGATTGCAGATCTCAATAAGATAAAGTTCAGTTTCAATCCCTATAATATTAACCGCTTGACATTGCTTGCTGGTATTGCAGCCGTAGAAGACGTAGAGTATTTCAAATCTTGCACCGCAAGAATTGCGGCAACCAGAGAAAAAACGACACAAGCGTTGCAAGCACTTGGCTTTACAGTGCTGCCTTCTAAGACAAACTTTATTTTCGCAAATCCAAATGAAATCAGTGGTACAGAGTATTTTACTGCATTACGGGAAAAAGGTGTTCTGGTGCGCCATTGGCAGAAAGCGCCCATTGCAGATTTTGTACGCATTACCATTGGCAGTGAAGAAGAAATGGAAACTTTTGTAGAGATCACAAAGGAGATTCTTGCAGATGAGAAAAAGTGAGATAACTAGAAAAACTACAGAAACAAAAATTTCTCTTTTCCTAGATATAGATGGAACTGGAACCTATGATATTGATACAGGATGCGGCTTTTTAAATCACATGCTGGAATTGTTCGCCAGACATGGAAGATTTGATTTAACATTGCGTTGTGATGGAGATACATGGGTAGATGACCACCACACGACAGAAGATGTTGGTATTGCTTTAGGAAAAGCCTTCCGTCAGGCATTGGGAGACAAAAAGGGTATCCGCCGTTATGGCAGTTTTTTATTGCCCATGGATGAGGCACTGGTATTATGCGCTTTGGATATCAGCGGCAGAACACATCTTTCCTATGGATTAGAAATTCCTACGCAAAAAGTAGGTGCTTTTGATACTGAGTTAGTGGAAGAATTTTTCTGGGGTTTATGCCGCTCGCTGGGTTTAACACTGCACTTCAAACAAATGAATGGTGCTAATAGCCACCATATCATAGAGGCAGCTTTTAAAGGCTTTGGACGCGCTATGCGCCAGGCTTGTGAGATAGAAACAGCCTATGCCGACGAAATTCCCTCTACCAAAGGCTTGCTTTAATGGAGGTACACGTATGATTGCAATTATTGACTATGGTGTAGGTAACTTGTTTTCCTTGTGCAGTTCTTTGAAAATGCTTGGTTTAGAAGCAGAAGTAACTGCTGATCCTAAAAAAATAAAAGGGGCTGACCGTATTATACTGCCTGGTGTAGGTGCTTTTGGTGATGCCATTGAAAAACTGCGGGCTACCGGCTTAGTAGAACCACTGACAGAAGAAGTAAAAAAAGGAAAACCTCTTTTAGGCATTTGTCTTGGTATGCAGCTTTTATTCGAAAAAAGCTTTGAATATGGCGAACATGATGGATTAGGCTATCTGAAAGGAAAAATCTGTAATTTGGCAGATGATATCCAAACAGGCTTAAAAGTTCCGGAAATGGGATGGAACAGCCTTCATTTCATAAAGAAAGAACACCCCTTGCTGCGGTATATACAAGAGGGGGACTATGTATACTATGTACATAGTTATTACGCAAAAAACTGTGCGGAAAGCTTAGTTGCCGTATCTGATTATGAAGTAGAAGTACCCGGCATTGTAGGATACAAAAATGTAATGGGTACCCAATTTCATCCGGAAAAGAGCGGTGCGGTAGGTCTTTCCATTCTAAAAGCCTTTAGTGAGATTCAGTAAAAAAATGAGGTGAAAAAAATATGAAGATATTCCCTGCCATTGACCTGCGGGATGGGAAAGTAGTCCGCTTGTTTCAGGGTGATTATGATAAAATGACTGTTTATAATCAAAATCCAGTAGAAACAGCGAAATCTTTTGCAGCTATGGGTGCCAGTTGTTTGCATGTGGTAGATTTAGACGGTGCAAAGGATGGAAAACTGGTGAATTTTGATACGATTTTTTCCATTGTGCATCAAGTAGGGATGTTTGTGGAAGTAGGCGGCGGAATCCGGAATATGGATCGCGTAAGAAAATATTTAGATGCTGGTGTCAGCCGCGTCATTTTGGGTACTGCGGCTATTACAGATCCTGACTTTTTGCAGGAAGCTGTTCAAACTTACGGCGACAAAATTGCAGTCGGTGTAGATGCCAAAGATGGATTTGTAGCGATCAACGGCTGGAAAGAAGTAACAGACATGGAAAGTTTCTCTTTTTGCAAAAAGCTCCGTGATATGGGCGTGAAAACTGTAATTTATACTGATATCTCCAAGGATGGCGGATTAAGTGGAACTAACTTAGACGCTTATGAAAAGTTACAGCAAATAGAAGGTCTATCTATTACCGCTTCCGGCGGCATTTCCTCATTGGATGAAATTAAAAAATTACGTGGGATGGTAGATGCCGCTATTTTAGGCAAAGCTATCTATAGCGGAATCTTAGACTTGAAAGAAGCCATTGCGGCAGGAGAAAAGGGGGAAAATACGTTATGATTACCAAAAGAATTATTCCCTGCCTGGATATCCGAGATGGTCGTGTGGTAAAGGGAACCAATTTTCAAGGCATTCAAGATATTGCAGATCCGGTAGAAATGGCAAAGTATTATAACGAAAGCGGTGCCGATGAGTTAGTATTTTACGACATTACTGCAAGCGTGGAGCAACGGAAGTTATTTACGGATATTTTGCGGGATGTGGCATCTCAAATTTTCATTCCTTTAACCGTTGGCGGTGGTATTCATACGGTGGATGACTTTGACCGCGTCTTAAAATGTGGCGCAGACAAAGTCAGCGTCAATAGCGGTGCTATCAAAAACCCCGACTTAATTTATGAGGCAGCCAAGAAATATGGCAATCAGTGTGTGGTACTCTCTATGGACGTAAAACGGGTAGATGGACAGTTTATAGTATTTGCCAAAGGCGGTAGAGAAAATACCGGTTTGGATGCCATCCAGTGGGCTAAACAAGGTGTTCAAAACGGCGCCGGCGAAATTGTACTCAACAGCATCGATACCGATGGTGTGCGAAACGGCTTTGATCTGGAAATGCTGGATGCCATTGCAGACGTTGCAGATGTTCCCATTATTGCTTCCGGTGGTGCTGGTACTATGGAACACTTTGCAGAGTTATTCCGCCATCCTGCCATGGATGCGGGTCTTGCGGCTGGTATTTTCCATTCCGGAGAAGTAAAAATATGGGATTTGAAACAATATCTGCGTTCTCAAGGCATTGAAATGCGAATTTGAAAGGAAGAAAACAGATGGAACTGAAATTTGATCAAAATGGCTTAATTCCTGCCATCGTACAGGATCATTATACAAAGCAGGTTTTGACACTTGCATATATGAATAAAGAAAGCTTGGAAATCAGTCTGCGGGAAGGAAAAACCTGCTTTTATAGCCGCAGCAGACAACAGCTTTGGAGAAAAGGGGAAACTTCTGGTAACTACCAGCATATTGTCAGTATTTACGCAGATTGTGATCAGGACGCTCTAATCGTAGAAGTTGTCAAAGACGGACCGGCATGTCATACTGGAAGCGAAAGCTGTTTTTTCCAACCCATTTATATCAGTGAAGAATTAAAGCAATTTACTTATGAAGGTCTGTATCGTTTGATTGAAGGCAGAAAGACTGAGCCGCAGGAAGGCAGTTATACCTCCTATTTATTCGAGAAAGGCTTAGAAAAAATTATGAAAAAAGTAGGGGAAGAATCTACGGAAGTTATTATTGCCGCCACAAAAGGAGATAAAGAAGAAACCATTTATGAAACGGCAGATGTACTTTATCATTTAACAGTCATGATGGTAGAAATGGGAATTAAAATTGAAGATGTAACAAAAGAACTGGAACGTCGCCATGTAATTGACCACAAAGTAAAACAGGAGCGGATGCAATGATGAAACCAAGAGCAAATGCCCATACGCATACCATATTTTGCGATGGCAAGGATACCGCGGAAGATATGGTAAAAGCTGCCATTGCTGCCGGGTTCCATACCATAGGTTTTAGCGGACACAGTTATCTTTCTTTTGATGATACTTATCCTATGTCTCGGGAGAATACGTTGCTTTACCGTCAGGAAATCCATCGTTTACAGCAGAAATATGCCGGGCAGATTCATATTTTATTGGGGCTGGAATGGGATTGGTTTTCAAAGGATATTGACCGAAAAGATTATGATTATGTAATTGGTAGTGTGCATCATCTTTATAGTGAAGAAACAAAGAAATACTATACGTTGGACTATCTGCCGGAAGAGTTTGCCGCTTGTTTGAAGGAAGCATTTCACGGTGATACCTTTGCCATGGCAAAGGCATACTATGATTTCGTCAAAAAAACAGCAGCTATTAGAAAACCGGATATCATTGGTCATTTGGATTTGATTCGAAAATTAAATACCAATGGTCGTTTCTTTGACGAAAGAGATCCTCGTTATTTGGAACTGGCAAAAGATGCAGCCCTTTGCTGTATTCAGCAAGGCTGTATCATTGAAATCAATACCGGAGGAATGTTCAAAAAATACCGGGATACACCTTATCCTGATGAACCTATTTTGCGTTTTATCGCAGAACATCATGGTAAAATTACCATCAATTCAGATAGCCACAGCACAGATTCTATTGATTACTATTTCGAAGAATCTGTGGAATTGGCAAAAAGGACTGGTTTTACAGAATTTTGGGAACTATCTCCCAAAGGCTTTGTGCCAGTTTCCATGACGGAATAAAAAAGCTGGTCGGAAAATTTCCGATCAGCTTTTTGGATTTCGGCTGGAAGCAGCCATCTGATTTCTTTGTCTGTGACGGCGTTGTTTCCGCCGTTTTTTATATTGATATTTCCCAATGGTTCTGGTAATGCAAAGCAGGATGAGAAATCCTAATACTGCTAAAGCAGCGCCAAAAATAATTTCTTTCAGAAGAGTGATCTGTGCTTCTTTTTTCATGACAGCAATTTCTTCTGCTGTACTGGCGGCAACATTTGTATTGGCAAAAAGGGAAGTGGTATAAACTGTATTTCCATCCCCATCTGTTACAGTGATTTTCCCCAGTTCATCGCCAGCAGCAACCGGAGCAGAGGCGGTATCATTGCAGGTAACACTCGTTTGATATACACTGACATCTGCATCTATGGGAACAGTTACTGCAATATCATCCATTGCGATTGCCTGTACTTTTCCTTTTTCTGTGGTATCATTATCAATGGTTTCTGTAACAGATACCGTTTGTGCTGTTTGTTCTTGTGTCATTAAGGTAGCAGTCTTAAAATTAGCAAAGCCGTATTCATATAAAGCAATGCTGTCTGTATAATGCTCAGCACCATTGCATCCCATGGTTACAGCAATAAGTGTTGTACCATTTTGTGTTGCAGCAGATACCAGAGTATTTCTTGCCTGATCTGTATAGCCTGTTTTTCCTGCAATCACGTAATCACGATAATACGTTGAATTAGAACGCATCAGCTGGTTTTGTCCATGAAGGTAACGAGTTTCCGTCTGCATATTGGTAGGACCAATTTCATAATAGACAGAAGACGCAATGGTTAAAAATTCTTCATGTTTCAGTAATTCTTGCATAATTAACGCCATATCATGTGCGGTTGTGTAATGGTTTTCATCATGCCGACCGTTTGCGTTTAAAAAATTCGTATTCGTACAGCCTAGTTCTTTTGCGCGTTCCGTCATATGAACTGCAAAAGCGTCCATAGATCCATCCACATATTCTGCCACAGCATTGGCTGCTTCATTGGCGGAGCGCAGCATAATTGCATAGAGAAGCTGCTCCAATGTCACTTCTTCTCCCTCTAAAAGAGAAATATGGGAACTGCCAGGCTCAATAGAATAGATGGCATCATGGGACATGGTAATCACATCAGACAAATTACCATTTTCCAATCCTAACAGTACAGTCATCAGCTTTGTAATGCTAGCAGGATATGCTTTTTCATCCGCATTTTTTTCGTATAGTACAGTGCCTGTTTGAGCATCCATTAAGATTGCATTTTTTGCTTGTAATTCTGGTTCGGAACTTTCGGCATAAACCGAAATAGAAGAAAACAACATCAGAAATGTTAATATCGCAATAAAAAATTTATTTTTCATGAAATCACCTATAATTTTTTTAAGAAGTATGATATGATAATGAAAATGAGGTGTTATGGTTTCATTCATATTTTATACAATAATAAAAATATTATAAACAAAATTTGGAATTATGAAAAGACTTTTTTTCATGAAAGCAAAACCTATTTTTATTTTTAATCTAAAAAAGTTTCAACGCAATATTATGCTGTGTTGTTGTTTTGGGTTAATTTTACTTTGTTTAACTATAACAGCTCCGCAGGTACAAGCACCCAATATGGGTGAAAATATCTCCGCCGCTCAGCTTCAGACATTATCAGAGGTTCTTTATTTAGATCTGAACCAAGCAACCTTGGAGGAGTTGATGCTGTTAGATGGAATCGGAGAAAAGAAGGCACAAGCAATCATTACATACCGGCAAACGCATGGTAATTTTACTTCTATTGAAGAAGTGAAAAATGTTTCTGGTATTGGTGATAAAACTTACGAAACCATCAAAGAATATATCTTTGTAAAGTAATAAAGGAGGAAAATTTGCTGTGGCGTATCGTGTTTTGGTAGTAGACGATGAGAAACTAATTGTAAAGGGAATTCGCTTTTCTCTGGAGCAAGATGGTATGGAAGTAACTGCCGCTTATGACGGAGAAGAAGCGTTACAAAATGCAAAAAAAGAAGAATATGACCTAATTGTACTGGATGTTATGTTACCGAAAATGGATGGCTTGCAGGTTTGCCAACAAATCCGGGAATTTTCCCAGGTTCCCATTATTATGGTAACGGCAAAAGGGGAAGATATGGATAAAATCATGGGTCTGGAGTATGGTGCAGATGACTATATTACCAAGCCTTTTAATATTTTAGAGTTAAAAGCACGGATTAAGGCAATTTTACGCAGAAGCAGTAAAAAAAGTACTGCAGATGCAAAAAACCAGTCCACATTAAAGGTCCGTGGATTAGAATTGGAATATGAAAGCAGACGTGTTTTTGTAGAAGGAAAAGAGGTTAATTTAACTGCAAAAGAATTTGATCTGCTGGAATTGTTTATGCAGAACCCTGGCAAAGTATATAGCCGTGAAAATCTACTGGATACCATCTGGGGATATGATTACCCTGGTGATGTTCGTACCGTAGATGTTCATGTACGCCGTTTGCGGGAAAAGATTGAAGAAAATCCCAGCGAGCCGAGATATATTTTCACAAAATGGGGAGTTGGTTATTATTTTAACTGATAAGCAGAAAAGAAGATTTGTCAGTTTGCGTTGGATTCTTCTCATTGTTTTTCTACTGATTGCAATTGTTCCCTTAATGATTTTAGCACAGGGAACCTTTCGCTCTATGAACGCTTATTTTGTAGAAGAACAAGGCAGGGAACTGATCAATCAGGCAAATGTTATTTCAGGACAGTTAGTTTCAGCAGATTATTTCAGTAAAGATTCTGATAAAAAAACAGTGGAAGCAACCATGTTAGAATCCAGTCAATCAGCTGACTATAGAGTATTGGTATTGGATGAATCCTGCATGGTTGTTTATGACACCAGCTACCGTGATGTAGGAAAAACTTATCTGTTACCAGAAACGCTAGAAGCTTTAAAAGGTAAAGATATTGTAAGAGCGCAGGATAATGGTGGTATTTATGCCGCTGCCTCTGTGATGGGGGAAGGCAATCAAGTACAAGGTGTCGTTTTGATTTCAGCCTTAGCGGATGATGTACAAAGTACATTAGTTGCCATTGAACAACAAGTACTCCTCATCATTTTTGCTATTTTCATTACTTTAATCTTTACAATGTTTTTGATATCTCATTTATTTACGGATCCGTTGAAGCGTATCATTGAAGTCATTAAAAAGATGTCTCAAGGACATTTGGAACAGCGCGTAGAAATTCGAGATGGTATGATCAATACAGAAATTACAGATTTGGCTTTGGCATGTAATAATATGGCGGATCAGCTGGAACGAGTAGATACATCTCGCCAGGAATTTGTATCCAATGTCTCTCATGAATTAAAAACGCCTTTGAGCTCCATGAAAGTACTGAGTGAATCCATTCTGCTGCAGGAAGATGCACCTAAAGAAATGTATTTGGAGTTTTTACAGGATATTAATTCAGAAGTAAACCGTATGACGGATATTATCAATGACCTTTTAACTTTGGTTAAGTTAGATCAGAAGGAAGTACCCATTACATTTGCGGAGACCAGTGTCAACCAGATCTTGACAGAGTTGCATAAACGTCTTTTGCCATTGGCAAATGCAAAAAATATTTCTTTGCAGCTCTCTCTATTAAAAGATGTAACTGCGCAGATAGACAGCATGAAAGTTTCTTTGGCCTTGAATAATTTAGTAGATAACGCCATTAAATACACACCAGAAGGCGGCGCTGTCCAGGTAACATTGGATGCAGATCATCAGAATTTCTTCGTAACAGTAACAGACAACGGAATTGGTATTCCAGAAGATGAAGTTGGAAGAATATTTGATCGTTTCTATCGTGTAGATAAAACAAGAGACAGACAAACGGGCGGAACCGGTCTTGGTCTTTCCATTACGCACTCTGCTGTTATGATTCATAATGGCAGCATTAAAGTAAATAGCAAAGAAAACGAAGGAACATCTATTTTGGTTCGGATACCATTGCGTCAAGCATAATCAAGGAAAAAACGAAAGGGGTGAGTGCCCTTCATGAAAGAAATCAAGTTTGACACAGTCCTAAAATATGTTGGTATTGCTGTATTGGCTTTTATCATTATCATTGCCGGCTTGGCTATTGCCTCTTTTATTGGAGGAAACGCAGATACCGTTTCTGTAGAATACTACTACCTGTCTTCCAATGGTAAGTTAAAAGCTGTTTCTGCACGTGTAGATAATACCAATGTCTCTGATGAAGCAATGAATATATTAACCCAATTACGAGATGGGCAAAAGATGGAAGGATATACGTTAACCGTTCCAAAAGAAATTGAATTTCAGGGTGTAACGGTAGAGGACGGAACTGCCACAGTAGATTTAAATACAGCTTATTATAACATGAGCAGTGCGGATTCTGTTATACTCCGTTCTTCTATTGTGTGGTCCTTAACATCATTGGAAGAAATACAATCTGTTTGCTTTACAGTAAATGAAAAAGAAGTCATGAAAAAAGATGGTACCCCTTTGGGTGTATTAAATCGGGATAATATGCTGATTGACGCAGAAATTTCTGCGATCAATACAGAATATGCCGTATTACGGCTGTATTTTTCAAATGAAGATGGTACGGACTTGGTGAAAGAAGAACGTATTATTGAAATCAATGCTAACAAAGCAAGAGAATGGACTATACTGGAACAGCTGATTAGCGGACCTATTGAGTCTGATAAAAAGCCTACACTTTCCTCCGATTTGGTAATACGTGATGTCACTACCGCAGACGGTATTTGCTATGTAAATTTGAGTCAGGAATTTGTTACAAAAAACAATAATGGCTATATGGCTATTTATTCCATGGTAAATTCCTTGTGTACTTTAAGCCATATTGATAAAGTACAATTTTTGGTAGAAGGTAAAAAACTGGATATGTTAGGAAATATTGACCTAAGCCAGCCTTTAGAGGCTCGTACCAGTATTGCAGATTTATTGGAAAAACAGTCATCAAAAGCAGAATAAAAATACAAAAGGGGAACGAATGTTGAAACGACCACTTTTTGATTTCGTTATATTTGCGATTTGTGGAATTTATTTAAGACTGGGCACATCAAATTTGATGTGTCTGGTCTTTTTCTTTTTCATGGCATATTTTATTTCGCAAATCGTGAAAGATGGATATAAAAGAATCCTTCCTCTTTTTGTACTCGCTTTACTGCTTGGATATCTTTTGTCAGGCAGTGCAGAAAAATCTATGTCGGAAGATCCGGTAGAAAATGAGGCTGTTTCTGGAATTGGTATCGTATATGATATTGGTAAAACCAGCAGTGGAAATGTGAAACTAAAAGTCAAAGGTACCGTTGATGATCCTGACTTTCATAATGAAACAGTCACACTTTATATGATTCATTCAGAAGCAGATGGAATTTCCATTGGCGATGAAGTCAAATTCTTTGGTACTTTAACATCATTTTCTATGCCGTCTTTGCCTACTGGATATCATGAGAAATTGTATTTGGTTACCAGAGGTTATGATGCGAAATTTTATCCAGATACTTTGGAACGGACAGGTAATGTTGCGCACAATTTAATACTGTTCTTTTGCACACTGAATGAAAAAGTGCAAGACGCTTTTGATCGTCATTTATCTTCTGATGATGCCGCTATGGTAAAAGCATTAGTAACGGGCGACCGGGATGATCTGAGCCAAAGTACGAAAGACTTGTTTATTCAGGCTGGTATTTTCCATATTTTATGTATTTCTGGTCTACATATTTCTTTCCTGTTATTTTTCGTGGAGCATTTTCTTCAGATTATTTTGCATTTATCCGGTAAGAAAAGTACGCCCATTACCATTTTGTTTAGTATTTTCTTTCTGTTGTTTGTTGGATTCACACCATCTGTCATTCGTGCGGTTATTATGGCAGATATGATGCTAATCGGAAAGTGTATCGGAGAAGAACCGGATAGTATGACCAACCTTGGGATTGCAGCGTTGATTATTCTATGTTTTCAACCGCTTTATCTATTTGATGCAGGATTTTTACTTTCCTTCGGAACCATGTTTGGCATTATACTAATCCGGGAAAAGGCAGATACTCTGCATAAAAAGGAAACATTGGCGGAACGTTGTTTCACCTCTATTGGTATGACAGCCCGGATTACAGTATTTACTTTTCCTATGGTCGCTTACTTTTATAGCGCAATTTCTACGGTAAGCGTACTAACGAATTTAATATTAGTGCCATTTACCGGTGTTTTGCTTTTAACTTCTGTTCTTCTGGGAATATGCAGTTTTATCTGTCCTCCCATAACAACAGTACTGGCAGTTCTGGTTCATGGAATGATATCTTTCTTTGAAACAGGCTGTCATATTGCGCTTTCTATACCATACGGATATTTACTGACTGGTTCTCCAACCATAGAAGAAACTATATTGTTTTATCTTTTCTTCCTTGCAGTATTTTGGGATTGGGAAGATGAAAGAAAAGCATTCTTTACACCCATCGTAACATGTATTTTATTGTGTATTTGTTTACTGGCAAATCCACTTTTCATCCAAGCAGATACCATTGCTTTTCTGTCTGTAGGGCAAGGTGATGCAACAGTCATCATTACAGCAGACCGCAGAGCCTATGTCATAGATGGAGGAGGTGTTTATGGTAGATCTCTTGGCAACAATACAGGTGAAACAGTCATCATACCGTATTTAGAATCTCAAGGTATTACAAAGATTTCTGGTGTATTTGTGACTCATCCGGATAGTGATCACGCAACGGGTATATTGGAAATTTTAGATGGATATCCGGTAGAGGCGGTTTATATTGCCGATTATCCCTATGAGGAAGGAGAAATATGGACTCTTTTACAAGAAACCATAGCAAAAAATGAAATTCCGTTATATACTATAAAAGAATCAGATGTTGCTTATTTAGATGATCAGCGGAAAATAGAATGTCTGGCACCACAAAACGATCAACTAGGTGCAGATGATAATATGGGTTCCTTAGTACTGCGCTATACTTATGGAGAAGAATCTGTTTTATTGATGGGTGATTTACCGCAAGGAGGGGAAGAATACCTTCCAAGAGAGGAGCTTTCTGCACAAATTTTGAAAGTCAGTCATCATGGTTCAAAAAACGCGACTTCTTCTGCATTTCTGGACAATGTAAATGGAGAAGTAGCAATCATTTCCCGTGGCAGCCATAATATTTACGGACATCCCCACGAGGAAACAATAGAACGCTTAGAAGAACATCGTTATGAAATTTATGATACAGCCATAGATGGAAGCATATTTATTTCTTTGCGTCCCAACACTTATCGGATCCAGACCATGAAGGAATGGTAATTTCTATGAAAGAATTAAAGGCACAAATTAAAAATAAAACGTTTTCTCGATGTTATTTATTTTATGGAACAGAGGAATATCTGAAAAAAAGTTATGAAACAGCTTTGACAAAAGCCATGATCCCCGCAGACGCAGAAACGATGAATCATGATTACTTTATTGAAAAAGACGCAGTTGCCGCTGCCATTATGGATGCCGCAGAAACATTACCTTTTTTAAATGATATGCGTCTGGTAACAGTAAGAAATAGTGATTTTTTTCGAAAAGGCGGCAGAAAAGAGGAAGGGGAAAAATTGCGTGCTTGGCTGGAAACAATTCCAGAAACAACCTGCTTATTGTTTGTAGAAGAACAAGCAGAAAAGAGCAATGCTCTTTATAAAGCTGTTGCAAAAATGGGAAAAGTGGTAGAATTTTCAACTGCTACGGAGAAAGAGCTGAGCAGTTGGCTGCAAAAAGAATGTAAAGCTGCGAAAACTGTGATGACAAATGCAGAGGCAGTTTCATTCTTACGCTATGTAGGAGGGGATATGGAGCAGCTTTCCAGAGAGCTTTCCAAGCTGTTGGATTACTGTGGCGGACGTACCATCACAAAAGAGGATATGGAAGCAGTCTGTACGCCTTCTTTCGAAGCGAAAGTATTTGATTTGGTAAAAGCAGTGGCAAACCACCGTTGTGATCAAGCTTTGCTCTTATATCATCGCCTGTTGGATGGAAAAGAATCTCCGTATTTGATTCTATCTATGATGGCAAGACAATTCCGTTTTATTTTGCAGGCAAATGGGTTGAGCCAAAAAGGATTGACCAATGAAGAAATTGCCCAGCAGTTATCTGTACAGGAATTTGCAGTACGGGAATATCTCAGACAGGGAAAAACCTTTGCAGAAAGTACCCTGAAGCAGGCAATTGCAGATTGCTTACAGGCGGATTTAGATATTAAAAGCGGTCGCATTACAGATGAAGCAGCAGTAGAGTTATTTTTAATTCGTTATAGCAAGTAAATAAAAAGCGGTACGATTCATAAAATCGTATCGCTTTTTTCGTCATATTCATTTGAAATACAATAAAAAAGAGTACGAATATTTTGTTCGTACTCTTTTTTATTTAAGACTCTAAGTTTTCTAAAACTTTTTCAATGGCACTCATATAGCCGTCCTTCGTTTGTGTTCCTTGGATTTGGTCGCCTAACAGAACACCATCTTTATCTACAAAAACAGTGGTAGGTAAGCCTTCCAAGTTACTTACCACCCAATTTGCAAGGGAAGTATTGGGAATGATAGAATCGAAAGTAGCGCCCGCTTCTTCTAAAGCGCTCTTTGCAGTTGCTTCATTTTCATCAGAAGGCGTATCAATGATCACTTGAATCAAATTCACATTAGGATAGTCTTTTTGCAGCTGTTCATAGCATGCTTGCAGCTCTGCCAAGTCATTGATGTCAGGATAGCAGTAAGATGCCCAGAAATTAACCATGGTTACATCATAATCTTCAAATACAGTAGAATCGATATAATGCTCGTCCAATGTGGTAGTAGCAAAACTCAGTTTGTTTTCAGTAGCTGCAGAAGCAGATCCTTCGGAATTTTCTTCGCTTTCCTGCTGTACTAAAGATTCATCCGGCTTGGATGTTTTTATAGATGCAAGAATATTTGGCAGTTCTTCCAACAAACTATGATATACTGCTTGCTGTTCTTCCGTAAAAACGCTCATGCTATATGTCCAATCCTGCAAGAAGTAGAAATGGAATCCATCAACGGAAGAAAGTTCTTCTATCGTAGAGAACTGCTCTAATTCACTGTCCAACACACCGTCTGTATCATTTTCCTCTCGTACAACAGCCAGCTCAAATAAGCCTGCACACAATTGTTCAAAAGGCGTCTCAGAAGAAAGATCGTTTAAAGCATCCATATTTTCGTCTGGTGCGTAGTAATAAAGAACTTTCGCATAAATATCTCCTTGCGTGTTAACAGAAGAAATGGGGAAAATATTGGCATCCTCGTTATCAACCCAGCTGGCAGGGATGGTGTAACTTAAGCCGCATTCTTTTAATGTTACTTCATCACCCTTTGCTGTACCACACCCTGTAAAAGCAGAAATCATAAGGAGCGCAGCAAAAAAGCAGGATAATAATCTTTTCATGATAATACCTCCATAATAAGAAAATTTGTGTTATATTATAAGCATTTTTTTATTTAAAATCAATGATTCGTTTTTTTGTTTTTCTTAATGATTTTTTAATGCACAGGCAATGGGCATTTAAGAACGCTACTATATGCTGAAAAAGAAGAAATATGCAGGACAAAATATGTTTTTGCTGGTATAATATTATCAGCAGAAAGGGGGAAATACAGTTGAATGGAAAAAAGATTCTGCTGGTAGAAGATGAGGTAAAATTAGCCAGATTTATTGAATTAGAACTGCAGTATGAAGGATATGAAGTAACTGTTTGCCACAATGGTCGAGAAGGCATGGAAAAAGCACAGGAGAATACCTATGACATGATCCTGTTAGACCTGATGCTGCCCGGATTAAACGGTATTGAAATATGCCGGCGCATTAGAAAAATATCTGATGTACCCATTATCATGCTTACAGCAAAAGATGAAGTGATGGACAAGGTTGCGGGCTTAGATAGCGGCGCAGACGATTATATGACTAAACCTTTCGCGATTGAAGAGCTTTTGGCAAGAATGCGTGCTGCATTTCGCCATCATGGTGCTCCTAATGCCAAAAAGCCTATTCTTTCTGTACAAGATTTGACCATAGATGTGGAAAAACGTCAGGTAAAAGTGGGAGAAGATGTGATTGAACTGACAAAAAAAGAATATGAATTGCTTTTGTTCTTAGTACAGAATAAAGATATTGTTTTGAGCAGAGAACAAATTCTGAATCAAGTATGGGGATATAGTTACATTGGGGAAACAAATGTAGTAGATGTTTACATTCGTTATCTTCGGACGAAAATTGACGAAGTTTATGGAAAGAAATATATTCATACCATTCGGGGTGTAGGGTACTATGTCAAAGACGAAGCATAAAAAACCATTACACGGTTTTTTCTTTATTACCATTACTAAAAAGATCGCTTTAATTTATGGCGGTCTTTTTTCCCTGTCTTTGATGCTGCTCTCATCTTTGCTGCTGTTTAATATATCTACCATACAGGAAAGCAGTTTAAAGCGAGAATTATCTCAAACAGTTAATATTTTGGAAAACTATGTGGTATCCGGAAATCAACTTAGCAACAGCGCATTAGAAGGATTGCAAACAAATCAATTTGTAGAAATTAGTGTGATTGATTTTACAACAAATGAGATGTATGCAACTTATGGGGATGAAACCGCACAAGTAGATGAAATACTTCTGCATTTACCGGAATACAATTCCCCATTGTCCGGTTTAATACCGGAAAATGCAGGAGTTTCTGAAATATCGGAAGAGGAAAATTTTTCAGGAACTGGGCGTAATTTTACCATGGATAGTTCTAATAATCAAAAACTATTGGTTAACAGTAAATCCTTTGTTTATAATGGTCATGAATATTTAGCACTGGCACTGAAAGTGATTGATTCCACAGGTAATGATTTCGTAATGAAATCTATTTTCCGCAGAATACTTTTCATTGATTTAATTGGAATCATTTGCTCATTTTTAGTTGGTTTATATATTAGCCAAAAAATATTACACCCTATGGATCAGATACGCACAATGGCAGAAATGATCAGTATCGAGGATCTGAGTCAGCGTCTTCCGGTAGATGGTCCTGATGATGAAATGAAAGAATTAAAAATTACTTTTAACTCTATGATTGCCAGACTTGAAGAATCTTTTCAAAAACAGAACCAATTTGTTTCAGATGCTTCCCATGAATTGCGTACACCCATTGCTGTCATCCGGGGTTATGCGAATTTAATTAACCGTTGGGGTAAGAGTGATACTTCTATTTTACAGGAGTCCATCGATTCCATTATTTCTGAAACGGATCACATGAATGTATTGATTAAACAGCTCATCTTTTTAGCAAAAGGTGATAAAAACATGCTCCATACAGAGATGGTGCCTATTAACCTAAAAGATATTGCGCAGGAAATTTTGCAGGAAATAGAAATTATGGAAATAGACCGCATCGTTACCTTGAATGTCAAAGAGGATGTTACCATATTAGGCGATGCAGATATGCTGAAACAGCTGATGAATATACACTTAGAAAATGCAGTAAAGTATAGCAAAGATGGTAGCTTGATTGAAATTCGTGTGTGGAAAGATGAAAAAAATGCTTACATTTCTATTCAAGATCACGGAGTTGGTATCAGTACAGATGATCAAAAAATGATCTTCGACCGTTTTTATCGAGCAGATAAATCACGGAATAAAGAGATTCCAGGAAACGGCTTAGGACTTTCCATTGCTTCTTGGATTGCACAGGCGCATAATGGGACCATACAAGTGAAAAGTACACTTAATGAAGGCTCTTGTTTTACCGATGTTTTCCCTTTATTTTTTGAAAAAAAATAATAAACCAGAACTGACGAAAGGCTTTCCATAAGAAAAGTAAAAATAGCTGAAATCTTTATCACAGTAAGGATTTCAGCTATCTCATTTTTATCTGTGCGTTTTTTTCTAAAGACAGCCATCGCAATTTCCCTTAAGAAATCAAAAAAACATTTGTTTAAGAAGAGCTTGATTTAGCTCAATTTTTTTGCATGTTTGTACCATTGTCCTCATAAATTGAATGTGAGGTGATCATCATGGCAGACAGAAGGAAAACTTATCCCTACCGAACAAACCGCATGCGAAAAAAAAGAGGACGAGAGCCTGATCCAGAAGGTGCACTTTTTTTCTTTCGTTGTTATGTAACAGCTGTAATTGTAATTTGCTTATTTGTTATCGGTCTATTCCATAGTGAAACTTCTGAATTCGTTGTAAACCAGATAAAAGAAGTGATCAGCCAAAATATTTCCAAAGAAGAAATCGCTGCTTTTGCGGAATCCATCGTATCATTTGGGAAAGACTCCACATTACAGACTTTTTTCCTGGAAGATAGCGAGGAAGAAAATGTACTTCTGCCGGAGAGTGAAATGAAGACTCCAGAAGCATAATTTTGAAAGCATCTGAATTTATTTCAGATGCTTTTTTTATCGTAGCCAAGTTGTGTTAAACCTTGCATTGACTGTACTGCAAAAAAATAGTGCATTTTTTGAATGGATAAGGTATGATGAAGAAAAAGCAAATAGAAATTGAGGTGAATTCATGAAACGTGTTTTAATCAGTTATTCTCCATTTCAAACAGCTATTGCGCTAATGGAGAATGGGGAATTGATTGAATTACAATATACCAGTTCTCGCAGAACTTCATTGGTAGGCAATATATACTTGGGCAGAGTAGAGGCAGTACAGCCCAATCTACAAGCTGCTTTTGTGCAGATTGGAACTGAAAAAAATGCCTATTTTTATTATGGAAATCATCGCGCGGCTTCCGATACGGAAAAAAACAAACGACGTCCGAAAGTTGGCGATACTATTTTAGTGCAGGTAACAAAAGACGCTGTAGGATTAAAAGGTGCTGTTGTTACAGATCAGATTTCCTTAACTGGCAGATTTTTGGTTTTGTTGCCCAATGAGCCTGGTGAAATTGGTATTTCTGCAAAAATTCAGCAAAATGAAGAACGAAACCGGATTCATTGTATTCTAGAAGAAATTCTTCCCTCTGAATATGGTGTCATTGTTCGCACCAATGGTAAAGGAAAAGACAAAGAGACCTATATGGAGGAATTAACCTCTTTACTGGAAAAAAAGAAAATATTAGATTATGCGGCTTACCAAAAAGCACCTGCATTGATTTTAGGAGAAGACCGCCCCTGGGCAATTGCCGTTCGTGATTTTTTCTCACCTGATCTGGATGAATTTGTAGTAGATAATCTCAAGATTTATCAAGAAATGCGGCAAATGGGATATTTTGATGGCAAAGGACAACCGAAACTGATTTTACATCAAGAAAAAATACCACTGTTTGATTCTTATTTTATAGAAAGCAAACGGAAAAAGGCTCTAGACCGGAAAGTTTGGTTAAAAAGCGGAGGTTTCTTAGTCATAGAGCAAACAGAAGCGCTTGCAGTTATCGATGTAAATACAGGGAAATCTGCTGGAAAAGGTGATCTGGAAAAGCATAACTTAAAAGTAAATTTAGAAGCAGCAAATGAGGCAGCCGCACAAATCCGTTTGCGTAATCTGTCTGGTATTATCATTATTGATTTTATTGATATGGTAGACAAAGAAAACCAACTGCGCTTACGCAAGCAGTTAGAAGATGCCGTACGAAAAGATCGCATGAAAACAATGGTAATTGGTGCCACAGAACTGGGGCTTATGCAATTAACCAGAAAAAAAGTAAATCCACCGCTGGAAGAACAAATTTGCTGTCCATGTCCTGTTTGCGAAGGAACCGGAAAGAAATATTCCATCGATTATCTAACAGGTGAGATTTACCGTGAAATTCTAAGACTATTTCAAAGTACCATTTATAATGAAATCTTTTTAGAAGGAGAACGGGGACTTCTTTGTGCTTTTCAAAAGAAAATGCCAGAAATGGAAGCAGAATTTGCAAAATACGGCTCTGTATACATACAAGAATCCGAATTTGCCGCATATGGGGAATATAAATTGACCGGTAAGAAAAAAAAGTAATAATTGTTAAAAAACCACAAAATTTTCAATTAGAACGCTTGAATTTCTATCGTTAAATGGTTCATTCTTTTTCAATATGGGGGAAGAATGGAAAATCCTTGACATTATTTCTATGAAGCTTTAGAATAATATGTGTGTTTTCCATGCACATCGTCTTGTTTTTATGGAATAATGATAATTTGCACATTGAAAAATGAATATAGGGGAGGTGTTTTTCATAGAACAGATGTTAATTGGCTGTGTGGTTGGCTTAATTCTGGGCGTTGGATGTGGTATCTATTACCGTAAAAAAGTAGCTGAAGCAAAGGTTGGCGTTGCGGAAGAACGCGCAAACAAAATTGTGGATGATGCAATAAAAAATGCCGAAGCAAAAAAGAAAGAAATTCTTTTAGAAGCAAAAGAAGAAAGCATTCGCACGAAAAATGACTTGGAAAAGGAAGTTCGTGAAAGAAGAAATGAACTGCAAAGAAACGAACGGCGTTTATTCCAAAAAGAAGAAACACTGGATCGGAAGGCTGAGTCTTATGAGAGAAAAGAAGAACAGCTGAGCAAAAAAATGGAGGAATTGGAAAAACAAAAAGAGGAAACCAAAGAACTCCGAGAAAAACAACTGCAGGAATTGGAACGAATTTCCGGTTTAACTACCGAAGACGCAAAGAATTATATTCTTTCTATGGTAGAAAACGATGTAAAACATGAAGCAACACTGATGATCAAGGAAGTAGAGAGCAAAGCGAAAGCAGAAGCGGATAAGCGTTCCAGAGAAATCGTGGCAAACGCAATCCAGCGCTGCGCAGTTGACCATGTGGCAGAAACCACTGTTTCTGTCGTACAACTTCCCAACGATGAAATGAAGGGGCGTATTATCGGTCGTGAAGGTCGTAATATCCGTGCTTTGGAAACTTTGACCGGTATTGATCTGATTATCGATGATACACCAGAGGCAGTTATCTTGTCCGGTTTTGATCCTATTCGTAGAGAGATTGCGAGAATCGCTCTGGAAAAATTGATTATCGATGGACGTGTACATCCTTCTCGTATCGAGGAAATGGTAGAAAAAGCGAAAAAAGAAGTGGAAACTACCATTAAAGAAGAAGGTGAGGCAGCTACATTTGAAACCGGTGTAAATGGACTTCATCCCGAGCTGGTTCGTTTGCTTGGTAAATTAAAATATCGGACAAGTTACGGACAGAATGTATTAAAGCATTCTATTGAAGTTTCTCACTTAGCAGGACTGATGGCAGCTGAGCTGGGTGTTGATGTTAATTTAGCAAAGCGTGCTGGTCTATTACATGATATTGGTAAAAGCGTCGATCATGAAATGGAAGGTTCTCACGTAAGCATTGGTGTCGGCTTATTAAAGCGCTATAAAGAGTCTGCTCTCATTATTAACGCTGTAGAAGCACACCATGGTGATGTAGAGCCTAACAGTATTGTAGCTGTTTTGGTACAGGCAGCAGATGCAATTTCTGCAGCAAGACCTGGCGCAAGAAGAGAAACTTTGGAATCTTATATTAAACGCTTAGAAAAACTGGAGGAAATTGCGGACAGTTTCAAAGGCGTTGAAAAATCTTTTGCAATCCAAGCAGGTCGTGAATTACGTATCATCGTAGTTCCTGAAGATGTCGACGATGAGGGTATGACACTGCTGGCAAGAGATATTGCGAAAAAGATCGAAGAAGAACTGGAATATCCCGGTCAGATTAAAGTTAGCCTGATCCGTGAAACCAGAGCGGTAGACTACGCAAAATAAATCATAAACGGTAAAACCATTTTGGTTTTACCGTTTTTTATGTTGTGTTATATGATTGTAAAGAAAATTTTTCCAGAAACGATCCTCTTTTTATTCAGCTATTGATTCTCTTTCATTTTTCCGCTATGATAAAAAAGAATTTCATTGCGTCATAATAAAAGCAATCAGACTCAATTTTCTATATAAAAGAAAAGTACATAGTTATTCTGCTAATAAAAATAAAAAAGAGGTGAAGCTATGCAAACAGTAATGATAGGTGTTATAATTCCCTTTCTTGGTACAACGTTGGGTGCAGCATTAGTTTTTTTCTTAAAAGATAAATTGCATCCTTTGGTAGAAAAATCATTTCTTGGCTTCGCAGCTGGTGTTATGATTGCTGCTTCTGTCTGGTCTTTGATTTTACCTGCCATGGAATTGACCAGCCATTCCTTAAAATGGTTTCCTGCCGCAATAGGATTTTTGCTAGGTATCTTTTTCTTGCTTGCGCTGGATCAGTTCGTTCCGCATATTCACTTAAATCAAGAAGAACCGGAAGGCATTCATATGCAGCTGAAAAAAACAACCATGCTAATCCTGGCAGTTACCATGCATAACATCCCAGAGGGTATGGCAGTAGGAATTGTTTTTGCAGGCATGCTTGCTGAAGGCAACGCAATCAGTCTTTCTGCAGCACTTTCTTTATCTGTTGGTATTGCAATCCAGAATTTTCCAGAAGGTGCCGTGATTTCCATGCCGCTGCATAGCTATGGCATGAAAAAGAAACGGGCTTTCTTGTTTGGCACTTTATCTGGTATAGTAGAGCCAATTGCAGCCATTGTTACAATACTGTTATCTCAATGGATTTTACCAGCACTGCCATATTTGATGGCATTTGCCGCAGGTGCGATGTTCTATGTGGTGATAGAGGAGTTAATACCAGAGGCACAAGAAGGAAGTCATACAAATGTAAGCACCATTGCAGCTGCTTTAGGATTTGTTCTTATGATGATTTTAGATTGCGCTTTGGGATAAAAAAGAGTCTAAGTAGTATCTTTCATAAGAAAAAACAATCATTGCGGGAATCCTGATATCAAAAGAAATTCCCGCAAATTTTTATTGGAAATGTTTTGTATCAAGATTGCAATTACAGTTCTCTTAAAAAATCAAGGAATGCAAAAACCGTTTTCTTAAGAGAGCGTCTGTTTTGGATCTTCTTCATAAGAAAACAAAAGCAGCTGAAATCCTTACTATGATAAGAATTTCAGCTGTTTCTTTTTTATCTGTGTTGTTTTCTTTTGAGGACAGCTGTCGCAATTCCTCTTAAGAAATCAAAAAAAAGAAAAATAATGTTTTCTTAAGGGGAGTTTGCTTTCCATAGGCTCTTTTTTATTCTTCTGCAAGGCGATAGCCAACGCCAACTTCTGTAAAAATATATTGGGGTGCAGCTGGATTTTTTTCAATCTTTCTTCGAATATTTGCCATGTTCACCCGCAGAATTTTATTATCTTTTTCTGCATAAGGTCCCCAAAGCTCTGCAATCATCTGATCATAGGTAAGTACACGCCCAGCATGCTTTGCCAAAAGGGACACAATTTTATATTCTATTTGTGTCAAATGTACTTCTGCTCCATTCAGTAAGACTTGGCGTTTTGCAAAATCAACAGAAAGACCGCGTACGCGAAAAACTGCTTCTTCCGTTGCTACACGAATGCTATGACGTAAAGCAGTTCGGATTCTTGCCAAAAGTTCTGATGTACCGAACGGTTTTGTAATATAGTCATCCGCACCCAAATCTAAGGTCTGAACTTTTTCCGCTTCATCCGATCTAGCAGATACAATGATCACAGGCATAACTGACCAAGAACGTACCTGGCGTAAAACTTCAATTCCGTCCATATCAGGCAAGCCTAGATCCAATAACATGAGATCCGGCGTATAAGAAGAAGCCATACTGAGGGCATCTGAGGCTTTTTTTGCTGTAATAACAGAGTAGTTATTCGCTTTTAATGTAGTTTCGATGAAGGAACAAATATTATCTTCATCTTCTACAATCAAAATCAATGTTTTATGCATGAAATACCTCCTCTGAGATTGGTAAAGAAAATACAACTTGCAGTCCGCCATCCAGCATATTTTCTGCATAAATTGTTCCACCATGGGCTTTGATAATGGATTTACAGATCGGCAGTCCGATACCTAAACCGCGAGAAGCATCTGGTTTTTTCATTAGATCTTTTCCCTCAAAAAAATGAGGTAAAAGGGAAACAGGAACACCTTTCCCGTGGTCACGGATCATAAATAACGCCTGCGTTTGTTCCACCTTTACGGATAACTCCAATGGTTGATCAGAATCGGCATGTACAATTGCATTCTCCAAAAGATTGATGATAACTTGCTCAATCAGTGTTGCATCCATAGAAACCAGTAAAAGTTCCTGAGGAACGGATACCATTATTTGTGCTTGCGGGAAACGGCTTTGAATTCTTGATACCGCTTCAGAAACAACTTCTTCCACAATTTCTTCTTTTTTTGCTAATTTTGCGGATGTACTGCTGAGGCGTGTGACAGAAAGAAGATTCTCCACAATACGTATCAGCCACTTTGCATCTGATTGTATTTGTTCTAATAGCGCGTCACCATCCGCGCTATTGCGTAAATCATGGTTTTCTTGCAGAGCAGAACTTGCCCCAACGATACACGTTAAAGGCGTGCGCAAATCATGAGAAATGGCACGCAATAGATTGTTACGCATTTTTTCTTTTTCTGTTTCCAATTGGATCTGCTGTGTTTTTGATAAAATACGATAACGCTCCAAAGCAAAGGATAGCTGCGAAGTCATAAAGAGTAAAAATTGCAGACTTTCTTCGGAAATCCACTTAGGTTTCGGAAACAAAAATCCAACTACACCAAATACCATTCCATCACCCAAAATAGGTAAATAGGTACCTAGACAATTGTAATCTTTCTTTTCCGATGCCGCACCAAAAATCCCTTTTTTTTCATAGGCCCGCTGCGCAATTTGTTTTTCCAAAAGACTGGAAAATATCGTTTCATCCGATTCATTTTTACAGTAGAATTTTACTTTTTCTGCCGCCAAAGGACTGCCTAAGTAAAGCACAACACTACATTGGTTGGCTTGGTAAAAATATTTTGCACACGCATCCAAAATCTCATCTTCATTCTGTAAGGAATAAAGACTGCGGATCATTTCATTGGCACTGTTTGTCCGCTTTTCCCGCAAAAAAGAGAGCAGCGTTTCTTTTCTCACTTTTGCGGTCATGGTGCTTGTTAAAATAGACATACATAACAAAATAAAGAATGTAATAGGGTACCCATCTATGGTAAAATCCAGCTTTAAAAATGGATATGTAAAAAAATAGTTAATGGCGAATATCCCGCCGAAAGATGCAAGAATCCCCCATACATACCCCGTTGTCGTAGCGGAAATAATCGCTACTGCCAACAGGTATACCCCAAAAATATTGTCACTGATCCATGCCCGCTGAAATAAAAAAACTGCAATCACAGTAGCAGCAACAAAAATGGAAACTGAACGAATACAATCATTTAGAATAAGGATAGGATCTATTTTAATCGGATCATATTTTTTCATGAGAATCGCTCCCATCATCTGAAAACCAACATTTTTATTATTATAACACAAATACTCTTATACATCCAATCTTGTCCCATACTTTTCTACAGAAAGATAAATTAGACGAAAATTAAAAAAATAATACTTTTTCTTGTCATTTTATTGCGTCATTCCACTAAACCTTCGTATAATAAGAGCAATGATAAAACACCTTGCCATTTGATTGGTTAGAAGGAGGGGAACATTGTGAGTCAAAAGATCCGAAGCATGACTGGTTATGGAAAAGGGGAAGAAATTGCCAATGATCGCCGTTTTACCGTTGAAATAAAATCGGTCAATCACAGATATAACGATATTACGATTAAAATGCCTCGTATCATTGCTGCTTTGGAAGATCCGGTAAAGAAAAGAATTTTGCAGGATGTTTTCCGAGGTAAAATTGATGTCTATATCAATTTTGAATCTTTTTCGTCTAGTGATGTGGATGTAAAATTAAACATGCCTTTAGCCAGCGCTTATTTAAAAAAATTATTTTTACTGAAGGATGAACTGCGTTTGTTAGAAGGCAATATGCTGGAATTAGTTGCAAAATTCCCTGATGTGATAACAGTAGAAAAAGCAGAAAATGAAGAAGCTGTACTCTGGGAAATTTTATGTCCTGCGTTAGAAAAAGCACTGGAAAAATTCCTGGCTATGCGGGAAATAGAAGGCGAAAACTTAAAACAGGATATTTTGCAAAAACGAAACGCCCTTGTTGCCATGGTAGCGCAAATCAAAGAAAGAGCACCTCTGGTTACAAAGGAATATCAAGCAAAATTGCACGCAAGATTGCATGAACTTTTAGAAGGTGTAGAAGTAGATCCCCAGCGCCTCGCAATGGAGGTTGCAGTTTTTGCAGACAAAAGCTGTATTGATGAAGAATTAACGAGATTGGATAGCCACTTGGTACAGTTACAGGATATTTTAGAGCAGGGTGGTCAAGTAGGGCGAAAGCTTGACTTCTTAGTTCAGGAATTGAATCGAGAAACCAATACCATTGCTTCCAAGGCAAATGATATCCAAATCACGCAAGTAACGATTGCGATGAAGAGTGAAATTGAAAAAATACGGGAACAAATCCAAAATCTGGAGTAATTCGGTATGGGAATACAATAAGAAAAGAGGAACAAACTATGAGAGCGAAAAAAGGGGTTTTGGCGATCATATCTGGTCCCTCCGGTTCTGGTAAAGGGACAGTTGTGGGAAAATTAGTAAAAGAGAAAAATTATGCCCTTTCGATTTCTGCAACAACACGTAAACCAAGAGATTATGAAGTAGATGGCGTACATTATTTCTTCCGCACAAAAGAAGAATTTCTTGAAATGCGGGATCATGGTAAGCTGTTGGAATGGGCAGAATTTTGCGGAAACTTTTACGGAACCCCCAAAGAATATGTAGAGGAACAACTGGAAATAGGGAAAAACGTTATTTTAGAAATTGAAGTGCAAGGCGCACTGCAGGTAAAGAAAATCTATCCTTCTGCTGTGCTCATCTTCCTGATTCCCCCTACATTGGAAGAATTAGGGAATCGTCTGGTAAATCGCGGTACAGAAGATAAAGAAACGATTAACCGCCGTATTTGCCGCGCATTAGAAGAAATGGAATTAGTTGATCAATATGACTATGTCGTTGTCAATGAACGAGTAGAGGAAGCTGTAGAAGATGTAGAGACGATTCTGCGGGCGGAATCTATGAAGTGTGTACGAAACCAAGATATTCAGAAAATTTTTAAAGGAGAGATTTGATTATGTTACGTCCGTCTTATACTGATTTATTAGAAATTTTAAAGGATAAAGTAGATGATGATACTTTATTAAGCAGATATACCATTGTAATTGCAGCGGCAAAAAGAGCAAGACAGTTAGTGGATCACGCTGCGCCTATGACAGATCACATTCCAGTAGATAAACCGGTATCTATTGCTGTAACTGAGTTGGCAGAAGGAAAGATCCGCATCCATGCTGCAAAGGAGGCAGAAGCTGCGGAGGATGAAGAAATGATTTCTGAAGATGTAGAAAATATGGAGCCTACAGAAACTGCTCATGATAATTCAGAAAATATTCAGATGTAAAGCAAGAAAAGTGGCCCACAAGGTCACTTTTCTTGCTACATGTTTTTTCATAGAGGAGGCGGATTTTTGTGCAAAAAATAGCAAATATTATTGTAGATATGCATCACGCTTCCGCCGACCGAATTTTTGATTATTTGGTGCCGGAAAAATGGTTGGATCAAGTTTGTATCGGGCAAAGAGTTTTAGTACCCTTTGGTCAAAAAAATAAAAAACTGGAAGGATATATTTTAGGCATTACCAATCAAAGTGAAATAGATCCGGAAAAAATAAAACAAATCAGCGAAATATTAGATGATTTACAGCCCGCATTTACACCGGAATTGATTCAGCTGGCGAAATGGTTAAAAGATCATTATTTTTGTACCATGAGTCAAGCTTTACAAGCTGTAATGCCGCCTGGTATTCGCACCAAAAGCAGTTGGTTTGCAGTCCTGGAGTCTGTTCCGGAACAGTTGGATGATAGAGAATCGGATCTCATTCTCTTTTTACAGGAACATGGCGGTTCCGCCCCATTGCAAGAGTTAGAAGATACATTTGGAAATAAAACAGAAGCTATTTTACGCCGTTTGGAAAGTAAAATCGCAGTTCGTATTGTACAGAAGGTTGCTTACCACAAATATATACGGCAAAAACGCTATTTTACACTGAATTTATCTACGCAGGATGTGATGGAACGCCTGCAAGCACTGGAAAAGAAAAAGGGGACAGAGCAACAACGGAAAATGCTCACTTTTTTTCTGCAAAATAAAACTGTCTCTATGGAAGAAATTAAAAAAAATCAGTTAAGCCTTTCTTCTTTAAAGACATTATTAAAAAATGACATTCTTGTAGAAGAAAAAAAACAAGATTTTCGTTTTGCAGCAGATACTTCTTCTATCGCTCCAACATCGGCTTTTGTACCAACTGCAGAGCAAGCAAACGCATTACGCGCCATTCGTGAAGAAAGAAAACAGCAGCAAGAAAGACCGATTTTACTGCGTGGCATTACCAGCAGTGGCAAAACGGAAATTTATTTGCAAATAATTCAAGATGTTTTAGATGAAGGAAAGCAAGCCATTATATTAGTTCCTGAAATTTCTTTAACACCACAAATTTTTGAGCGGTTTGTTTCCCGTTTTGGAAATCAAGTGACCATGACACACAGCCGCCTTTCAATGGGAGAACGATTGGATCAGTGGAAACGCGCAGCTGCCGGGGAAATCTCTGTAATCATTGGTCCTCGTTCTGCCATGTTTGTTCCGTTTCAAAACGTAGGCATCATTATTGTGGATGAAGTGCAGGAAACCAGTTATTATTCTGATCTGACACCAAAATATGATGCAAGAGAAGTGGCTTTGGCATATGCAAAAATAACAGGGGCGACCATTATTTTAGGCAGTGCAACGCCGCCAATTACCATGTATCATAAAGCCAGACAAGGGGAATATCTTTTGGTAGAACTTACAGAACGCACCAAAGGAAGCCATCTACCGGAAGTGATACTAACGGATATGCGCAGAGAACTGGCAAACGGAAATCATTCTGTCTTTAGTACTGGATTAGAGGCTGCAATTCGGGAAAATCTGGAAAAAAAACAGCAAATTATGTTGTTACTCAACCGGAGAGGTTTTTCTACCTTTGTTTCCTGTAGAAAGTGCGGGCATGTTATGACTTGCCCGCAATGTGACCTTTCTTATACCTACCACGCAAAAGAAAATGCTTTGGTTTGTCACTATTGCGGCAGATCTGTACCCTTGCCAAAAGTATGTCCAACTTGCGGGTCAAAATATATTAAATATTTTGGTACAGGAACGCAAAAAATAGAGGCAGAAGCGCGAAGAATGTTTCCTCAAGCTACCATACTTCGTATGGACTTAGATACCACTTCCACCAAAGGCAGCCATGAAAAAATACTGCAAGCATTTAAAAAAGGGCAGGCAGATATTCTGATTGGTACCCAGATGATTGCAAAGGGACATGATATCCCTAATGTCACATTAGTAGGGATTCTGGCCGCTGATTTAGCACTGTATCAAAATACCTATACTGCCGCTGAAAATACATTTCAAATCATTACACAGGCAGCAGGTCGAGCTGGTCGAGAGCAAACTCCTGGTCGCGTTTATATTCAAACGTATCAGCCGGATCACTACGCCATCCGATTGGCACAAACACAGGACTATGCAGCTTTTTATGAAAAAGAAATTTCATTGCGCAAAGTGTTGGACTATCCGCCGTTTTCTTATTTTTTTTCTGTTGTTTTAACAGGAGACACGGAAGAAACATTAAAACTGGCAGGAAACGATTTTGCACAGCTTGTGCAGCAAAAAATGGAACCTTCAGACAGCATATTAGGTCCCAGTCCGGTTGCTACTGGTAAATTTAGAGGACAATTTCGTTATCGTTTATTGCTTCGTTCTCATCAGGAAGAATGGTTAAGAAAAATCATTCCTGAAACAGCAGAAAAAATTAAAAGTATATATAAAAATGAGATTCGCATTAGTCTTTTACCGGATATACAACTTTAATCTAAATCAAGTTGTAACTTCCAAAAAACTATGATAAAATGTAGCGCAATAGATCATGCTGTTCTTCGCAGATGGTCAGATAGGGGGATAAATATGGCAAAAAGAACAATTCGTCTACGGGATGACGAAATTTTAAGAAAACATTGTAAAGTAGTAAAAGAAATCACACCAGCTATTTTAACACTGATGGACGATATGGCAGAAACCATGTATGCAGCAGATGGTGTTGGCTTGGCAGCACCTCAAGTAGGTGTTTTGAAAAGAATTGTAGTCATCGATGTAGGAGATGGTCTATTAGAAATGATTAATCCTGAAATCATTGATAGAAAAGGCTATCAAACAGGGGAAGAAGGTTGTCTAAGCCTGCCTGGTGCATGCGCTGAAGTAACTAGACCGTTTTATGTAAAAGCAAGAGCCATGAATCGGGATGGTGAAATGTTCGAAGTAGAGGGCGAAGAATTGCTTGCGCGTGCCATTTGTCATGAACTGGATCATTTAGACGGTATTCTTTATATCGATCGTGCCAATGATGGTACATATTATGAAGCAAACGAAGACGATGAATAATTTGAGGTGAAAACGATGAAAATTGTTTTTATGGGAACGCCGGAATTTGCAGTTCCGTCATTGGAAGCATTGATACAGCATCATGAAGTAATTGGTGTCGTATCTCAACCAGATAGACCGAAGGGAAGAGGAAAGAAACTGGTGCCTACACCTGTAAAAGCGTGTGCTTTAGCGCACCAAATTCCAGTTTTTCAGCCTGATTCTGTAAAAGAAGAATCTTTCCAAGAAACACTGCGTTCTCTGCAGCCTGATTTGATCGCAGTAGTCGCTTTTGGACAGATTTTACCGGTAGATATTTTAAATATACCGCCATATGGCTGTATCAATGTACATGGTTCGTTATTGCCTTTCTATCGTGGGGCTGCTCCTATGCAGTGGGCTGTTATCAACGCAGAAGAAAAAACAGGTGTAACTACCATGTATATGACAAAAGGATTAGATAGCGGAGATATGCTTTTAAAGGCTGAAATACCGCTTACTTCTGAAGATACCTATGGTTCTGTCCATGACAAACTTTCTACACTAGGTGCTGATTTACTCATTCAAACAATTGCAGGTCTGGAAAAACAGGAAATTACACCGATTCCGCAAAATCATGAAATTTCTACCTATGCCCCTATGATTACAAAAGAATTATGCCACATTGATTGGTCAAAATCAGCGGAAGAGATTGTACACCTGATACATGGGCTTTCTCCTGTTCCTGGTGCCTATACATGTTACGGGGAAGAAAAGTGGAAAATTTGGAATGGTGAAGCAATCGTTTATCAAGGTCAGGAAGTACCAGGTCAAATCATTTCCGTTTCTAAGAAAGATTTTATGGTCATGACAGGAAATGGAGCTTTAAAAATTTTAGAACTGCAGGGCAGTGGCGGAAAACGTATGAGTACAGATGCATATTTAAGGGGACACGAAATCCAAGCAGGCGTTCTTTTGCAATAAACTATTTATATGCAAAAAAAGGAGTGAATGCAAGATATGGAAATGATCTTATTATTACTGGCGATTGCGTTAACCATTTATGCGCAAACCAAAATACAATCCACTTATAACCGCTATTCCAAAGTGCATAACCGCAGAGGATATACTGGTGCGCAAACTGCCACCCAGCTTTTAATGGATGCTGGTATCTACGATGTACGTGTAGAAAGGGTGGCTGGTAATTTAACAGACCATTATGATCCAACACACAAAGTTCTTCGTTTATCAGAAGGTGTTTATGACAGTGATTCTATTGCCGCTTTAGGTGTAGCTGCACATGAGACCGGTCATGCCATTCAGCATGATGTAGGTTATGTACCCTTAACTTTGCGCAGCATAATGGTACCTGTAACAAATATCAGCTCTCGCTTAGCAATGCCCTTGATTTTAATTGGGTTGTTATTTAGTTCTAGAAGCTATAGTCCTCTCATTACCCTTGGTATTTTGTTATTTGCTGTAGCAGTACTATTTTCTTTTGTAACATTGCCTGTAGAGTTCAATGCTTCTAAACGCGCACTGGATTTATTGGAAAGTAAAAGCTTCCTTGATAGCGATGAAATTGTAGGTGCAAGAAGTGTACTGTCAGCAGCTGCATTGACTTATGTTGCATCTGCAGCAGTAGCATTGGCACAGTTACTGCGTTTGATGGCAATTTTCGGTCGTAGAGATGATTAAAATAAGGCAGAAAAAAATTCCAAAGGCAGTTTTCCAAAAGAAAACATTTTCCACTTTGATTTCTTATGAGAAACTGCGGTAACTGCCTTCATAAGATACTTTATCAGATATTAAAAATAGCTGGCATCCTTTCTGCAAGAAGGCTCCAGCTATTTCTTTTTATTTGCAATAGTTATCCTCTAACTAATAGAGAATCATTTTTATCGGTGTTTATTCTTTTCTTTTTTTGCAATTTCTGCATGTACTTTTTTATTTTTAATTCTGCAATTTTTCATTGCAACCATTACGTCCCGCAGATATTCATGGGGTACATCCACAAATGTATAGTCATCATAAAGATTGATTGCACCCAATGCTTTTCCAGGTACACCAGCTTCGTTTGCAATGGCACCTACAATATCTTTTGCGCGCACTTTCTGTTTTTTGCCTACATTCAGGAATACGCGCACCATCTTTTCACTATCACCACCATAAAGCTCTGTTCCGCCTAAATTTATATCATCTAAAATATCGGAATCATCTACTTTAAAAGCAGAAATATTGTACTTTAACAATGCAGCAGCCACATCCATCGCTGTATATTCTTCACCCATCATGGATTCCACAGTATCCATGTAGCTTCCCAAACGTTCTTCTTTCAATATTTCACGAATTTGATCTAAGAACAGATTTGTTTTCATTGTTTCCACATCTGTTAGAGTTGGAAGCTTTTGCTGAATGATTTTTGTTTTGGTATAACGCATAATATCCCGCAGTTTATAGATTTCTTTTCCTACACAGAACGTAAATGCTTTACCGCTTCTGCCCGCACGACCAGTTCTACCGATACGGTGTACATAGTATTCTTCATCCTGAGGTACATCATAGTTAAATACAATATCTACGTCATCTACGTCGATACCGCGTGCGGCTACATCCGTTGCGACCAACAGTTCAATGGTTCCATTTCTGAATTTCTGCATGACTTTGTCCCGCTGGGGCTGTTTTAAATCTCCATGCAGCCCTTCCGCGAAATAACCGCGTCCTTGCAATGCTTCTACCAAATCGTCTACTCGTTTTTTCGTATTGCAAAATACCAATGCCAGTTTAGGATCGTAAATATCAATCATGCGTGTTAGCGCATCCAATTTATTTTTTTCTTTTACATCAAAATAATACTGTTCAATATTGGGAACAGTTAATTCCTTCCGCACAATCTTTACAAATACAGGATCATTTTGGAATCGCTTTGTAATATCCAGTATTTCTGGAGAAAGTGTGGCAGAGAAGAGGAGGGTTTGGTGTTCTGCGGGAACCTTTACCAGGATTGTTTCGATATCTTCCCGGAATCCCATATCCAGCATTTCATCTGCTTCATCCAAAACCATCATACGCACATGATCCATCTTCAACGTATGTCTTCTCATATGGTCCATTACTCTGCCAGGGGTACCAATAATAATTTGTACACCTTTTTTTAATGCAACAATTTGTCTATCAATAGGCTGTCCGCCATAAATGGGCAGCACACGGATATTATCTTTATACTTCAATAATTTACGAAATTCCTCGCTAACCTGAATAGCAAGTTCTCTGGTCGGGCAAAGGATAACGGCCTGTAAGCTGCGATCCGTTTCATCAATATTTTCCAAACAAGGAATACCAAATGCAGCCGTTTTACCGGTGCCTGTCTGAGATTGACCAATTACATCACGTCCTTCTAAGATAGGAGGGATTGCTTCTGCCTGGATAGGAGTTGTCTCTTCAAAACCCATATCTAAAATTGCGCGGCAGATTTCTGGAGATAGATTCATATCTTCAAATCTTAAATGTTCCATTTTTTATTTCCTTTCTAATTGTTCATTCTTCTATTTTTGAAATATCATATAAAATACTGTGCATGTGATTTTAAAATTGCCGTATGTATTATCTTAGCAGGTTAAAAAGATAATTGCAAGATTGTTCTTCCTATTGTATAATAGCACAGAAGCGTTGGTAATAGATGGCACAAACTATTTTATCCATCTTTTGCAGTTGAATTAAAATATTTCAAGCGGAGGTATTACACATGAACGTCAAAGAAGGCATCATCCTTGGCTTAATCCAAGGTTTAACGGAGTTTTTACCGGTCAGCAGTTCTGGACATTTAGCATTGTTTCATGATATTTTTGGATTAGAAGAAGCAACACAGGCATTCGATATTTTCTTACATATGGCTACACTCATTGCCGTATTTATTTATTATTGGAAAGATATTTGGCCTTTGATTAAGAATCCTTTTCAACGTACAACGGCATTATTGGTAGCAGGTACCATTCCTACTGTTATTGCTGCTTTGTTATTTAATGATGCATTAGGAGAAATCTTCGTAGGTGCAAAAAATTTAGGCTTTAACTTCTTATTTACAGGGTTGGTTCTGCTATATGCAGATACGCGCCGCACCGGGAAAAAGAAAATCCGCAATATGTCTATCTTTGACGCTTTAGTAGTCGGTACCATGCAGGGTATTGCTATTGCTCCTGCGATTTCTCGTTCTGGTATGACCATCAGTGGATGCCTTTCTAGAAATATGGATCGTAAAAATGCAGCCAAATTCTCTTTCCTGTTATCCATCCCCGCTATTTTAGGCGCAATGGTATTGACATTGAAAGATATAATTACTGGTGAAGTTGCATTGGGAGAAACCTTTGGTGTACTTCCTATTGTATGTGGCTGCATAACAGCAGCGATTTCAGGCTATCTTGCAATTCGTTTTATGGTAAAAATTATCGAAAACAAAAAGCTGAAATGGTTTGCATTTTATGTATTCGCACTGGGTCTGTTCTTAATTGGCGACCAGTTTATTTTCCATTTAATTATTCCTGCATAACGATAAAAAAGTTCCATTCGCATAAGATTGGAACTTTTTTCTTTTACATTTTTTCTGATAAGATTGCAATTTTTTTATGTTTTTGCTATAATTTTTCAGTGTGTGTTAAATTAGAAAGAGAACATTAAGGAGAACGAAAGAAATGGAAAAGGTACCTTTCTTAACGAAAGAAAAAGCATTGGAAATCATCCAAAAATATCCTACACCTTTTCATATTTATGACGAAAAGGGGATAAGGGAAAATGCAAGAAGAGTGAATGCTGCATTTTCTTGGAACAAGGGATTTAAAGAATATTTTGCAGTAAAAGCAACGCCTACACCTGGAATCTTAAAGATTTTACAGGAAGAAGGATGCGGGGTAGACTGTTCTTCTTATACAGAATTGATGATTTCCGAAGCAGTAGGATACAAAGGACATGACATTATGTTTTCTTCTAACGTTACACCGGCGGAAGATTATGTTTATGCTGCAAAATTAGGTGCAATTATCAATTTTGATGATATTACACATCTGGACTTTTTCGAAAAGCTTGCCGAATTCCCAGAAACAGTTTGCTGCAGATACAATCCCGGCGGTGTATTCCAAGTTAGTAATGAAATAATGGACAACCCTGGTGATGCAAAATATGGCATGACAAAAGAACAAATCAAAGAAGCTTTTACGCGTTTGAAAGAAAAAGGGGTAAAGCACTTTGGAATTCATTCTTTCTTAGCCAGCAGTACAGTTGCAAATTCCTATTATCCCATGCTGTCCAAAGTTCTATTTGAATTGGCCGTAGAACTAAAGGAAGAAACCGGTGTTCATATTTCTTTCATTAACTTGTCCGGCGGCGTTGGCGTACCTTATCGTCCTGATGATACTGCAAGTGATATCATGGTGATCGGGGAGGGCGTTCGCCAGGTATATAACGAAATCCTGGTTCCCGCCGGTATGGATGATGTCGCTATCTATACAGAAATGGGACGCTTTATGCTGGCTCCTTATGGTGCCCTGGTTGCAACCGCTATTCATGAAAAGCATATTTACAAAGAATATATTGGCTTGGATGCATGTGCCGCTAATTTGATGCGTCCTGCAATGTATGGTGCATATCATCATATTACCGTATTAGGCAAGGAACACGAGCCTTGCGATCATATGTATGATATAACAGGTGGTCTGTGTGAAAACAACGATAAATTTGCTATTGATCGATTATTGCCGAAAATCGAGATTGGCGATATCTTGTATATCCACGACACCGGCGCACATGGTTTTTCCATGGGTTACAACTATAATGGGAAACTTCGCTCCGCAGAACTGCTTTACAAAGAAGATGGTTCCGTTGAAATGATCCGCAGAGCGGAAACACCGAAAGATTATTTAGCAACTTTTGATTTTACAGGTTTATTTGATAAAATGATTTAACAAAAAGAGGCTGGTCAAGCTGCCGGCTTCTATAAATAACTATGTGAACTATGGGGAGAAAATTAAATATGGAAAGAATTAGACAGTTTCTGCAATCATCTCTGGATTAATGATTGGTGTTGGCGGTACTATTTTTTTGATGCAAGAAAATACGCTGGCTGGCAGTTTTCTATTTTCTGCCGGATTAATGACAATTCTTATTTTCGGGTTCCAGCTTTATACTGGTAAAATTGGATATATTCCATTTCATAAACCAATTTATCTGGTAGAAATTATAATTACCTGGCTGGGCAATGTGACTGGGACCTATCTTTTCGCTCAATTAATTCGTCTGACACGAATTTATCCTGCTATGGCAGATCGTGTAAATGAACTTGTCGCCATTAAGTTAAACGATCAGCTGGGAAGTGTGTTTGTATTATCTATTTTCTGCGGTTTATTAATGTTTATTGCAGTAGATACTTTCAAAAATTTCAATGGATCTATGATTCGATTTGCCGCAGTTTTCTTGCCAATCATGGTTTTTATTCTGAGTGGCTATGAGCACTGTATTGCAAATACATACTCTTTTTCTCTAGCTGGAGCATGGGACAGTCATTGCTTACTTGTTACAATCGTTATGACACTTGGCAATTCAGTAGGCGGACTCATTATTCCCTGCTATCAAAAACTATTTTCTATCAGACAGAGTGCCTGATAAAAAACGGGGGTTGTCTATGTGCAAACAAGATGATATTGATACATTTATTCCTGATTTAATGGAATGGTTCCAAAAAAATGCCAGAGACTTACCCTGGAGAAAAACTACAGATCCTTACTGCATTTGGATATCAGAAATTATGTTACAGCAAACCCGCGTAGAGGCAGTAAAAGGGTATTATAGACGTTTTTTAGAAGCTCTGCCAACAATCCTCGATCTTGCCCAAGCAGAAGAGGATTTACTATTGAAGTTATGGCAAGGATTAGGGTATTATAACCGGGTACGTAACATGCAAACTGCTGCAAAAACAATTGTAGAAACATACGATGGTATATTTCCCAATACATACAAGGAAATCCGCAGTTTAAAAGGCATTGGTGATTATACGGCTGGAGCTGTGGCTTCTATCGCATTCGGTCTGCCCAATGCAGCAGTAGACGGGAATGTACTTCGGGTTATGAGCCGATTATTTGCAGATGCACAAGATATCGCAGCAGCAAAAACAAAAGTGTACTGGAAAGAAATTTTGGAAGAAATGATGCCAAAAGATCAACCAGGTCAATTTAATCAGGCACTGATGGAACTGGGAGCATGTATTTGCCTGCCCAACGGAGATCCATTATGCCACAAATGTCCTGTTCGTCCTTATTGCCTGGCTTATCAAAAAAATGCCATTGATTTTTATCCAGTAAAAAGCCAGAAAAATGCCAGAAAAATACAACATCTTTCTGTTTTCTTTTTGGTAAATGACAAAAATGAAATTGCATTACACAAAAGGGGAGAAAAGGGATTATTAGCAGGTTTATGGGAACTGCCAAATATTTCAGCAGATATTTCGGCACCTGCTGCATTTTCCCAATGGGGTATTCATCAAGCGGATATTTCTATCTTACCACTGCACAAGCATATTTTCACCCACATCGAATGGCATATGGAACCATATTTTGTTCGTGTAAAAGAATTTGGCGAAACGCCATTTATATGGGTTACGCCCCTTCAAGCTGAAAAAAAATATGCTTTGCCATCTGCCTTTCAAAAAATATGGAATGATGGAATATCTCAATTAAACAATTAATCTACTTCCTGATTGCATAGGAAACAACTATCCATCTAAAAAGTAAATTCTTTCGTTTCAAAAATGTTCTAAACACAATTTATTCTTCCGTTTACTGGATAATTTTAAGGTAGTGTATTATACTATCCATCAGTGAATTGTTTTCATTGGATTGTGTATGCTGCCTTTTTATTTTTATAAAACGGAAAACGGATTTTGTTTACAAAAAATTCATAAATTGATGGTATAATAGGTGAAAATGATGTTAAGAGCTGCTTCAAAAGATGATTTACAACAACTAAAAGAATTATGGAATATTTGTTTCCACGATAGTCCGGTTTTTCAAAACTGGTTTTTTCAGTATCGTGTAATTCCAGAATGGTCTTTTGTATGGGAAGAAGATGGAATGATTCAAAGCTGCCTGCATACGTACCCTTACCTGGTAAACATCCGTGGAAAAGAAATTCCCGCTGCCATGATTTGCGGCGTATGTACACACCCTGATTACCGAAAACAAGGGCTCATGGGGCGGGTATTTCGTTTCGCAATGCGGCAGCTTTATCAAAAAAATAGATTGGTTGCACCTTTAACGCCTGTTACTCCTGGACTCTATGACTCTTTTGGCGCATTTGTGGTATCAGATGCCGCCTATCTTACGTTTACAAACAAAATCAGTGCAGAGAAAATAGATTTATCTATTACGCCAATTCGTAACGTAGAGAAACTTTATCCCATTTATCAAGTATTTTCAAAAAAATATAATGGTATTATTTTACGTACGCCTGATGATTTCTCATTGAAAATGGAAGACTATCAGCAAGATCGTGGCAAAATAATAGGTTCTATTTCCTCAAGCAGCTATTGCGTTTACTATGAAACTGCTGATGCCGTTGATGTACCTGAATTTGTTGCACTCAATCAAGAAGGGACTGATCAACTATTGCTTGCTTTAGAAAAAATCTCTTGCGACCGCAAAATCGTTGTAAAAGTTCCCCCTGCAACGATTACGCATTGTGCCAACTGGGATAAAAAAAGGATTGCAAAAAGTGTAATGGCACCAATTCATATTCCGATGCTTTTAAAACAATTAGAATTGTCATTTTCTTTTCTTGTAGAAATAAGAGATGATATAATTGCAGAAAACAATGGCGTCTGGGATTGCAACGGAAACAGACAAAACTACAAGCCTGCTTTTTCCATCAGCAGCGGTCATTTTTTACAGCTGTTATTAGGATACCTTTCTTTTGAAGAAGCTATGCCGCTTCTAGAACTATATGATACAAAGATCGCAGAAGAAGCAAAAGCCGTTTTCTCTGACAAAGAAAAGGATTTTTGTTATATTATCGATGAATATTGAATGAAATATGGAGGCAATTTTATGTTAGAAACTTTACAGAAGAACAAAGTAAAAGCACAGGAAATTCTGCAGTTTCATCCATTTACCATAGAAAGTAAATCAAAAATTGAACAGTACACAAAACCATGGTCTCCGGAATGCTCTGATCTTTCCTTCGTAAACCTTTTTATTTGGGGAATCGATGGGAAAATGGAATATGCAGAAGCGGAGAATTGTTTGTATATAAAATGTAAATTTGGGACATTTCCTATCTATTTGTGGGCACCACTGCCTATGAAGGGGAAGCCTTGCAATTATAAAAAAGCAGTTCAATTAGGCTTAGACTATATGCGGGAAATTGGTACTTATCCAATTTATCGCAATATCTGGACTTTCTTAGTAGATGAATTAAAAAAACACTGTCCTCAACTATACTTTATCCCGCAAGAATATTCTTGGGACTATGTTTATGATAGAGAATCTTTAGCAACATTAAAAGGAAAAAAGCTGCATGGAAAACGCAATCATATCAACCAGTTTTTAGCACAACATCCTAATTATGAATATCATCCCATTGATCCAAATAATCAGGCTATGTTGGAAGATTGCTTACATTTATACGATACTTGGAGAGAAGAAAAGCAAAATGCGAATCTGGATCATGAGCAACAATCTGTGCATATTGCTTTAAACTATATGAAGGAGTTAAATTTAACCGGAGGAACCATTTATGACGACGGAAAACTATTAGGTTTTACTGTCGGAGAACGTCTTCTGCCGGATATGCAGCTGATTCATATTGAGAAAGGCCTCTCTGACGTACCTGGAATTTATCCTATGATCAATCAGCAGTATGTAATTCATGCATGCCAAGATGTAAAATGGATCAACCGTGAAGAAGATATGGGACTTGCAGGCATGCGTAAAGCAAAAAGATCTTATAATCCTGCTCGTATGATTGAAAAATATACCGCGTCAACTGATCTTGCTATGCTTGTACAACAACAACCAGACGAGGAAGAAGAATGAGTGATAATCCAAAGATCATATATGGAACTTTAGACGAAATAGAACCGATCGTTTCCTCTCAAGAAGCCTGCAATGAATTTCCAGAGCATATACAGCAATATTTGAGGAATAAATCAGGTTCTGATTTGTTGCGTTCTTTCGGTGCTTACTGGTTGTTAAAAAAACATATTTCATCAGAACAATTTCAATCGTTATCTTTTACAGCTTCAGGCAAGCCTATTTTGCAAAAAAAATCTATGGCAATCAGCCTATCCCATAGCGGACACTTTTTCGCCTGTGCTATCTTTCCTCGTTGTCATTTATTGGGTATAGATATACAAGAAAAACGTCCTTATTCTGATCGTGTGGCAATACGTTTAATGACAGAATGGGAATTTGCTGTTTATGAAACATTACCAGACAAAGAAAAAATAGATTTTTTTTACCAAATATGGTGTGGAAAGGAAGCTTTAGGCAAAGCTTTAGGTACTGGTTTACTTGCAGTAAAAGACAGTTGCTTCATTTCTCAAGGCAGACATTTTTTTTCTGATATTACTTGGCAAGGAAAATCTTTTTATTTACTATTTCAGACAATAGAAGATTATCAAGCCTGCATTTGTGCAGACCACTCGATAAAAAACTGTACGATACAAAAATGGAAATCTTAAAAAAGAATGAAAAATCTCTTTTTTTTGCAAATTTATTGAAAATTTGTTAAATTTCTATTATAATAAACAACAGTATAGAATAGAAAATTCTAAAGAAAACGAGGACAAATAGATGAAGCTACGTTTAGATTGGAAAAAAGGTTGCTGCTATGCTGTTTCTGCAATAGTTGCAATCTCTATGTTATCTATGGGGCAAGCCTCAGTTTCTGGCGCAACCCTTGCTGAATTAGAGGCAAAAAGAGAGCAGCTAGCAAAACAAACACAAAATGCAATGGATGCGATTTCTGATTTGCAAGAAAAAAAATTATCTGTTCAAGAAGAATTGGACGCAATGGATGAAGCGATGATTAGTGTGCAGAATGAATATGATGCTGCAAAAAGCGACTATGATGCCATCACTGCACAATTAAATGCTTCCCAAGCACAATTAGACGAAGCAACAGAAAAAAGAGATGGGCAGTTCGAAAACTTAAGTACAAGACTAAAGTTTTTGCAGCAAAATGGTACCATTGGCTATTTAGATATTTTAATGGATTCCAAGGATTTTTCTGATTTGCTTTTGAGAATGCAGTATGTCAATGACATCATGTCTTATGATAAGCAACTGTTGGATGAACTGCAAGCTACACAAGATACCATCCAGGAAAAAACAGATGAAATTGCAGAAGCCCAAGCTGCATCTGAAGAAGTTTTGAACATTCAAAAAGAAAAATATGACAGTATGGATGCATTGGTAAAACAAAAGCAAGCACTTCTGGAGTCATATGAAAATGATGAAGCAAAGTATGAACAGTTGATTGCTTCGAATAACCGCGCAGATCAGCAGATTCAGCAAACCATTGCCAGCTTGGGTAGCACTTCAGCAACCAGTACATATACCGGAAGTGGTAAATTCTGTTGGCCTGTTCCCAGTAAACCCGCATCTTCTTCTAGTTTGAGCAGTGGATTTGTTCAGAGATCTAATCCTGTTACAGGTAGGTGGGAATCTCATAGCGGATATGATATTCCCGCATCTTACGGTGCAAATATTGTCGCAGCAGAGGCTGGTACCGTCATTTATTCCAGCTGGATGAGTGGTTATGGATATACTATTATTATTGACCATGGCGGCGGAATTACCACATTGTATGGTCATAATTCTTCTCTTGTTGTATCAAAAGGTCAGACCGTATCTCGTGGGCAGACCATTGCAAAATGCGGCTCTACTGGTAACTCCACAGGGAATCATTGCCATTTCTCTGTATTGGTAAATGGTAACTATGTAAATCCTTCCAGTTATTTAGGTGTGGCTAACGTAAGCTATTAAGTATTCATTTAATAAGGTGTAAATATAAAAAGGAATGAGGTTCTCATTCCTTTTTTATTATATATAAATATATAAGTATACCATAATTATTTTATGTAAATTAATTTTAATAATAATCTAAATTGTAACTATTACAGAAACAGCATAGCAGCAGCTTTTTTTCCAATCTAAACGTAGCTTCATCTATTTGTCCTCGTTTTCTTTAGAATTTTCTATTCTATAAGGTAAAAGAATGCGTGACTATACCAAAAGATCATATCCAAAACGTTAAATCAAATAGAACTAATTATTTCCTAACATGAAGCATAGTAGGGAAGTTAGTTCTTATAACACCTCAGGCGTAAATGAAACATTACATTACGTTATAAGGTTACATTATATAATAATAATGATATAGTATATATAATAAATTACAAATTTTATGGAATTATAAAATTCCATAAAAATATAAATTTATGATAGTTATATAGAGATGATTATTTTTATCATATAATAAGAGAATTTCAAAAGTAGTAAATAAGCTTAATGAGAGAACAGTTTAATATCATTTCAAATAAATATAGTATGAAAGATATGATCACATGATTTTAAAAATAAAGGAATTTAACTAGAATTATGCAGAAAATAGTATGTTCCTTTCAAGTTTTGTTATATTTCTTCGCAAAAGTTGTGTTTTGCGAAGAAATTGAACTAGATTTTGCTACTACTCCCGCTACGTTCTTGAAAACATTTCCATAAAAAATACGAACAAAAAAGACTGTTATCTAATTTTAAACAGTCTTTTTTGCTCCTATTTAAATTGCACTTTTCCTTTTATTATTTATTGCATCAATGTGCTCATTTCATCAAAATAATTTTTTTGCTTTTGGATTTCTACAGATGATCCAACAGAACATTTACTTAAATCCTGCTCAGATAACTGATGAAATAACTGACCATATTGTTGAATATCTGTACATGTTGTTTCTATTATTTCATTTCGTTCTTGCTGAATCATTTCATTGGTAATACCTTTCCAATGATGATATAACATTTCTTCCAATCGTTCGCTAAAATGTTTCGGACGATCTTTTTGATTGACTGCGCCTAAAATGAATTTTGACATTTCACGTTGATCTGCAGAAAATTTATCTAAGAAATCCCCAGCATTTTTGTATATATCATAAGTTTTCTGCAGATTGGGATCCCGATAAGAATAAAAATACCCTTGATTTAACCGGTTAAACTGGCAACCACAACCATATGCACCGCCTTGCACACGAATCTTATTCCACAGATATTCTTGATTCAGGACATTCCGTAATACGCACATTTTTCCACTATAAGGAAACTTTTCTGCATCAAAGCCAAATGCCTCTGCATTATAAAGTACTTTTCCTGCTACTTTAATTGCTTTCTTCATTCCAAGCTGGGGATGAAATGCACGCTTCTCTCCTACTTTGGCACCTTTTTGAACCATCTTCAAAAATTCTGGAAGTAAATCTTTTAACTGATTCATTTCTTTTTCTGAACAACAAACGGCAAATTGCAGACGGGATAAAACAGCCTCACGATTTAAAATATTTTCTACATTTTTCAGAATAGATTGCAATTTTTCTTGCTCCAAAGTTTTCTGCAGAAAATGCAGATAATCTACGCCTTTTGTCTTTTCAATCCCCCAATTTTCAGCAGATAATGCCTCCAGAGACTGATTAATTGCAGTTAAATGACCAGAGTTCAAAAGGAAATTTTCCATTTGAATACGATTTGCCTGCAAAATTTGTTTTCCATGATCCTCTTGTTTAAAATCTGTATGATTCAGGCATTCCGCCATCAGTGCCAAAGCCTCTTGCATTTTGCTGTTTAAGAAAGATCCATGAAGTGTAAAAAAGGATTTTGCATGCGCTTTATCTTTCCCATAAAAAGAATTGGAAGCATAAAATGCACCAAACAGACGATCTTTTTCCGCTGCTAAGTCAGACATGGTATACTTTGCGGTATCCAGTTTTGTCATAAGATCTGCCGCAATTCCTAGATGTGTCAATTCCTCTTCTGACACATCATCTGTATCAAATAACCATCGGAAATAAACAATTCCATTGGTATCCATAGGTCGGAAGAAAACAGGAATCTCTCCTATCGTTTCCTGCGTAAATACAACTTTTTCTGCTTCCTTTGCCACATCTTTTAATTCCAACAAAGGGATTTGTTCTAACAGCTCCGGTGAATCTTCTTGCTGCTGGAAACGCTCCAAAGATTTTAAATCCTCTTCGATCTTTTTTAGATCTTCTGCTGACATTTTCTTTTGTAACGCTTCCAAATCAGCCTGAAAAGCCATATCCTCACGATCCTGTTTCCCTGCTTCGGGAGAAAGCGCATAATAAACTTTATTATTTGAATCCAAAAGATATTTTTGAATCATTTTTTCAAATAAATGATCTTCTAAAGCAGCTTTCTTAACTGCTTGGAACATATTCAGTTTCCGCAGCGGCGCAAAAGGAGAACCGTTATGCAGCCAACTTTTTAAACAAGATGCGATATAGACCAATCCTTTCGGTCTATTTCCATAATCTTCTTCCCGCAGGATAAATTCCATTTTATCTAAAGCTGCAGCTGTTAACTCTGTTGGCAAACCATTTTCCACAAGCTGTTCTAACGTATCATGAATGATACGGCAAAATTCCTCTAAATTTTCTTTTTCTGCATTTTTGCCAATAATTTGGAAAGAAGTTTCCCAATTGGAAGAATCATACCATCCTTCTGCTTCCTGGCAAATCCCAGAATCCAATAATGCTCTCTTAATAGGAGAAGCGTTCGTATCCAGTAAAATATAACTTAAAATTTGGAATGCCTGAGCATAAAAGACATCATCAGAAAGGGTTGTTTTCACAGAATAGGAAAGATAAGTGCTTTCTTTTAAATTGCTCCCCTCTTCCACTGGATAAGTTCCATATAACGTTTTAGGCGCTTGAAAATCAGGTGTACGTGCAATAGAAGGCAATTCCAATAAAGGCTCATACGCGCTTAAATATGCCTCATCCAGATGCGCGAAACACCGATCCAAATCCATATTACCATACAAGAAAATATAGCTATTAGAAGGATGATAGTATTTTTTGTGGAACGCCAAAAATTCTTCGTAAGATAATTCCGGAATATGTTCCGGCGCACCACCAGAATCAAAACCATATGTGGTATCACCAAATAAGGCTTTTGCAGTATCAGACATCAATATGCTTTCAGGATCAGAATATACACCCTTCATTTCATTATATACGACACCGCTGATTCCTAATTTTCCATCTTCCAGTGTATAATGCCACCCCTCTTGCATAAAAATAGCAGGATTCTGGTAAATGTTCGGATGAAAAACAGCATCCAAATAAACATCCATCATATTATGGAAATCCTGCTCATTGCAACTTGCAATGGGATACATTGTCTTATCACTATAGGTCATAGCATTTAAAAAGGTATAGAGAGATCCCTTTGCTAATTCATTAAAAGGATCTTTTACTCCATACTTTTTAGACCCACATAGAACAGAATGCTCTAAAATATGAGGCACACCAGTATCATTTTCCGGTGGTGTTTTAAATGCAATGGAAAATACTTTATTAGGATCATCATTTTGCATATATAGCAAACGAGCACCGCTTTTTTCATGAGAAAAAAGATAAACCATGCCTTGAACATCTTCTACATATTCTTTTTCTTGCAGTAAAAAGCCATGATATTTCTGACCATTCTCTAATTCCATGAGCTATCCCTCTCTTTCTAACATTTTATTTTTATTATACCATTTATTTGTAAAATTATATAGCAAACCAATAAAATTTCTGGAAAGGGATTGACTTTCTTATGGTTTTAATTTATAATAATTCTCATATAACAATATGTTTCTAACATATGATTGGATTTTGAGGAGGTTTTAATATTATGAAAAAATTTGTATGTTCTGTTTGCGGTTATGTACATGAAGGTAATGAAGCACCTGATTTTTGCCCTATTTGTAAAGCACCTAAGGAAAAATTCACTGAACAGAGCGGTGAAATGAGCTGGGCTGCTTAGCATGTAGTTGGTGTTGCACAGGGTGTAAGCGAAGATATTATGAAAGATCTGAGAGCGAACTTTGAAGGCGAATGCACTGAAGTTGGTATGTATCTTGCAATGGCAAGAGTTGCACATAGAGAAGGCTATCCTGAAGTAGGCATGTACTATGAAAAGGCTGCTTGGGAAGAAGCTGAACACGCTGCAAAGTTTGCTGAACTGCTGGGTGAAGTTGTAACCGATTCCACCAAGAAAAACCTGGAACTGCGTATTGATGCAGAAAATGGCGCAACCGCTGGTAAAACAGATCTGGCTAAGAGAGCAAAAGCAGCAAACCTGGATGCAATCCATGATACCGTTCATGAAATGGCTCGTGATGAAGCTCGTCATGGCAAGGCATTTTTGGGTCTGTATAACAGATACTTCAAATAATTTCAAAATATACAAAAGTCTCTTTACATTTTGTAATAGATAGCTGAAGAATAACCCCTACTATTTTTTCAATTTTGTGGTATACTGGCTATACAGTAACACAATTTATAGAAAGAAAGGAGTTTTGCAAAATGGCTAAATATGTATGCCCTTGTGGTTATGTTTATGATCCTGCTGTAGGAGATCCCGATAACGGCGTAGCGCCTGGCACCGCTTGGGAAGATGTTCCTGAGGATTGGGTTTGCCCTATCTGCAGCCTTGGCAAAGATATGTTTGAAGAAGAATAATCTTCTAAAAAAAGATCGCTTCAAAAGAAGTGGTCTTTTTTTTATGGGTATGATATACTGGATAAAAGAAAAATGAATGGAGGAAGTTACTTTGGCATTAGATGGTATTACCATTGCAAATGTAATTTATGAATTAGAACAGACAATTGTTAACGGGAGAATTGACAAAATCCATCAACCTTTGAAAGATGAAATTCGTTTCAGTGTCAGATGTCCTGGTCGTGTAGAAAAAGTATTAATTTCAGCAAACTCTGATCATCCTCGCATGCATCTTACAGAAACAGTGAGAGAAAACCCTATGAAAGCTCCCCTTTTTTGCATGGTGCTGCGCAAACATATCGCAGGCGGTAAAATAACGAAAATTTACCAACCAAACTTTGAAAGAATTATCATTTTGGAGATTGAATCCGCAAATGAGATGGGAGATATTACTCCTAAAAGACTGATATTAGAAATCATGGGGAAACACAGCAATCTCATATTAACAGATGAAAATGATAAAATTTTGGATTCCATGAAACATATCTCTCATGATACCAGTTCTGTGCGGGAAGTATTGCCAGGAAAAACATACGCATTTCCGCCCGCACAAGGAAAGAAAAATCCCCTTTGGGCAACAGAATCCGATTTTCTTGCAGCGCTATCACAGCAAGAAGGAAAAAAGGTACAAGCAGCTATTTATCAAAGTTTTTCCGGTATCAGCCCCTTTATGGCATCTGTAATTTGTCAAAATGCTGGAATAGATAGCTCTGCACCTTGCGGCAGCTTGACAGATATGGAAAAATTATCTGTTTGGGAGTCTTTCCAAAATACGATATCCCGTATTCAAAACCATGACTTCTCCCCTCTTCTCCTTTTAGATGCACAAAAAGGCAGCGTACAAGAATTTTCCGTATTAGACTTTCCTTGTTTCGACCAGTATACGAAAAAGGACTTTCCAAAAATTTCTGCTTTATTAGAGTATTATTATACCGCAAGGGACAATGCCTTGCATATCCGCCAAAAATCCCATAATATGCGGCACTTAGTACAAACAAATATTGATCGCTGTCTGAAAAAGCGAGAAATTCAATTAAAAACACTGGAAGAAACTAAGGATATGGATATCTGGCAGAAAAACGGCGAACTAATTACCGCAAATATTTATGCTATTACACCAAATATGACTGTTCTTTCTGCTGTCGACTACTATCAAGAAGATATGCCTACTGTTTTGATTCAGTTAGATCCGACAAAAACACCAGCTGAAAATGCGCAACACTATTATAAAAAATATAATAAAGCCAAACGAACTCTATCTGCTTTAGAGATACAAAAGAAACAAAATGAAGACGAATTAGCATATTTAGAAAGTATATTAAACGCATTGGATACAGCCCAAGAAGATGCAGACCTAAACGACATAAAAAACGAACTGGCAGAAGCTGGTTTTATCCATCGGCAAAACACCAAAAAAGACAGCAGAAAGCCTAAAAAATCCAAACCGATGCACTTTATTTCTTCAGATGGTTTTCATATATTTGTAGGAAAAAGCAATTTGCAAAATGATGAATTGACGTTAAAATTTGCAGAAAGCACAGATATTTGGCTGCATACAAAAGAAATTCCTGGCTCCCATGTCATTATTCGCACCAATGGGAAACCGGATGATGTGCCCGATCAAACCTTAACAGAAGCTGCCCTTCTTGCCGCTTATTATAGTAAGGCTAAACAAAGCAGTATGGTGCCTGTAGACTATACACAACGGAAAAATATCAAAAAACCAAATGGCGCAAAGCCAGGAAAAGTAATTTATTATACAAATCAAACCATGTATGTAACACCGGAAGAAGATAAAATAAAATCTATTTCAACAGCTTCCGCTCAAGAATAAACCATAATAATTTTATGTAAACAATTATGCAAAAAACGACGGTAGGAAACCCTACCGTCATTTTATTTTTATTTTACAATAAAGTTTGCAATCTTGTTAGGTACATAAATTTCTTTTACCACACTCTTGCCTTCAAACTTGCTTTCCAGTAATTCCTTTGCTCTGGTTAAAACGCTGTCCTTATCTTCATTCATTGCAATTTCCATGGTTCCTCTCAGCTTACCATTTACCTGCAACGCAATTTCAACAGTATCCTGTACCAGTTTGGAAGGATCGTATTCTGGCCATTTTTCTTCAAATACAGATGCGGTATGACCCATCTCATGCCACAATTCTTCTGCGATATGGGGAGTGTAAGGTGCCAGCAGAATAATCATGGTTTCCAAAGTCTGACGGTCTACACCACCCTGCTTCTTTGTCAAATCAATGATTTTATTGGTATATTCCATAAAACCACTGATGACAGTATTCATGGTCAAAGCTTCCATACGGTCGGTAATATCTTTGATCAGTTTATTACGCAGGTATTCCATTTCCTTTGTAGGCGCAATGCACTGATCCTTATAGGTAGCAAAGAACTTCCAAACTTTATTCAGATAACGATATACACCATCAATACCGCTATCATCCCAGTCACAGTCAACTTCCGGAGGTCCAACGAACAGTTCATACATTCTCAGGGAGTCACAGCCATATTTTCTGGTCAGATCATCAGGAGAAACTACATTGCCCACGGACTTACTCATCTTTGCGCTCTTGCCAGTGGTAGGATCAAATTTGGTAATCATACCCTGGTTAAACAGCTTTTTAAAAGGTTCGTCGAAGGGAACAACGCCACAGTCATACAATACCTTTGTATAGAATCTTGCATACAGTAAGTGCAGTACAGCATGTTCAATACCACCAACATAAAGGTCAACAGGCATCCATTTCTTCAATGCTTCCTGGCTTGCAAATTCCTTATCATTATGATTATCTACATAACGCAGGAAATACCAAGAAGAACCAGCCCACTGAGGCATAGTATTGGTTTCACGCTTTGCAGGACCGCCACAGCAAGGGCAAGTGGTATTTACCCAAGAGTCAATATGTGCCAAAGGAGATTCACCGGTTTCTGTAGGCTTATAGCTTTCTACATCCGGCAAAACCACAGGCAGATCTTCTTCCGGAACAGGTACTACGCCACATTTTTCGCAATGAATGATGGGAATCGGTTCACCCCAATATCTCTGTCTGGAGAATACCCAGTCACGCAGCTTATAGTTAACAGTTTTCTTACCGATACCCATTTTATCCAGCATATCAGGAACAGCTTTCTTTGCTTCAAAAGCCTTCATGCCATTCCAGTCACCGGAATTGATCATAATGCCATCACCGGTATAGCATTCGGTAGGATCTTCTTCTGCATCGAAAGGACGGATAACAGGTATGATAGGCAGCTGGAATTTCGTAGCAAATTCATAGTCTCTTTCGTCATGTGCGGGTACACACATAACAGCACCAGTACCATAATCAGCCAATACATAGTCAGCAACCCAAATAGGAATCTGCTTGCCATTAACAGGGTTTGTTGCGTATGCACCAGTAAATACACCAGTCTTTTCTTTGTTGGTCATACGGTCTACAGAAGACTTGGTAGAAGCATCAAAGCAATATTTGTCTACTGCTTCCTTCTGGTCAGCAGTTACAATCTTATCCAAGCCTTTATATTCCGGTGCCAAAACCATAAAAGTACAGCCATGTAATGTGTCAGGTCTGGTTGTATAAACGGTAATTGCTTCCTCAGAATCTACAACTTTGAAGTTGATTTCTGCACCGTAGCTCTTACCAATCCAGTCAGACTGCATCTTTTTTACTTTTTCCGGCCAATCCAAACGATCCAGACCTTCCAGCAAACGATCTGCATAAGCAGTAATCTTCAACATCCACTGACGCAGATTCTTTTTGGTAACAACTGAACCACATCTTTCGCAAACGCCGCCTGTTGCTTCTTCGTTTGCCAAAACACACTTACACTTAGGGCACCAGTTCAAAGGCATTTCCTTTTCATAAGCCAGACCCATCTTATACATCTGCAGGAAAATCCACTGTGTCCATTTATAATAGCTAGGATCTGTTGTATTTACTTCCCGATCCCAATCGTAAATAGCGCTAATCTCATGGAGCTGTCTCTTTACATTTGCAACATTATTTTTTACTGCAACGCTGGGATGCACATTATTTTTAATGGCAAAGTTTTCTGCGGGCAGACCAAATGCATCCCATCCCATGGGATGCAGTACCTGATAACCCTGCAATACTTTATAACGGCTAACAACGTCGCTGAGTACATAGCCTCTCCAGTGACCTACATGCAGACCAACACCAGAAGGATAAGGGAACATATCCAGACAATAGTAGCGGGGTTTTACATCATCCTCTTTGTTAATAGGATTTTTTTCCCACTCTGCGCGCCATTTTTTTTCAATCGATTGAAAATCATAATGATTCTCCATTTTACATACTCCTCCTTGTCACGACACGTTTTTCCTGTAAAAAAATCCCCTCGTCTCAAATATTAGAGACGAAGGGACACTCCGTGTTACCACTCTAGTTCGTGTACCAATTTTGCACACGCACTCTTTACCGATAACGGCGGCAACCGTCGCAAGCTACTAAAATTTGTTCACCGCGAAGCTCCGAGGCCAGTTTCTGTCTGTGCAGCTTGCCGATTCACACCATACCACCGGCTCTCTGAAAAGTCCATCACAGGCGTACTCTTCCTCTTCTATGCTTTTCACAACATATTTCAATATATACCACACTGCAGAAAAAAAATCAAGTATTTTTCCGTTTTTTGTGTGCTCAGACAATTTCTTCTTTAAATTGGCTGGTATACAAATTATAATAGAATCCCTTTTTTGCCAGCAATTCTTCATGGTTACCTCTTTCAATGATTTCACCATGATTGATAACGGCAATCAGATCAGCATCTTTAATGGTACTTAATCTATGAGCAATTACAAAATTGGTTCTGCCTTTCATCAAGTTTTGCATTGCCTGCTGAATCTTTACTTCTGTACGGGTATCTACGCTGCTGGTAGCTTCATCCAGAATCAAAATAGAAGGATCCGCCAAAATTGCTCTAGCAATAGAAATCATCTGTCTTTGTCCCTGGCTTAAATTACTACCGCCATCTGTCAATTCTGTGTCATATCCGTCTGGTAATCTGCGAATAAACTCATGGGCATTGGCTAATTTTGCCGCCGCTTTAATTTCCTCATCCGTTGCATCCAATCTGCCATAACGAATATTTTCACGAATAGAAGAAGTAAATAGATACGTATCTTGCAATACAATACCTAATGTTTTTCTCAAGTTTTCCCGCTTGATATCATAGATATCATACCCGTCAATGGTAATTTTACCACTATCAATGTCATAAAAACGAGTCAGCAAATTAATAATCGTTGTTTTACCAGCACCCGTAGGACCTACAAAAGCAATCGTTTGTCCCGGTTTTGCGTACAGATTAATATGTTTTAAAATAGGATGCCCCGCTTCATAAGAAAAGTTTACATCTTGTAATACTACATCGCCTTCTACGCTGGTCAATGTAACAACATCTGTTTTTTCTTCCGGTTCATCTTCTGCATCCAGCACTTGGAACACACGCTCCGCACCGGCTAACGCAGACATAATCGTATTAATCTGATTTGCCAATTCATTAAAGGGTCTGGTAAATTGTTTCGCATAGATTGTGAAATTAGAGATCATACCTAATGTGACACTGCCTGTTGTTACCATTAAAATAGCACCCGCTGCCACCACAACTGCATAAGTAGCGTTGTTGATAGCAGTCATAATGGGTCCAACCATACCAGCGTACAGCTCAGCACGGACACTGACTTGCAGCAAATTATTATTTTTGTCATCAAAGTCTTTCAACGCATTTTCTTCTCTGGAAAATACTTTTACCACCTTAATACCGGAGATAATCTCCTCAATATAGCCATTTAGTTCACCCAAACGCTGTTGTTTTGCCAAGAAATAATTCCGGGATCTTTTTGTAATCGCCTTTGTTGCCAAAAGCATTACAGGTACACTGCAAAGGGTTACAATGGTCAAGGGCACATTCATGGCAAACATCATAACCATAATGCCAATGATCGTTAAAAAGCCTTGCAGCAGCTGAGAGACACTGGAGTTGAGCGCATTGGAAATATTATCTACGTCGTTTGTAACACGGCTCATCAATTCTCCCGTTGTGGTGTTGTCGAAATATTTTAAGGGTAAGCTTTGAAATTTTTCAAAAATCTCTTCTCTTAATTGTGCCACAACGTCCTGTGCCAATTTCAGCATCACTCTGCTCTGTATCCATGAAAAAAGAGAAGCCAAAACATATATACCGATCAATCCAGCACAAATAAATTGGAGCCCAGAAAAATTTCCTACAGAGATATAATCATCTATGGCAATACCAATCATCTGTGTACCAAACAAACTACATAACGTATAAATAACAATACACAACAATGCTGCAATTAAATAAACGACATGCCCATGCAAATATCCTAATAATCTAAAAAATGTACCTTTTGCATCTTTTGCCTTCTCAGCAGGACCATGATTTCTGTGTCTGGATCCTGGTCCAAATTGTTTCTGGTTTGTGCTGTTACTCATCCAGCATCACCCCCTTTTTATTTTGAGAAGCATAAATTTCTTGATAATCCGGGCTTGTTTTCAGCAGTTCCTCATGCTGTCCGCTGGCAACAATTTTTCCGCCATTTAGTACAAAAATACGGTCTGCATGCATTACAGAACTAATACGCTGGGCGATAATAAACTTGGTACAATTGGGACGGAATACTTTTAACGAATGCTGTAATTTCTTCTCAGTTACATTATCCAACGCACTGGTGCTGTCGTCAAAAATCAGAATATCTGGATCTTGAATCAAAGCTCTTGCAATGGAAATTCTTTGCTTTTGTCCACCCGAAACATTGACACCTCTTTGACCCAACTCTGTATCATATTGATCCGGCAACTCCATAATAAAATCATGTGCCTGTGCGGCTTTTGCAGCAGCAATAACTTCTTCTTCTGTTGCGTCTTCTTTTCCCCATTTAATATTATCACGGATGGTACCACTAAATAGAATCGTATCCTGCAACACGATGGCTACTTTTTTACGAAGATCATGAAGATTGTAATCTTTTACATTTACATCATCCACATAGACTTCTCCTTTAGTAGCATCATAAAGTCTCGGAATCATACTAACGAATGTAGTTTTGCCGCTTCCGGTTTCTCCAAGAATGGCAATGGTTTCTCCAGGTTTAGCGGTAAAATCAATATCCTCTAAAACAGCATCTCCTGTACCATTCTGGTAGCGGAAGGTAACATGGGAGAACTGCACTTTGCCTTGTGCATGTTCCGGCAAAACTTCTGTTTCTGGATCTTTAATATCTACTTCGTGATCTATTACTTCAAAAATTCTCTGCAAAGATACAAATGCTCTGGAGAAGAATACCAGCATCATACCAGCCATCATTAAACTCATCATCATTTGATTCAAATAAGTAATGAGCGCCATGATATCTTCCGGGTTATTTACTCCCAGCTGTACTTGGTGAGCCCCCATCCAAAGGATCGCTACAATAGCGCAGTTAATAATCATCATCATTGCAGGGATAATAGAAATCATAACACCAAACGCGCGGATACTAGTTGCTTTATAATCACGGTTGACTTTTTGAAATTTTTCAATTTCATAATCTCCTCGAACAAAAGCTTTAATGACGCGAATACCAGCCAAACATTCCCGCATAACAGTATTTACCTTATCTAACTTCGTCTGCATGATAGAGAAATACGGCATTGCATAACGCAGAATCAGAAACAGCACAAATCCCAATACTACCATTGCCCCAAAAAAGATTAGTGTTAATTTTGCATTGATAGTAAATGCCATAAAAATACTACCGATACATAGCAAAGGCGCACGAATCAACATGCGTAAACTCATCTGTACTACCATTTGGATCTGTGTAATATCATTGGTTAATCTGGTAATCAAAGACGGCGTTTTAAAATGATCAATATTGTGGAAAGAAAATGATTCTATTTTTTTGAATAAATCTCTTCTAATATCATTGCCTGCCCGTTGAGAAGCATTGACAGCACAATATAAACAGCCTACACCACCAATAATACCAATAATAGCAATGAAAAACATGAGAATACCTAGTCCGGTAATATATGCTGTATTATTCTGACCAACACCATTTTCAATTAATATGGTCATCAGCTTTGGTGTAATTAACTCAGAGCCAACTTCTAAAAGCATACAAATCGGCGCCAAGATAACGTATTTTTTATATGGCTTTAAATAAGGGAATAATCTTTTCACCATATCACCTTCCTTCCTCTAAACACTTAAGATTATCATGAATTCTATTCATGAAATGAAGTAACACTGTTCGTTCCCGTTCTGTGAATCCAGCTAAACACTCTGTTTCCAGCCTATTTTCCAAGTCTTGGAAATGCTTTGTTTTCTCTTTTCCTTTTTCTGTTAAATTTAAGCGTATCACTCTTTGGTCATGGGAATCCGGAATGCGCACGATCAAACCTTGTTTCTCCATTCTTTGTAAAAGTACAGTTACCGTAGCTGCCTTAAAATGGAAAAAATCGCAAATATCCTTTTGCGAACATCCCGCTTTTTGTTTCAAAAACAGTAATATATGCGGCTGCCCTATGGTCAAATCTACTTCTTTTGCAATACCTTCTAATCGATTGCAATACAATCGATATAGAACTTTCAAAGTAACATGAAATGGTTTCTTATCAGCAGAACTGTCTTGAAGAAATTCGTTCATTTTTTCCTCCTTTTAATTAGATGCCTAACTATTTTATCAATCTACCATATTCCTGTCAATATAGGACAAATTAAGAGCAAATTAAAAAGACAGAAAAAGACGCTTTTGGTCCCTAAAAAAGTTGATACATAGTTTAAAATACTATATAATGTAGTCAGATATTTGCAGGAGGTGTTTTTCATGGAAAATTTTGATGAAATGATTGAGCAATGCACTGTTAGCTTTGCATCTCTCGGTGTTGTTGAAATACAAGATGTTCCTAACATTGATTTATATATGGATCAAGTCACTACATTTATGGATCGAGCATTGACATCCTATAAAAGAAAACCAGATGATAAGATATTGACAAAGACCATGATTAACAATTATACCAAAGCTAAGATATTTCCAGCTCCTAATAAAAAGAAATATAATCGTTCTCACTTAATGTTGTTAATCATTATTTACCATTTAAAATCAATTCTCTGTATTCATGATATTGGAGTTTTGATTCGTCCGCTCATAGAGTCACTGGATGAAAAACAAGATGATACGTTATTGCAAGAAGTATATTGTTCTTTTGTAAAGGTACAAAAAGCCGTAATTGCCTTCTACTCTTCCCGCACATTTCCCAGTCATGATATGATGCTAAAAGAAGTTATTCTTTCTCATGAAAAAGAAACCATTAAAAAAATACTTTTAGTTTTAATGGTTTCCTTACAAGCTAACATGGAAAAACATATCGCTGAATATGCCTTAGATCATTATTTTGAGGCTTAACATGAAAAAGTGCAGCATATATTTTATGCTGCACTTTGTTTTTATAATGATCTTATTGCGCATTTCGATCGCCAATTGTTAATGTCACATCAACTGCTTCTTTTCCGTTTCTAACCAAATGTACACTAACTTCATCCCCGACGCTATGGGTAGCAATTTCATCTACCAAAGATTGGATCGTTAAAACACTCTTACCATCAAACTCGGTAATGACATCGCCTTGTTGAATACCAGCTTTCGCCGCAGGACTATTTTCTTCTACCTCCATTACCAAAGCACCTACGGGTAAACGATAGATAGAAGCATTTTCTTCCGAAATATCTGTACCTGTGATACCGATATAAGGAGAAGGTGCTGTACCATTGGTTAGAAGCTGTTCCATAATAGGTGTTACAATGTTACTAGGAATTGCATATCCCATACCTTCTGCCATAGAAGAGTTATACTTTGCGGTATTAATACCAATTACTTCACCATTGGCATTGATCAAAGCACCACCACTGTTACCACTATTAATCGCCGCACTAGTTTGAATCACATTTAAAACTTTACCTTCCACAGAAATACTTTGTTCTGTAATGCTGACAATGCCATCTGTAGCAGAAATACCATTGCCCATAGCGTTACCAATTGCATAAACGCTATCGCCGACAGCCATTTGAGAAGAATCACCAAATACTGCGGTGACAACACTATCTACACCAGCAGAAAGCAAATCATCCCAGGAAATACTCAATACTGCTAAGTCATTACTGCTATCTGTTCCAACTACCTGGGCGGGTACGCTTACTCCACCATCCAATGTTACATAAATACTATTAGCACCTTCAATTACGTGGTTGTTTGTAACAATGCCTACGATGCTGTCATTAGAATAGAAAATAACACCGCTGCCAGCGCCTTCTGCTTCATAAGGAATGGTAAAACCAGGCATATAAGTCGTTGTACCACTCATTGTGGTGGAAATACATACTACAGAAGGTTTTACTGCTTGAATAATACTGCTAGCAGAACTGGAGGTACTTACTGTATTTGTCACAATATCCTGAGAACTAATGGAAGTGCCGCCCAGATAATGGCGAATCAATCCGCCGCCTACGCCAATGCTCATACCGCCAACAATACTAACAATTAAGCAGCCGCTGACAAATTTAGCAAAGTGAAGCGCAGCCTTCTTTTTCTTACTGGTTTTCTTTACTTTTTCTTCATAACAGTACTCTCTTACCGAAGGTCCTTCCTGCTTTGGCATTTCCTGGGACTGAACCGTTTTTTCTGCGTCTGTATCGGCTTGGCTGCACTCTTTTGCTTCTGTTTGTCTTGCTTCCGCTGGTTCTGTTTGTACTTCTTCCCGGTTCCTATCAGCCGCTTCTTTTGTGGTGTTTGTTCGCATCATATCTATCTGATCGCCGCTGGGACGGTTATTTTCTGCCATTTCAGAAGACATCTTTTCGGCTGATTCTTCTTCATATTTCTTTTCATTCATTTCATTAGGATCCATCATAACGAAAACCTCCTTGATCGTTTTTCTTTTTACAAGGATTAGTATAGTCAGTAAGTTTGAACAAAGTATGAATAATGCTTAAAAAAAATAAAAATTTTCCATTTTAAACAGAAAGAAATGGCATCTGCAGTTACAAATGCCATTTACGATTCCTGCTATGGTTCATCTCAGCACTTTTTCGGTTCAGGATAAGTTTCACCAAATGTCTCAACCGTTACTTTCTTCATTACCTGCGGTTCCAGTGGACGATCCTGCCATCCGGTAGGTGTTGTAGCAATTGCATTGACTACATCCATACCAGAAATTACCTTTCCAAATGCAGCATATTGACCATCCAGATGGGGAGATGTTTCATGCATCACAAAGAACTGAGATCCCGCACTGTCCGGATACATACTGCGTGCCATAGAAAGCACACCTGTTTCATGTTTCAGTGGATTCTTAAATCCATTGCTGTCGAATTCACCAAAAATGGAATATCCAGGTCCGCCTGTACCAGTACCCTTTGGGCAACCGCCCTGAATCATAAATCCAGGAATTATTCTATGAAAAGTCAAACCATCATAGAACCCTTTTTGTACCAAAGAGATGAAGTTATTTACAGTATTCGGCGCAATTTCAGGATAAAGTTCTGCTTCGAATACACCGCCGTTTTCCATTTCATATCTTACAATCGGATTTTTTGCCATAGTTTTCTTCCTTTCTTTTTAAGCTTTGCAAAAGTTTTGCATCATATGATGTAAAGGTCCATGATATGGTCCTTTTAAGCAAAAAATTATTCTTTCTTTCCTTTCCCGTACAGGTGGATAGAAACCAATTCCGGACGGTTAAATAGACGAACAGGGAAAGAACTATTACCCAAGCCTCGGCTAATTACCATCGTTGTATCCAACGCTGCATGTACGCCTTCTGAGTATTCAGGGAAAAATCCCTGGTGCGGCGCAAAAATAGGTCCTAAAATGGGCAGACGGAACTGCCCGCCATGTGCATGTCCCGCAAATACCAAATCAAAATCTTTCTGGGCATATACAGGGAATAACTCCGGACGATGGCTCAACAGAATGGTAAAGCGGTCATCAAAAATTCCTTTCTTTAAGGTATCCAATACATGCGCATACTCAGGATTATGGCTCTTATCCCGCAATCCTACCAGCGCAAGAGGAACACCATTGATCTCTGTCATAGAAACAGCATTATCCAAAATGGTTACGCCATTTGCCAACAATTCCTCTTCCAAAATATCCCAGACACCAGACTGGAACTCGTGATTACCTGTAACAAAATAAACCGGCGCTAAGGGAACAATGCCGCGGATCAAATCCAAAGAAGCTTCCATGTCCAAGTGGTTTCTATCAATTAAGTCTCCGGTAATGACAATCAAATCCGGCTGTTCTTTTTCAATCTTCTTTAAAATATATTTTTGACCGCGACCAAAAGACTTACTCTGCAAGTCAGAAATATGCAAAATGTGGATATATTTTTTCCGTTCAATTTTATCAGAAGCTAACGCAATCTGAGATACTGTCAATCCATTATCCTGCCAATATAAAAACGCAGAAAGTGCGCCTACAGAAAGTGCTAAATTTCTTTTCCAATGTTTCATAATCATTCCTGCTTTCCTTAATAAATATGGAGAAAGAACCGTCATTACATATGCTGATTATATCATATCCTTTCTGCAATATACAACAAGTTTTTCTTTCTCTTCATTGCGGCACTATATAAAGTATGTTATACTTTCCGCAGAAAGGAGGGATACGTTTGGAAAGAACAATTTTTCATATTGACGCAAATAATGCCTTTTTGAGTTGGACCGCCGTTTCAAGGCTTCAGCAGGGAGAAGAATTGGACATTCGCACCGTTCCTGCAATTATCGGCGGAGACAGTCAAACCAGACATGGTATTGTCCTTGCAAAAAGTACGCCCGCAAAAAAATATGGCATCGTTACCGGTGAACCAACGGTCTCTGCCTTTCGGAAATGCCCTTCTCTACTTTCTTTCCCTCCTGACTATTCTGTCTACCGTCAAAACTCTGATGCAATGTTTGCCATTCTTTCCCGTTTTTCTGATCGGATCGAGCCTTTCAGCATTGATGAAGGTTTTTTAGAGTATACTGGTATGGAATATCTTTTCGGTCCTCCTTTGGAAGCGGCAGAAAAAATAAAGCAAACCATTTGGAGGGAACTTGGCTTTACGGTAAATATCGGTATTAGTTCCAATAAGTTTTTGGCAAAAATGGCTGGAGAGTTGGAGAAGCCCAATAAAGTAATTACTCTTTTTCCAAAAGAAATACCGCAAAAAATGTGGCCTTTACCTGTAGGTGATCTTTTTATGGTAGGCAAACGAACCGTGCCACATTTACAAAGCATGGGAATCTACACCATAGGACAATTAGCCGCCTACCCTTTAGATCTTTTAGAAAAAGAATTGAAAAGCTATGGGAAAATGCTTCATGCTTATGCAAATGGACTAGATAACACCCCATTAAATCCCATGCGAAGAAGTGAATCACCAAAAACCATTGGTAATAGCGTTACGCTGGCCACAGATATTACAGATCGAGAATCTGTACAAAAAGTATTGTTGTCTTTAGCGGAACGTGTCTCTGCTAGGTTACGAGAGCAAGCATTTTTTGCTACTGAAATTGCCGTGTCTATTCGGTCTTCTGACTTTCATACCTACTCTCATCAAATTCAATTATCCCAAGGAATTAACTGTACCAACGCAGTATATGAAGCAGCCCTGCAATGCTTTGACCTTTGCTGGAAAAAAGAACCCATTCGTTTATTAGGTATACGTGCCGGAAAGCTTGCTGATCATGCCTATCAACAGCTTTCACTGCTGGAAAAAAGTTGGGATAAAGAAAGTAAAGCCGATGCCGCTTTGGATCAAATACGAAAGAAATATGGAAAAAACAGTGTGCAGCGTACAAGTTTTCTAAATGCAAAGCCGCTCCCTATGAAAGAAGAAAAAACCAGCAAATAAAAACAGTGCAAAGCAGGATACCGAAAGAACCCATTTTTACTTTGACTTCTGAAAGAAAACCGCGGCGGCAGTCTTTCTAAGAAAACAATACAAATAAAAAACAGCTGAAATTCTTTCTGTAATAAGAATTCCAGCTGTTTTTATTTCTTGGAAAGCAGTCCATTATTAGAACTGTTTCTTATTTCCGAAAATATTCCGCTGCTTCTTCTGGTAAAATATAATTTACCATTGTTCCTGTTGCGCATTCTAAACCAGCAATGCCATTTAATCTAGGGTAAATCGCTGCATGCCAATGAAAATCTCTTCCTTTTGGCTGCTCAAAGAAGCAAATATTATAGCTGCATCCGTCTTTGGACAATTCAGCTGTTTTTTGCAAGATCGGCAGCATCAAAGCTGCTAAATCACGCAGCTCTTTTTCCGAGAAATCGATAAAGGATGGTACATGTCTCTTCGAATAAAAAGCAGTTTCATAAGGGAAAGAAGACGCATAAGGGCATAACGCCGCAAAGTTTTCATTTTCTTGAATCATGCGTATTTTTTTATCTTGCTCATACGCTAACATTTCGCAAAAGAGGCAATTCCCCTCCGCTTTTTCTGCCAGATGTGAAATACGTTCAGGTATCACCGGTAAACTTATCAATTGCCAATGGGAATGAACCAAACTCATTCCTGCCATAGGACCATTATTTTTAAACACTTGTATATAAGCGCTTTCCGGAGATTTTGCTATATTTCTCATTCTCTGCGCAAGAACGGAAAATAATTCTGCCAAATGTTCTACCGTAAAATTTTCAATACGGTCATTATGATCTGGCGTATCTACAATCACTTCATGGTGTCCTTTTCCACATTTTTGCGCATAAAAAGATTCCTTTTCCGTGATCTCCGGACTCTGGTCTACAATGGGGTAAAGATTTTCAAAAACGCGAATATTCCATGTATGATCCGGATGGTTTTGCCAGATAGTCTGAGTTGTTTCTTTTTCATTTCCAGGACAAAATGGACAAAGTCTTGTACTTTGCTTTTTTGTAATACAGGAAAACTCTCTGGGACGACCATGTCTTGCCTGCGCAAAAATCACCCAGGTATCTGTAAATGGATCTTTTCTCATTTGGGACATATGCCTCACCTGCTTTTTTATTCCCAAGCATACGCAGCATGGTATGGATCTTCATCTGTAGGTACTACAGGAATTTCAATCTCTGCATGATGCAACAAGACATTCTTACGGTAAGCAATGCTGATATAAGGTAAATCTTCTGCCAATTTTTTTTGCAAATTACTATAAGCCAAAATGATCTGGTTCTCATTTACAGCTGCATTTGCTTGTTCTAACAAAGCATCTGTTTCTTCACTGGAATAGCCGCCATAGTTATATGCCCCATCTGTTCCAAAGAATACACTGAGATCCGCCATTCTGCTCATTTTCCAGCCACCAATAATCATATCAAATGTACCATTGGTAAAGCGCTCATAATAAGTTTGGTAAGGTACCGCTTCAACTGTTACATTACAGCCAATAGATTTTAGTTCTTCCGCTAGTTTTTGCGCAATCTGTCTGCGAATAGAATTTTCCTGGTTGCAAAGGATGGTAAAGCTAAGTTTCTCACCGGTTTCCTTGTTTTCTAAAATTTTATCTCCATCTGTATCTTGCCATTCTTCTTCCAATAACTTTTTCGCCTGTGTTAAATCATACGCATAATCCTCTACATTTTCTTCATAAAGCCAAGACTCCGAGGAAATCGGTGTATTTGTCATGCTTGCCTGTTGCAAGTAGGCACTTTCTGCAATTTCTTCTTTCGGCAAAGCATATGCAACTGCTTGACGCAGCTTTTGGCTGGAGAAAATACTGTTTTCCATCTGGAAACCAATGAAATCATACTCTAAAGAAGGGTAATATATGATTTCTTCTTCCGATAACGCATCAAATTTCCCAAAAGAAACCGCATCTGTCGGATAAATATCGATCATTTCCTGATCAAATGCGTTTTCAGCAGTCTCTTTGCTATCTAATATTTTTACCAGTACAGAAGAAATGGACGGTGTTCCTTTGATACATGTAGTGTTTGCAGTCAAAAGCATCTGATTTGCCGTTTCATAAGAAACAAAGTTATATGCACCATTTCCCATGGGTGCCATGGATACATTTCCCTGCTGATAATATGCTTGAGAAATTACCGGAAAATTCAATGCGTAGATATTTCCGCTGAAGGCTCTATGGAACCGAATGGAAACGCTATAAGCCCCATTCTTACTGCAAGAAGCCACATAATCCTTCACATGCTCATAAACAGTACCTTCTTCTGCAGAAAGCAAACAATGAACAGTATATACCACATCATCTGCCGTTAATGCAGTACCATTCTGCCATAAAATACCGCTATTCAAATTTAAGTTTAGTGTCAGTCCATCTGCTGAAAAGGTCCAGCTTTCTGCTACAGAAGGCTGCGCTTTTGATGACGCATCAATATCAACTAAGGGTAAAAACATCAACCGTAATACAGAATCAACTGTCTCTTCCTTATTTTCCAATGGATGCAGTGTTTGCGGTATTTTCATATAGAGTGTCATACTTTCTCTAGAGACGCTTTCTTGTTGGCTATTATCTGTTACGTTATAAGAAAGGTCCTGGGAACTGTCTGAGCCACAAGCCGTTAACAGCATAACTGCTATTACAATCATACTCAATTTCTTTTTCATCATAACCTCCGGAACATTATTGCATTCCGTAAAATAAACGGTACAATGTGCGCACAATATAAACTTTCTTTACATACTTATCTGTCTCTGCATAAGGAATATTTTCTAAGTGAATGCCATCACTGCTATGCTCATTTTCATTCAACCATTCACTGACCTTCCCATGTCCAGCATTGTACGCTGCCAAAGCTGTATATTGGCTATCAAAAGAATCATTTAACCAGTCTAAATACCAACATCCCACAGCAATATTATCTTCTGGGGTTGTCAAATCAAATGTTTCTTCATCCAGCCAGGCAATTTTTCCAACTGCCCACAATGCTGTGTCTTCTGTTACTTGCATTAAACCAACTGCGCCTGCGGATGAGACCGCATCTGGATCAAATCCGCTTTCACAAAATATAACAGCATAAACTAACGATTCATCTAAATGAAATACAGAAGTATATTTCTCTACAATATCATTGTATTTACGGGGTAAGCAGTATGGTAAAACAAAAAAATAGAATACGCCATATAAAATAACTGCCGCAATGAGCCATTTTATCATTTTTCGAAAAAAACGTAAGATCATTCTAACTAATCCACCTTAAGATCCAAATTTTTTAACACTGTATCTACTTGTGCAAACAACAGCGTTTTGTCTGTTCCTCCATTTTGAAGAATGACATCTATTTTCTGCATAGGCAGAATATTGTTCTGATTCTTTAATCTAGCATAAGCTTCCTCTTTTGATAGATGATCCCGCACCATTATCCGCGTAATCCGGTCTTCTTGTGGCGCTGTAACCAGCCAAACTTGATCGCAAATAGCATCTAAACCTGTTTCAAATAATAAAGGCGCATCTAAAAACAAATAGCCACCGCAGTGATTCAGATTGTACGTCTGCACAAGTTGGTCTATTTCCCGCAAAATATATTTATGGCTGCATGTGTTTAAAAATGAGAGTTCCTCTTCCTGATGAAATACAATTTCTCCCAGTTTTTTGCGGTCTATTTCCTGTCCTGCGCCCAGAATTCCGGAGCCAAAGTGCGCTACAATCTCATCGTAAGCAGGTTTTCCACGAAGAATCACTTCATGGGAAATAGCATCTGCATCAATAATTGTATGCCCTAATTCCCGCAAATAACCAGAAACCGTACTTTTTCCGCTTCCACTTCTTCCTGTTAACCCAATAACCATTTTATTTTGCATCAAACCAGCTCTTTCCAGCATGGACATCTACCTCCAGCGGTACTGCAAGCTGCGCTGCTTGTTCCATATTATCACGCAATATCTGTGCAACCGCTTCTTTTTCTTCCAAATAAGTTTCGATAAGCAATTCATCGTGTACCTGCAGCACCAATCTGGAACGATAATTTCCCTCTTTCAGCGCATGATGCACACGAATCATTGCGATTTTAATAATATCAGCCGCACTGCCTTGAATAGGCATATTCATCGCAACCCGTTCCCCAAAAGCATGTTGTGCGAACTGATTACTTTTCAGTTCCGGCATAGGTCTTCTACGATGATACATAGTAGATACATAACCATTTTCTGTAGCCTGTTCAATGGTCTGGGTCATATAATCCCGAATTTTGGGATACTTTGTAAAATAACCTTCAATATACTGTTCCGCTTCCTTTCGGCTAATGCCTAAATCCTGACTCAGGCTGAAGGCACCAATGCCATAAACAATGCCAAAATTAACTGCCTTTGCATTGCTTCTTTGTCTTGCGGTAACTTCTTCAAAGGGAACATGGAATACCTGAGAAGCAGTCAGGCGGTGAATATCCTGTCCGGTACGAAAGGCTTCAATGAGAGTAGGATCCTGAGAAATATGCGCCAATACCCTTAACTCAATTTGAGAATAGTCTGCATCCAAAAAGCAATAGGATTCATCTTCCGGAATAAAAACCTTCCGCAATTCTCTTCCCAGCTCTAAACGAATGGGAATATTTTGCAGATTCGGTTCACTGGAACTGATTCTTCCAGTAGCCGTAATGGTCTGATTAAAGGTAGAGTAAATCCGGTCATTTTCCGGATTTGCCACTGTCAAAAGACCATCCGCATAGGTGCTTTTTAGTTTTGCCAGCTGGCGGTAATACAGAATCTTTTCAATAACAGGATGCTTCGTTTTCAGCTTTTCTAACACGTCTGCTGCAGTAGAATATCCTGTCTTGGTCTTTTTTCCGCCTTTTAAACCCATTTTTTCAAAAAGGATCTCTCCCAACTGTTTGGGAGAATTTAAATTGAAAACTTCCCCTGTCATTTCATATATTTCTGCAGAAACAGAATCAATGGCATCGCTTAAGCGTGCCTGAAAATCTTCTGTTGCATGGCGGTCTATTTTAATTCCCACCTGCTCCATATCAGCTAAAACATAGATCAAGGGTAATTCTATCTCTCTATAAAGAAAAAGTTGCTCTGTCTCTTTCAGTTTTTCTAATAAAACAGGATACAGTCTATAAATCACTTCTGCCTGCTTCGCGCAGAAAAGTGCTCTTTCTTCCGGCAAAAGATCTTTCAGACTTTTTTTGCTTTTCCCTTTTCCCAATATTTCTTCTTCAGAAGGTACAATTTCCCCCAAGAAGTCTTTTGCCAAAGTATCATAAGCATATTCGCTTTGCAGAGGATTCAGCAAATAAGCTGCAATAGCTGCATCGAAAGCCACTTTCTGAGGTTCTATTCCATAAAAACGCAGCAAATGGATCTCACTTTTCACATCACTGCCTAACAAAGCATATTCTTGATCCTGGAAAAGAACCGCTGTCATTTTCATCAGCGTTTCCACAGGAAGTGTTTGGGAAACTTCAATCCAAAATGCGTTCTTTTTTGGGCAATACAAAGAAAGACCTGTCACTTGATGATCCTCTGCAAAAAAGCGATACGCAATTTCTTCTTTTGGCAAGTTTTGAATCAATTCTTCCAATTCTTTTGCTGTCTGAATGAACTGATATGTGAAAACGTTTTCTGCAGAAACAACATTTTGTGTCTGATTTTCAAAGCGGCTGAGCATGGATTTGAATTCCAATTTTTTTGCCATTTCATAGGCAGCAGGTGTAAAAAGATTCCCTATTTTTACCTGCTCCAAATTTAACTCCAATGGAACATTCCGTACAATTTTAGCCAAATAATAGCTTAATCTTGCCTGATCCGCATAGGCAACTAAATTCTCAGAAGCTTTCTTCGGCTTAATTTCTTCTGCATGGGCAATAGCTTCTTCTACCGTATGATACGCCTGAATGATTTTGGAAGCCGTTTTTTCTCCAATGCCAGGAACACCGGGAATATTATCCGAAGTATCCCCCATCAGCGCTTTCATGTCGATAAATTCCGTAGGTGTTACACCATATTTCGCTACCACGTCAGCGGCATAGTAATTTTCTGTTTCCGTTTTGCCGCCCTTTGTTTTTGGAATACATACCTTTAAAGTATCACTGGCAAGCTGTAACATATCACGATCGCCTGAAACGATCACTGGCGCAATTCCTTGGTCCTCTGCTATTTTTGATAACGTACCTAAAATATCATCTGCTTCAAAACCTTCCATGGCATACTGGCAAATCCCCATTGCGGAAAGCATTTCTTTTAATATGGGCATTTGTCCTCTTAACTCGGTAGGCATTTCTTTTCTGCCAGCTTTATAAGCATCATAGGTACGATGGCGGAAAGTTGGTGCATGCAAGTCAAATGCAACAGCCAGATAATCCGGTTTTTCCTCATCCAGCATCTTAAATAAAATATTCATAAAACCATAAACAGCATTGGTATAAATGCCATCATGATTTGTCAAAAGCGGTACACCAAAAAAAGCGCGATTCACAATACTGTTTCCATCGACCAGCATAATTTTTTGCTGCATAACTCATTCCTCCGATTCTTTACAGACCTGAATCTGCGAATTTACATAGATAAAATTATTATATTTCAAAAAAAAGTGCCTGTCAAACGCTGTCCAGATAGTCACAGATTTTTTTTCGCCACATAGTATGAAAAAAACCAAAAATGGGGAGAAAACGATGAAAAAGTGGATTGCTGGTCTTTCCGCTGCAACACTTGTCTTTACATGCAGCGGCTGTACAAAAGAAGAATCTTCACTGACACCAGTACGTTTAAATGAAGTTGTGCATTCTGTTTTCTATGCACCGCAATACGTTGCCATGGAGTTAGGCTTTTTCGAAGAAGAAGGCATCAAACTTTCCGTAGATATCGGCAATGGTGCTGATAACTCTATGGTTGCACTGCTTTCAGATAGTGCAGACATTGCTTTAATGGGTACCGAAGCCGGTATTTACGTTTATAACGAAGGAAAAGAAGATTGTCCTGTTGCTTTTGCACAATTAACACAACGTGCTGGTAATTTCTTAATTGCCAGAGAACCTATGCCTGATTTTCAATGGGAAGATTTAGAAGGAAAATCTATAATTGGCGGCAGAGCCGGCGGTATGCCTGAATTGGTATTGGAACATGTATTAAGCAGCCATGGGCTAACACCCAAAGAAGATGTGGATATCATTCAAAATATCGACTTTTCTTCCACTGCAGGTGCCTTCTTAGCAGATATGGGAGATTTTACTGTAGAGTTTGAGCCCACCGCCACCACTTTGGAAAATCAGGGTGTCGGATATGTTGTTGCATCTTTGGGTGTAGAAAGCGGCTATATTCCTTACACTGTTTATATGGCTAATCCCGATTTCTTAGAAGAACATGAAGACTTAGTCATTGCTTTTACCAGAGCAATCTATAAAGGGCAGACTTGGGTAATGGAACATTCCGCAGAAGAAATTGCAGAAGTCATTGCACCTCAGTTCCCTGACAGCGATCTGGAATCTCTGACAAAAATTATCGAACGTTACAAAGAGCAGGATACTTGGAAAGCAGATCCTTCTTTCTCCGAAGCAGATTTTGAACTGATTCAAGACATCATGGAAGAAGGAGGGGAATTATCCCAGAGAGTTCCTTTTGCTTCCTTTGTAAATACAGAAATTGCAGCAACCGTTATGGGGCAAAACTAAATTCTTTATAAAATGGCAGGAGGTACTTTATTTGTACCCCCTGTTTTTTATTTTGTTCTTTCCTATTTTTCCTTACATTTTGATTTGTAAAATTTCTTGATGAATAACATACTGTTCTAACAAAACAATTTACTTATTTTAATTCATTTCTGGTTTAATCTTTTTCCCATTTTTTCATTTTGCCTATTTTTCATTCCACAGAATGTATCTATTTTTCAAGGAATACTGCTCCTATGAATTTTTTTGCAAATTGGAACATTGCCCTTTTTCCCTTTTCAAGGAACGCAGTGATATCCAAGGAAATTTGAGAATCGTTGGTGAATATATAAAAGAGGACATGCTCCAATGTGGGGACATGTCCTCTTGTCTGAACGCACTTCTATTCTTTGTTTTCCTGTTTTTTATAGAAAAAACGTGCCAAAATGATACAGAATACAACTCCGATTCCATAAGGAATAAAGTATAAAAACGCTGTGCTGACCGGCGCGCTATACCCAGCATACTGCCCGCCCCACTGCAAGGCACAGTAATGATACGCAACCACTGCAAACATAATATCAGAGAGCAGGATTGCGAGAGCAATAAATAGATAGCTCATCTTTTTCATATGCTTTCCTCCAGTTCACTTCTTCCGCAGTATGAGCACCAAACCTATCGCCATAAAAAGAATACAAAGGATCAGCATTACACCAGAACCGTTCAGCGTAATCACGGAAGCGGCATTAAGCTGTTCTGCTGCATTTGGACTTGCAACCATCATGATTCCAAACAGGATTAAACAGACGGCGCCAACCAGACAAAGAGTGATACCTACCTTCAGTTCTATGCCTTTTGGAAATTTGGTTTCTTCCATTTTCTGCGGTATTACATTTGTACTCAGATTGTCGATTTCTTCCTTCACAAGTTCATCAAGTGAAATTTGGAAACACTCACTCAGAGCCAACAGTTTTTCCAATTCAGGCGTTGATGTTCCACTCTCCCATTTCGAGACAGCCTGTCTGGAAACACCTATTTTTTCTGCAAGCTGTTCTTGAGAAAGCCCGCACCTTCGTCTGAACTGATATATTCTTTCAGACAGCATTTACATTACCTCCTTGGAAATATTATACTGCAATATATAGTTACATACTATCGACTACGATGGAATCTTCCGCAACCAGAGGTTGCTTTTTGTCAATCTTTTATATTGTTATCTTAAAATAGCGGTATACTTATTGCAAGTCTTGATACTCTTTTTGAATTTGCCTTAGCAAAACCAACAGAGTTTCATCCATCATTACTTATCTTGAGAAGGATTCTCTTTTTCTTGCTATTTTAAAAAGAAAATGCTATAATTATTATAGGTTTTTCTGCGAATCGGAGGATGATTATGAAGATATTGGTTGATGCAGATGCCTGCCCTGTAAAAGAAATTATTTTGCAGGAAGGAAAAAAGCACCAAGTGCTTGTACTGTTGATCGCAGATAACACACATATTTTAGAATCAAACAGCCCTATGGTACAGGTAATCACTGTAGATAAAGGCAGTGACAGTGCAGATTTTGCCATGGTAAATCGAACTTGTGCTGGTGATATTTGTGTTACTGCGGATTATGGTCTAGCTGCCATGCTTCTAGCAAAAGAAGCAACGGTGATCCATCCCAATGGTTTTTTCTATTCTTCATCTACCATAGATAAAATGCTTTTTGAGCGGCACCTTGCAAAGGAAATGCGAAGGCAAAACCGGCATTTTCATGGGAAAATACCAAAACGTTCTTCCGAAAAAGACCTTGCATTTTTGCAATGTTTGCAAAAAGCACTTTCTACTTAACAAAAAATGTCTTTATGGCTGCAACAAGATATATAGGTATCAGGAGGTATCTTATGGATTATCAAATCATTACAGACAGTTCCTGTGATTTACCAATTCATTTGGTAGAGGCATTTCATGTCGTTCGTGTACCATTCTATGTTTCTTTTAATGGTATGACTTATTTCAAAGAGAATGTAGATATTACACCTGTTCAATTTTATCAGAAATTACATGAGGAGAAAAATTTGCCGAAAACTTCTCTGCCGTCTATTCAGGATTACATGGACATTTTCGAGCCCTTTTTGAAACAAGGCATTGATATCCTCTGCTTCTGTTTGACAAAAAAATTCAGCGGTTCTTACCAAAGTGCCGTAAATGCGCAAAATATTTTAGCAGAAAGCTATCCCGAGCGGAAAATTCGCATTATTGACAGTATTTCCGCAACCGCTGGAGAAGGTCTGCTGGTATATGAAGCTTGTCGCATGAAAGAAGCTGGCATGACAATTGATGAAGTATGTGAAAAAGTAGAACTGCTGAAGCATACATCTAAAATCAATTTTACTGTAGACTCTCTCGAATACCTGCAAAAAGGCGGAAGAATTGGCAAAGCCGCTTCTCTTGCGGGCAGTATCTTAAATATTAAACCCATTATGCTTTTAGAGAAAGGAGAGTTATACCCTGCAAGCAAAGTGCGTGGTAG
>CALWKY010000035.1 GCA_944381395.1 uncultured Lachnospiraceae bacterium
CTTTTGACCAGGCAAAGCTGAAGGCTGCAAAGGCAATCGGCAAAGGTCTGCCTGCATCCCCCGGCGCTGCTGCTGGTAAGATCTGCTTCACCGCAGAAGATGCAAAGGCTATGGCACAGACAGGTGAGAGAGTGGTTCTGGTTCGTCTGGAAACTTCTCCTGAAGATATCGAAGGTATGGCAGCTGCACAGGGTATTCTGACTGTCCGCGGCGGCATGACCTCTCACGCAGCGGTAGTTGCCCGCGGTATGGGTACCTGCTGTGTATCCGGCTGTGAAGAAATTAAGATGAATGAGGAAGCAAAAGAATTTACACTGGGCGGCATGACCTTCCATGAAGGTGATTATATCTCCCTGGATGGCTCCACCGGTAACATTTACGGCGAAGATATCCCTACCGTAGACGCTTCCATTACTGATAACTTCGCAAAGTTCATGGAATGGGCAGATGCGAAGAGAGTTCTGAAGATCAGAACTAACGCAGATACTCCTCAGGATGCGCAAAGAGCGCTGGAATTGGGCGCAGAAGGTATTGGTCTGACCAGAACAGAGCATATGTTCTTTGCATCAGACAGAATCATGAAGTTCAGAAAGATGATTATGTCTGATTCTCCTGAAGAAAGAAGAGAAGCACTGGCAGGCATTGCGCCTTTCCAGAAGGAAGACTTCAAGGGTATTTACCGTGTGATGAAAGAAAGACCGGTTACCATTCGTCTGCTGGATCCCCCTCTTCATGAATTCGTTCCTAAGACTGATGAGGAATTTGTGGAACTGTCCAAGATGACTGGCAAGACTGTGGAAGAACTGAAGATCAAGGCAGTTGGTCTGCATGAAATCAACCCTATGATGGGTCACCGTGGCTGCCGTCTGGATGTAAGCTATCCCGAAATCGGCGAGATGCAGGCAAGAACCATTATGGAAGCTGCGGTAGAAGTATCTGAAGAAGAAGGCATCCATATCGTTCCTGAAATCATGATCCCTCTGACCGGTGATGTAAAGGAAATGCGGTTTGTTCGCAAGCTGGTTGTAGATACCATAGAAAAGGTATTTGAAGAAAAGGGCAGAAGACTGGATTACCTGGTAGGTACCATGATCGAGATCCCCAGAGCTGCACTGACTGCAGATCAGATTGCAACGGAAGCTGAGTTCTTCTCCTTCGGTACCAACGACCTGACCCAGATGACATATGGTCTGAGCCGTGATGACGGTGGCAAGATTCTGGCTGATTACATCGACGCAAAGATTTACGAAGGCGACCCTACCGCACATCTGGACAGAGATGGTGTTGGTCAGCTGATGAAGATGGCGGTAGACAAGGCACTGCCTGTTCGTCCTGATATCCACCTGGGCATCTGTGGCGAGCATGGCGGCGATCCTTCCTCCATCGAATTCTGCCATATGATTGGTCTGGATTATGTATCTTGTTCTCCTTTCCGTGTTCCCATTGCAAGATTGGCAGCGGCACAGGCACAGATCAATTACCCTAGAGAAGCAAGAAAGCATGAATAATCTCTAAAAATATAAAAGGCGACTCACAGATTGTGGGTTGCCTTTTTTGTTGAGAGAAAAAAGAAGTAACGGATTCCTTTTGCCTTTGCAATAGTAATTACCAGTACCGACATAACCGAAAAGGTATTTACCGGAATGATTTGTTTTGGCGGCGGCAAGCAGGATTTCTCTGGAAGTTTCGATGACGGCTTTCTTTAGACCAACGAAACAGCCTGCAGTGGGTGTCCCGAAACGATAGCGTAGGAGGATACTGTTGACCGTCCCGAAGCTCTGCTGTCCGCATCTATGGAAATCAACCTATTGGAGATAAATCCTTTTTCAATGGAAGCGGTAACAAAAACAGCGGGCAGATACCCATCTGCTGTGGGGGACCAGTTTATCCATACCCATCCGGCACATTATAAAATGCAAATACGCCATCATCTGCGGTATAGGTGAGGGAAATGTTCTGATCCAATTCGGCTTCCAATATAATTTTTGCACGATTAAGAGGGGTTTCTACACTGTCTTTACTGACAACTACAACACTGGCAGTGGTACCCATAGAAAAAGCGGTGCCTGCGGTATAAACCAGACTGATTTTTCTGAATTCATCGTTTTGTACCAGCATATGACCAGCCAGAAACCTGCCACTGGCGCAGCACATGTCATAGGTGCCTTTTAGCATGTTGTACATGATAGCATTACCCTGTCCATCTGTTAAAGTATGCTGGAAGGAAAGATATTTGTCATCAAACAGCTTTACTATTGTATTGGGAATGGGATTTATACCATCTGCTGCCGTACCATATGTAGTAGTGAAAATAGCAGCAAGGGGGCTTAGTTTTCATGTAATGCCCGCTTCTTCCATCTCACGCATAAAAAAGATTTTGCTGTATGTTCATTCAAATAATCCTTTTGTGATACCTGCCGTGTTGATTTCTTTTACGGAATATGAAGTAATTTTTAATCGGCTGCCATATGACTGCTTTTTCGCAATTGATTCCGAGAGAATTTTATGGATAAAAAAGTTTTTCAATAAAGTTTCAATACCGCGTTGTTTATTTGCCGGATATTTCTTAATAAGAAAAAACAATCTTGATTCGGCAGTGATTTTTTTGTTAAAATAAGAAAGATAGTATGATAAAAATAAAATAACAGAGCGTAACCGCCTGAAGATGGGAGGAAATGCTATGCCTGTAGATATGAAAGCGATGATTGCACAAAAATTAGGCGAGCTTTTGGAACAAAAAAATTTGGATAAAATTACTGTAAGGGAACTGGTAGAGACCTGCCATATCAGCCGACAAACATTTTATTACCATTTTCACGACTTGATGGAAGTGGTGGAATGGAATCAGCATAAAGTCTTGGAAAAGGCATTGCAAAGAGATTTTTCACAGGGAAACAGCAAAGAAGCAATTAAAGAAATTGTGACAGATGTATTATCACATAAAGAGCTTATTTTACAGCTTTTGGAATCTAGACAGCATGATGAAATTGTAGAGCTTTTTTTGAATACGGTACGCTTCCAATTACGGGAAATTTTACGCAAAAAGGCGCCCGTTGCCAGTGTTGCGCCCATGGATGCAGAGACAATGGTGTCATTTTATGCAAATGGCATTGTGGGCATGATGATTGGAGAATTGAAGAAAAAAGAGGTAAATGTAGAGATTTTTTCTACCCAGTTATATCGGTTATTGGCAGGAAAAATTACGTTTGATTTTACCGATGGGCTGGTATAAAAAAGTTTGGATACGAACATTAAAATTGAATTATAAATGACTGACAAAATGCGGATTATGTAATAAAAACTGACACATTCCGCATTTTGTATATACACAAATGGAAAATTGAGAGTGGTCAAAAAAGAATGGTTTTGTTATATATAAAGATAAGCAAATGAATTAGTTCGTACACGAACTACAATTTGCGCCTAGAAGGAAGCAGTGATGTGAACAGCAAATCAAAGAGAAACATTTCTAAAAAAGCAGCAGAAATGCTATGCTTTTTTCTTTTTTAGAAATACAGCGAGGCGGTAAAAAATGGAAAAGTCAAACTGGGATAAAATTGTAAAAGACAATCGAAGAATATCTATCCTAATGGAACAATGGACAAACCGGGCGCTGAAAAAAGAAGGCTTGACCATATCACAAGTCCATATTTTGCTGTATATTTCTCAACAGCCAGACGGAGCGTCTTTAACAGCGCTGCACCATGCGTCTGGTTATGCGAAAGCTTCTCTTTGTGCCACAATAAAGCGTCTGCGGGAGAGGGGATACTTAAGAAGCGAACCCTGCAAAAAGGATGACCGCAGTAAATTGTTGTTTGTAACAGAAAAAGGACTACAGGTGCAAAAAGTTCTGGAAGAGACTATGGAACAGAATTTACAACGCCTGGAGGAAAACTTTTTGCCGGAAGAATCAGATGCTTTAGATCGTCTGCAAACAAAACTGCTGCAAAATTTGTCTGCGTGGATGCAGCAATTATAAGGAGGTATCAAAATCGTGAGAACAGTATTACGTCAACTTGGCCAGTATAAACGGGACGCACTTGCCTGTATCGGTTTAACCGCGATGGAAGTGGTTATGGATATTTTGCTCCCTTTTATTACGGCAATTATTATTGATAACGGACTGGAAAAAGCAAATATGTCCGTCGTTTATCGCTATGGCGCACTGATGGTGCTGATGGCATTTTTAGGTTTGTTTTTTGGTGCGACAGCGGGTAAATTTGCCGCAAAAGCATCTTCTGGTTTTGCCGCAAACCTACGTGAATCCATTTATAACAATATCCAAACGTTTTCTTTCTCCAATATCGACAAATTCAGCGTGCCTGGTTTGGTTACCAGAATGACAACGGATATTACCAATGTACAGAATGCGTTTATGATGCTTATTCGTGTAGCAGTGCGCTCTCCTTTGACATTTGTATTTAGCTATGCCATGTGCATGATGATCAGCCCGAAGCTGAGTTTGACATTTTTAATCGGCATTGTTTTCTTGATCCTGGTATTGGGCATCATTATGGCAGTGACCATTAAAATTTTTAATCAGGTATTTAGTAAATACGATGATTTGAATGCCAGCGTGCAGGAAAACATTTCCGGCATCCGTGTAGTGAAAGCGTTTGTACGGGAGGACTATGAAAATAAGAAATTTTCTCAGGCATCGGATAACTTGTATCGCATGTTTGTAAAGGCGGAAGGTTTATTGGCGTTTAATAACCCGGCTATGATGACAGCAATTTATTTCTGTATTATTATGGTTTCTTGGCTGGGCGCCCAAAGCATTGTAGGAGGCAGCATGACTTCTGGCGAGTTAACCAGTTTGTTCAGCTATGTTCTGTCTTTGATGATGAGTCTGATGATGCTATCCATGGTTGTGGTTATGATTACTATGTCCATGGCGAGTATCCGCCGTATTTGTGAGGTACTGGAGGAAGTGCCTGATCTGCATGATCCCCAAAATCCTGTGATGGAAGTGGCTGACGGCAGCATTGACTTTGACCATGTAAGTTTTTCCTATCGTCATGGCAGCGGCAAGAGTGTGCTTTCTGATATTGATTTACACATTCATTCCGGTGAGACCATCGGTGTCATTGGCGGTACCGGTTCTGGCAAAAGCAGCTTAGTGAACTTGATTTGCCGTCTGTATGATGTGGATGAAGGCAGTGTAAGGGTAGGCGGTCTGGACGTTCGTCAGTATGACATGGAGGCGTTACGAAATCAGGTTGCTGTTGTATTGCAGAAAAATACACTGTTTTCCGGCACGATTTTGGAAAACCTGCGTTGGGGTAATCCAGATGCAACGGAAGAAGAATGTATCCAAGCGTGTCAGGCGGCATGCGCAGATGAATTTATTGACCGTTTCCCGGATGGTTATCAGACCCGTATTGAGCGTGGCGGTAATAACGTTTCCGGTGGTCAGAAACAGCGTCTGTGTATTGCCAGAGCATTGTTGAAGAAGCCGAAGATTTTGATTCTGGATGACTCTACTTCCGCGGTAGATACTGCAACGGACGCGAAGATTCGTACAGCTTTTGCAGAAAAAATTCCCGGTACGACAAAGATTATCATTGCCCAGCGTATTTCCAGCGTAGAACATGCAGACCGTATTTTGGTGCTGGACAATGGTCAAATCAACGGATTTGATTCCCATGAGAAATTGTTGGAAACCAATGCCATTTATCGTGAGATCTATGAATCTCAGATTAAGGGCGGCGGCGACTTTGACCAGCCGGAATGAAAGGAGGAAAAACGGCATGAATGAAAGAAGAAAAGCAAATCCCGTTGAAGTGCTCAAAAGAGTTATGGGATACATGCTCCATTATTATAAATTCCAGTTTGCGCTGGTTATTCTTTGCATTGTGATTGCTGCAATTGCCAGTGTACAAGGCGCTACTTTTCCTCAGACATTGGTGGATGATTATATTGTACCTATGGTGGAAAGCGGCTCTACAGATTTTACGGCTTTAGCGCAGGCGCTCATTCGTTTGGTGTGCATTTTAGCAGTAGGTATTTTGGCTGCATTTAGCTATAACCGTATTATGGTTACGATCAGCCAGGGCACTTTGCGCTACCTGCGGGACGATTTGTTCCATAACATGGAAGCACTGCCCATTAAATATTTTGATACCCATGCGCATGGTGACATTATGTCTGTTTATACCAACGACGTGGATACACTGCGGCAGTTACTCAGCCAGAGTATTCCCCAGGTAGTGAACTCGGTCATTACCATGACAGCTACTTTGGTGAGCATGATTTGGCTGAATCCGTTTTTGACCATAATTTCTTTGGTAACAGCCTGCATTATGCTGTTTGTAACGAAGAAGTTTTCCAGATTATCCGGTAAGTATTACGCATTGCAGCAGAAAAATTTGGGTATTGTGGACGGCTTTATTGAGGAAATGCTGGATGGACAGAAAGTAGTAAAAGTATTCTGCCACGAAGAGGCTGCAAAAGAAGATTTCCATAAAATCAATGAAGAACTGCGGGAAAGTGCTAATATGGCAAACCGGTATGCAAACTTGCTGATGCCTATCAATGCCAATATCGGCTGGATTAGTTATGCTTTTGTTGCTATTGTTGGCGCAATCCTTGGCATTAACGGCATGGCAGGCGTTACGTTGGGAACGGTGATTACATTTGTAGGTCTGAATAAAAACTTCACACAGCCTATTACTCAGGTAAGCATGCAGGTAAACTTCGTAGTAAACGCAGCTGCTGGTGCGCAACGTGTGTTTGATTTAATGGATCAGGAACCGGAAAAGGACGAAGGCTGCGTGGAATTGGTCAATGCCAAAGAAGAAAATGGTCAGCTGGTGGAAGCAGATCATCGTACCAATATGTGGGCATGGAAGTATCCCAGAAAAGACGGCACTGTGACTTATACCAAACTGGAAGGAAGTGTAGTCTTTAACGAAGTGGACTTTGGTTATGATGATAAGAAAATCGTGCTCCATGATATTAGTCTGTGGGCAAAGCCGGGGCAGAAGATCGCGTTTGTCGGCGCAACTGGTGCCGGTAAAACGACCATTACCAACCTGATTAACCGCTTTTATGATATTGCCGATGGCAAGATCCGGTATGATGGCATCAATATCAATAAAATCAAGAAAGCAGACTTGCGTCATTCTATGGGCATTGTATTGCAGGATACTCATTTGTTTACCGGTACGGTTATGGATAACATCCGTTATGGTAATTTGGAAGCGACAGATGAGGAATGTATTGCGGCCGCAAAATTGGCAAATGCCGATGGCTTTATCCGCCGTTTGCCCAATGGATATGACACAATGCTGACAGGAGACGGTGCAAACCTTTCTCAAGGACAGCGCCAGCTGTTAGCCATTGCCCGTGCCGCTGTTGCGGATCCTCCCGTATTGATTCTGGATGAGGCGACTTCCTCCATTGATACCCGTACGGAAAAACTGGTGCAGGATGGCATGGATGCACTGATGGCTGGACGTACCACCTTTGTCATTGCCCACCGCCTGTCTACGGTACGCAATGCAAACTGCATTATGGTTATGGATCAGGGACGTATTATTGAAAGAGGCACCCATGATGAACTGATCGAAGAAAAGGGCACCTATTATCGTCTGTATACAGGTAATTTTGCAGAAGATCCCGCTTAAAAAAGAAGTACAGAGAAAATTTTCATGAAAAAAGCACCCGTTATAAACAGGCTCTTCATAAGAAAACATTGATTGTTTTATGAAGATATCCCTTAACACGGGTGCTTTTATTTTCATCGTGTTTTTAACGGCGGAAGAAGACGGCTGCGCGAAATTCCCGTAAATTCAATTTGGAGAAAATTGCGGCAAAGAATACCAGGAAACATCCCAGTAAAATACGGCCTGTGACTGGTTCTTGAGAAAATACAGCGGAGAAAAGAAACCCAAATACAGACTGCATGGATAAAATAACTGCTGCGGAAGAACCAGAGGTGTATTTTTGACCAAAATTTTGCAAGAGGGTTGCCGCAACAGTATTAAACAAAATCAAATATGCGACACCGCCCAGTGCTTCATTCCAGGCAAAAACAGGAGCCGGCTCTGTGAAAAAAGCGGCTAAAGCAGAAAAGATGCCCGCACATAAACATTGGAAGAATGTGATTTGTACAGGATTGGACTGCTGAATGAACCGTTCCAGCAAAACAATCTGCACAGCGAAAACAACAGCATGTCCAATGGAAAGGCAGTCTCCTAAATTTATGGAAAGATCTCCCTGCAAACTAATCAATGCCAATCCCCAAATGGTTAAAACAGCTGAGAATAAATCCTTTCTCCTTGGGGTCTGGCGTAATAAAAGCCAAGCCAAAAAGGGCACGAATACTACGTAAGAAGCTACTAAAAATGCCTGTTTCCCTGGAGTGGTGTATTGTAATCCGATCAATTGCAGTGCTTGTGCAACAAATTGTAAAAAACCAAGAATCATACCATATTTACAGCATTGCGGTGTAAAATGCTGAAAACTTTTGAAAAATATAATGCAGATGAATACAGCAGAACCCAGAAAACGAAATGTAAGTACGGTAAAGGGAGAAAAACCAGTAAGGGCGGATTTTCCTGCTAAAAATCCATATCCCCAAATAATAGCAGTACCCCAAAGTGCTAGGTTCGCCAACACTGTTTTTTTGCGAATTTGTTCCATATTAAACTTCCTCCTGTTTTTTATTGACTTTTTTTTCGAAAAAGGTTATAACACGTAGAGAAAGAAAATTCAATATTATAATGAAAATTTATTATATTGAACGATTTTAGCGATATAATAGTGCTTTTTTATGCATTGGTAAATCATTCAGAATGGAGAGAGTACATGATAAATTTGGTGATCGGGGAAAAAATCAGCAAATTTCGGCGGGAGAGAGGCATGACCATTAAAGAAATGGCACAAATGACGGGATTAAGCAGTGCATTGCTCAGCCAATTAGAACGAAATATTGGAAATCCAACTTTGTCTGCATTGAGCGCAATTGCCCATACCTTAAATGTACCTTTGTCTGATTTGGTGCAGGAGCGTGTGGAAAATAAGGAGCTGATTCTGCGTAAAAATGAACGCAGACGGGTTGCGTACATCAAAAATAGTGAAGAAGTGTATGATGTACTTTCCAAAGAAACTGCGCATTCTAATTTGGAACTGCTTTCTATGACTCTAGAGGCGCATTGCAAAGCGAGCAGCGGGTTCAACTGCCATCCCTATGCAGAGGAAATAGCATTGGTTACAAGTGGGCAGGCTTGTATTCTTTTTCTGGAGAATGGACAGGTAGAGGAGTTTGTTTTGGATGAGGGAGATTCTATTCGTATCCTTCCAGGCAGATATCATATGACGGAAAATAGAAGTGATCAGGAAACACAAATTATTTTTGTAAAATATAGACACTAAGCGATCATCTGCCTTTAGAAATGCCGAAATTTCAAGGAAAAATAAAAATCGCAAAAAAAGTAAAAAAAATGAAAAAAAGGTGTTGACATTCGTAAAATGTTTTGATAAAATAATTTCTGCTGTGAGAACAGCGGGCAAAAAACCTGATCTTTGAAAACTGAACAGTAAGATACCATACAAACCCAAGTCAATTCAAGACGAAAAAGTGTTGCAGAATCACTTGAAAAAAATCTGAGGATAGCCAGAAAAAACTGGTTAGGACAAA
>CALWKY010000036.1 GCA_944381395.1 uncultured Lachnospiraceae bacterium
ACTGTGTTTTTCTCCCATTGTAATTTACGATGTGTGTTTTGCCAAAATCATATCATTAGTGCAGAAGGGTATGGCATAGAAATTACAGTGGAACGGCTGGGAGAAATTTTTTTGGAACAGCAGGAAAAGCAGTATCACAATGTAAATCTGGTTTCCGCGGCACCTTATTTGCCTCAGACGGCAGCAGCGCTGGAGTGGGCGAAAAATCATGGGCTGACCATACCGGTGGTTTATAATTCCAGTGGCTATGAGTCGGTAGAAGGCTTACGTCTGTTAGATGGTCTGGTGGATGTATATCTGCCGGATTTGAAATATCATTCCAATGAATTGGCAGAAAAATATTCTGCCGCAAAAGATTACCCAGATGCAGCGCAAAAAGCAATTTTGGAAATGAAACGGCAGACGGGAGAAAATCAGTATGATGCAGACAGCATGCTGCAAAAAGGCATGATACTGCGCCATTTGATTTTGCCTGGATGTTACCGGGATAGTTTTCAGGTCTTGGATTGGATTCGGGAAAATCTAGGGGAGGATACATGGATTAGTTTACTGAGGCAATATACACCCATGTATGGAGCGGCTAATTATCCAGAAATCAATCGGAGGTTAACCACATTTGAATACGAAAAAGTGGTGGACCACTTCTTTGAAATTGGTCTAAAAAATGGATTTACCCAGGAAAAACAGTCTGCACAGTCTAGTTATACGCCACTGTTTGACGGCAGAGGCGTTTTGCAAAAGGAGGAATAAACAATGGTTCGTAAAGAAGAAGTTACCATGATGGAAAACATGCGGGGTGGAACAGGAATGACGGAAATCCGCCGTTTCTTAACAGAAGAGGAACTGATGGGGCATGCAGATCTGTTTTGCAGATTGGTAGTGCATCCCCATAGCAGTATTGGGTTTCACCGCCATGAGCACAATGCCGAGACTTTTTTTGTGATGAAAGGAACGGGTGTATTCATTGACGATGATGGCAGCCGTACAGAAATTCATCCCGGTGATGTTTGCACCATTGCCGTAGGTCAGTGCCATGGTGTGGAAAATAATAGTGATGAAAACTTGGAAATGACAGCGCTGATTTTGAAAGAAAAAGTGGAATAAGAATCATTCTTTTGTAAAACAAATTATAGATTTTTTGAATTTATCTGTACCCGCACTTGAGAAAAAAAAGAAAGTGCGTTATAATAAAACCAGCGGTCCAACATTTTGTGTTGGATAGCGGGGTTTTGAGGCAGGTAATTCTATGTGAAGTAAAATATACCAAGAAGGAGGCTTTTACATGTCAAAAGCACTTGAAATCAGATGGCATGGCCGCGGAGGACAGGGCGCAAAAACTGCAGCACTTCTGTTGGCCGATGTTACATTCAACACTGGTAAGTATATTCAGGGTTTCCCTGAGTACGGTCCCGAGCGTATGGGCGCTCCCATCACTGCTTATAACAGAATCAGTGATGAGCCTATTCGTGTACATTCCAATATCTACTATCCCGATTATGTAGTTGTAGTAGATGAAACTCTGCTGGAAAGCGTGGACGTAACAAAGGGATTAAAAAAAGATGGCGCAATTGTCATCAACAGCACTCGTGACAAAGAAGAATTAAGACCGCTTCTGAAAGGTTACGAAGGCAGAATTTATACCATTGATGCCAGAAAGGTATCCATTGCCGCTCTTGGCAAATACTTCCCCAATACCCCCATGTTGGCTGCTATTGTAAAGGTTTGTGGCATTATGCCCGAAGATAAATTCCTGGCTGAAATGGAAGCCTCTTTCAAACACAAGTTTGCTTCCAAGCCCGAAGTGGTTGCCGGCAATATGAAAGCACTGACCATGGCATTAGAGGAGGTTAGATAACAATGGCAAGCGATCTGAATAAGCAGAATGATTTCGTATCCTGGAAAGAATTGGAAGAAGGCTGCAAGATCTATGGCGGCGGCGGCTCCAAGAACTTCAACACCGGTGAGTGGAGAGTGGACTGCCCTGTATGGCTGGCTGACAAGTGCAAGCAGTGCTTGATTTGCACCCCTGTTTGCCCTGATAGTTCCATTCCCGTTGTAGATGGCAAACGCACTGATTTTGACTATGACCACTGCAAAGGCTGTGGCATTTGTGCAAAGGCTTGTCCTTTCGGTGCTATTGTAATGAAAGGAGCTGAAGATTGATGTCTATCAGAGAAAGATTATCCGGTAATGAGGCGGTTTCTATTGCAATCCGTCAGATCAACCCTGACGTATTCCCTGCATTCCCCATTACCCCTTCTACCGAGATTCCTCAGTATTTTTCCAGCTATGTTGCAAATGGTCTGGTAGATACCATTTTCATTCCCGTAGAAAGTGAGCACAGCTCCATGAGTGCTGCCATCGGTGCAGAAGCAGCTGGTGCAAGAAGCTTGACCGCTACTTCTTCTTGTGGTCTGGCATTCATGTGGGAAGAATTGTACATCGCAGCCAGCGATAGACTGCCTTTGGCATTGGCTCTGGTTTGCCGTGCACTGAGCGGCCCTATCAACATTAACTGTGACCATTCCGATGCAATGGGCGCAAGAGATGCAGGCTGGATTCAGATTTTCGCAGAAGATAACCAGGAAGCATATGATAACTTCGTACAGGCATACCGTATTGCAGAGCATCCTTCCGTTCGTCTGCCCATTATGGTTTGCCAGGATGGTTTCATCACCAGCCACGCAGTACAGAACATTGAACTGCTGGAAGATGATAAGGTAAAGAATTTCGTTGGTCAGTATGAGCCTGAACACTATATGCTGAAGAAGAGCGAGCCTATGGCAGTTGGTGCTTATGGTACTCCCGCTTTCTATATGGAAGCAAAGAAGGCACAGCTGACTGCACTGCAGAATGCAAAGCAGGTAGCTTTGGATGTAGCAAAAGAATTTGCTGCTATCAGCGGTCGTGAATATGGTCTGTTTGAAGAATATAAGACAGAAGATGCAGATTTCATCATGGTAATCATCGGTTCCGCAGCAGGTACTGCAAAGGATGCCGTAGATGCACTGAGAGAAAAGGGCGTAAAGGCTGGCGTTTTGAAGATTCGTCTGTTCCGTCCTTTCCCCGCAGAAGAAATTGCAGCTGCCATCAAGAATGCAAAAGTAGTTGCATGCATGGATCGTACAGAAAGCTTCAATGGTCATAACGGACCTCTGGGCGCTGATGTAAGAACCGCACTCTTTGATGTGGAAAAGGCACCGAAGGTGCTGAACTATGTTTACGGTTTAGGCGGTCGTGACGTAACAGTAGAAAGCCTGACCAGCGTATTTGAAGATATGCAGACCGTAGCCGAAACCGGCGAACTGGGCGAGACATACCGCTACTTATCTGTCAGAGAGTAAGGGAGGAAGAGAAAATGGCTTATAACTTCAAAGAAACGATGTCCAAACCTGAGCGTTTGGCACCTGGTCATAGAATGTGTGCCGGCTGCGGCGGTACCATTGCAGTAAGAAACGTAATGAGAGCACTGCATGAAGGCGACCATGC
>CALWKY010000037.1 GCA_944381395.1 uncultured Lachnospiraceae bacterium
TTTCTTAAGGGGAATTGCGATGGCTATCTTCATAAGAAAACAATTCCGATAAAAATAAAATTGCGGGAATCTCTTGTGTTGTATGAGATTCCTGCAATATTTGTTTTCTTATGAAGAAGCCCCTAAAAGCAGTCTCCCGCTTCAGAAAGCCAAATCAAAAAAGACAGCTGAAATCCTAACGGTCTTATGGATTTCAGCTGTCTTTTTGTTTCTTATAAATCCGTTTTGTGTTCCCGAAGCAGAATAAAATTGCCTGGGTGAGGATTGATTCATTGTATATTATGTTTTTGCCATTTCCATCAGTATTTGGGAACGCAAATGAAGCCTTATCTTAGATGGACGCTCCATTTTCACCAATATCTCCTGCAAGCCATGCCATGATACCAAACTTGCAAAATGGGCATAGAACCGCTTCTTTATAAACCTCTTGCTTGCAGCGCGGGCAAATAACGTATTCCTCATTCTTTCCATCTTCCATCTGTTTATCCTTCCCTGATAAATTCCAAATCTCCCAGTTCCTTGTGTTCTTGATGCCTATTCGGCGAGAACAGGAAATCGAATGGGGACTTTTGTTTTTTACGCGGAAGCGTTTGGCAGGTGCTTTTTGCTGTTTTTTGTTTTCCGCAGGAGTATCTTTTGGCAGGAAAGAGAGATTTATTTCCTTGGTTTTTACAAATCTCTTTTGTCCAGGTAAAGAGATTACTGATACTTTTCTTTTAATTTGGGAATATCTTCCACATCAATCCATTCCTCGGAATATCCGCAGCTGCAGCAAACATACCGGTGTACCAGTACGGCAGAAAAGATACTCCAGCCGGCAGGAATATTATTGCCGGAACCATATGCGCCGGAATTGCCTTTAATCCGTAAAATGTCTGTTCCATGACATTTTGGGCAGACTTTGGTGTTTTTCATAAAAATACACTCCTTTTTTGCAGTGGGAGATTACCAGACGGCTACCACAGCATCCGTTCTGGGCTCGCAGGCACCGCAAAGGGTGCCGTCTTCTGTGCGCAGGACCATTTCCCCGCGGCCAAATTCGGAAGAATCCGCTTTGACCACAATATCATGACCGGCACGGAGCAGTTCCTGACACAGACGGTTATCCATGCTCTGTTCCACTTCAATGGTTTTGCCGCCGGTCCACATCCATCTGGGATGATCCAGCGCTTCCTGGGGGTTCATGCCAAAACGTAACAGGTGGTTCAATACCTGTACATGTGCCTGAGGCTGCATGAAACCGCCCATAATGCCGAAAGGACCCACGGCTTCCCCGTCTTTGGTGAGGAATCCGGGAATAATGGTATGATAGGACTTTTTACCGGGAGCGATGCAGTTGTCTTTCGTCTCATCCATGGTGAAATTAGCGCCCCGGTTATTAAAAGCGATACCGGTTCCGGGTACCACCACGCCGGAACCAAAGCCGCAATAATTAGACTGGATGTAAGAAACCATATTGCCTTCCCCATCGGCGGTACACAAATAAACGGTGCCGCCTTTTTTCGGCTTGCCGCAGACGGGCAGTAAGGCTTTGTCCGTAATAAGCCCACGGCGCTCTGCCGCGTAGTCCATGGACAGCATTTCTTCCGGTGTAACATGCATGGCTCTGGGGTCTGCCACATATTCCTTGGCATCGGAGTAAGCCAGTTTCAGCGCTTCGATCTGGCGGTGAACGGTGATGAATTCATTTTCCGCGCCGAACTCCATTTCCTTGAGTATATTCAGTGCCATCAGTACCGTAATGCCATGCCCGTTAGGCGGCAGCTCCCATACGTCATACCCACAGTAATTGGCAGACAGGGGAGTAACATATTCCGGATGATAAGCCGCCAAATCTTCTTTTCGTAAAAATCCGCCGATTCTGCGGAAATGGGCGTCCATTTTTTCTGCGATTTCCCCGCGGTAGAAGGCATCGGCACCGCCTGCTGCAATGGCGCGCAAAGTCGCGGCATGATCGGGCAGGCGCAGGAAATCTCCTGCCCGCAGGCATTTTCCTTCCGGGGCAAACGTATCTGCCCAAGGCTGGTAATCCTGATTTTTCGCAATGAGCGCCTGATATTTTTTGTATTCTGCCTGCCATTCCTTTGCCACGTTAGGCTGGAGTACATAGCCATCCTGGGCATAGGAAATGGCGGCTTCCAAATTCTGTGCCAGGGTGCGCTTGCCAAACTTGGCGGTAACTTCTTCCCAAACACCTACTGCACCGGGCACATTTACGGTGTGCATTCCGATTTGCGGCATGGAAGTATAGCCTTTTTGCCGCAGCGCCTCTACACTGGCTAACATGGGTGCAGGACCGCTGCCGTTGATGCCCGTCAGTTTTCCGTTTTTCCAGATGATACAGAAAGCATCGGAACCCAGACCATTGCTTACTGGTTCTACGACGGTCAGTGTGGCTGCCGCTGCAATGGCTGCGTCCATGGCATTGCCGCCAGATTTTAGGGCATCCAGACCAGCCTGCGCCGCCAGCGCGTTTCCCGTTGCCACCATACCCTTTCTGCCATAAACCAGATTTCTGCGGGAAGGGTAACTGTACCGCAGGGAATCAAATGGAAATGCTTTCATGTAGTTTCGCCTCCTTTTTTCTCATCATAGCAAAATCTAATTTGGAAAACAAGCTGCAACATTTATTAGAAAGAAAATGTTTTTTCAAAAAATTAGGGAATAGGATTGATTTTTTTCCTAAGAATATGATATAGTTACAAAATAAAAAGTTTCCTTTTGAACTAAAAAGAAAGAAGGGACCCTCATGGAAAGTAATTATGTATTTGCGCCGTCGATAAAGGCATTGTATAATTTGCTGCGTCAGGCGTACGAAAAAGAAATGGATAGCCGGAATTTGATGTATGGATGGGTGCTCGCTTTTCTTTGCCGACGAGAGGAAGCGGATACTTACCAAAAGGATGTGGAAGCGTATTTTTCCATTGGACGTTCTACCGCTACCACCATATTGCAGGCAATGGAACGGGAAGGGCTGCTGGAGCGCGTAGGCGTGCCTTCCGACGGTCGTCTGAAAAAATTGGTTTTAACCCCTAAGGGATGGACACAGTCGGTAGTATATGAAAAAGAATATCTGGCAGTAGAGGAAAAGGCGTTTGCGGGATTTTCACCGGCACAAAAAGCGCAGTTTATCGCGTCAATGGATAAAATCCAGGAGAACTTACGCCGTTCATAAATAAAATGCAGAGAAAAGCAGAACATGCTGGAATCTGCATTTTTATTTTGCAAACAGAAAAAGAGAATGAAAATAAGACTGCCCTGCTTTGTGCCATCAGGCAGAAGGACGGCGGGGTGCCCGGCGGATTTGTGTCTGGGGCGAAAAGGAAGTTTTTCTGCGCCGGATTCTTTGTTGACTAAATTTCTTAGGATGCTGATAAAAAGCAGGGATAAAACGATTTTATGACTGTAGGAATATTCCGGCAGGGATGTTGGAAGTTTAAAACGTTGTGAAACGAAGGGTTTCTTAGAAAGGCAAAAAGTACTTTTGGGGAGAATTTTGTAGGAACATTGCACTTTTCATTGCTTTTGATTATAATAAGGGACAGAATGGGCTTGTCTATGCAAGGAGGAAAAAATCATGACCAATCAGGAAGGCAGACAAACGGTAACCATCATTGTGCCTTGTTATAATGAAGAACAGGTATTGCCCCTATTTCTGGCAGCTATGGCGCCGGTGCGCCAGGCGCTGGAGGCGGAGTGCTTCCTGCTGTTTGTGGATGACGGTTCCAAAGATCATACCCTCAGCCTCTTGCGGGAAACGGCGGAAAAAGATGACCATGTGGAGTATCTTTCTTTTTCCCGTAACTTTGGAAAAGAAGCGGCTATGTTAGCTGGACTGACCCATGCCAAAGGGGATTATGTGGTGATTATGGATGCTGACTTGCAGGACCCGCCGGAAATGATTTTGCGTATGTATGATATCCTGCAGAAAGAAGATGTGGACTGCGTGGCAACCAGAAGGACAGACCGTAAGGGCGAACCGCCCGTCCGTTCTTTTTTCGCACGGATGTTTTACCGTATGATTAACCGTATTTCCAAAACGGAGATTGTGGACGGCGCCAGAGACTTCCGCATGATGAGCCGCAGAATGGTGGATGCCATCCTGCAGATGGGGGAGTATAACCGCTTCTCCAAAGGTATTTTCAGCTGGGTAGGTTTCCGTACCCATTGGCTGGAGTATGTGAACCGTCAACGGGCGGCGGGAGAGACCAAATGGTCGTTCTGGAAACTGTTTTTGTATTCCATGGACGGCATTACCGCTTTTTCCACAGCGCCGCTGGCACTGTCCTCTTTTTTAGGCGTATTTTGCTGCATCATCAGTATGATTTATCTGGTGGTGGTGTTTGTGAAAGCATTGCTGTTTGGTGACCCGGTGGCAGGATACCCTTCTTTGGCGTGCATTATCCTGTTTTTAGGCGGTGTGCAGTTATTGTGTATCGGCATTTTGGGGCAGTACCTTTCTAAGACCTATCTGGAAGTAAAAGACCGCCCGCCTTTCATATTGGCAGAGCGCTGTCTGCGGGAGGAGAAAAAAGGAGACGTACAGTGAAAAGATTGCTTTTTGACCGTAGATTCCTCCGCTTTTTGCTGGTAGGGGTAATCAATACTGTGGCAGGCATGGGTACCATGTTTCTGCTCTATAACTGGGGCGGCTGCGGGTATTGGTTTTCTTCCGCCTGCAATTATCTGGTAGGCGGCACGGTCAGTTATTTTCTTAATAAATATTATACTTTTGAGCAAAAAGAGCGGGACAGCAAGTATGTTTTCCGCTTTATTTGCAATACCCTGATTTGCTATCTTATCGCCTATGGCGCCGCAAAACCGCTGGTGCTGCATCTGCCGCTGGGATTGAGCGAACATATGATGGGTAATTTAGCGATGCTCTGCGGGGCAGGGCTTTATACGCTGCTGGGGTATATTGGCCAGCGGTTATTTGTATTTCGGCTGTAAGCCGGCAGGAAAAGGAGTGTATCCAGATGATGAAAAAATGGGGCACTTTTTGCTATACGGTGTTCTGTGTGTTATTTTTGGCAGTGCCGGCGGTGGCGCTTTTGGGCAGTGCCCGGTTTTTGGTTTCCAGCGGCATATTGGTGCCTGGGGCTGTATTAAGCCTCCTGTTTTTTGGTGCGCTGGGAGCTGTTTTTTTTCTGCCCGGAATGGAGAAGTCGCCTAGTATCGTATGCCTGGTCGGAGTTATGGGTATTTCGGTGGTATTCCGCTATTTTTGCTGGAAAGCCATCGGTGACCATATGGTGATGCTCTATGATTATAAAACGGCATTGGAAAGCGCTATGGGCGTTTATGCGGCAAAAGAAGCCATCTTTACCCACTGGGCATTTTATCCCCGCATTTTGCGGCTGTGGTTTGCTCTTTTTGGAGCGGGTTATCCCCAGGCAGTGGCTTTTTCCATCGCGGTGGGCTCCTGCAGTGTGGGATTGGTATGGCTTATTGCCAAAGAACTGTGGCACAGTAAAAAGATTGCAACGGCGGCGGGGCTGATCCTTGCCCTTTGGCCCAGCTTGGGACTGTACCATACGGTCACATCCAATGAGCATCTGGCAATGTTGACCATGCTGCTGGGTATTTATTGTTTGCTGCTGTTTGT
>CALWKY010000038.1 GCA_944381395.1 uncultured Lachnospiraceae bacterium
ATTCCTCCTTTTTGTATGGGTATTTTTTCTTATTATATAATGTTTGGAAAGAAATAGAAACAAGTTTTTTAGTCCTTCCTTTCAAAAATAAGAGAGAGCCCATGTAGCGCTCTGGTACAGCCAATATAACAAAGCTGCCGCTCGTCGTCATCTGCCAAGTGGTCTGGATCTATATCACAGAGGATGACGTGGTCAAACTCCAGACCCTTTGCCAGATAAACGGGCATAATCAGTGTGCCCCTTAAGTCCTCTGCGCCCTTTGCCTGCGCCAAACGGATGGGAACATGATCAGATAGGGCTGCGTAGAGCAAACGGGCTTCTTTTTCTGTCCGGCAGAGGAGGCAAAGACTGCCGGTCATGTCTTTCATTTCTTCCAAAATTTTTTCCACCAGCTGCTGTCTCGTTTCTACAGGGTATACATGAACTGGTCTGCCATTGCGTAAAAAACCTTGGATAGGGGTGTTTTCCGGCAGAAACTGCAGGCTGTATTGAAAAATTTCCTGAGTGGAGCGGAAGCTTTTTTCTAACGTAATGAAAGAAGTATGCGTTTTGTTCCAAATTCTCTGGATAGCAGTATAAAGCTGGGGAGACGTTTTTTTAGCGATACTTTGGCTGGTATCTCCCAGTATGGTACATTTTGCCTGGCAAAAGAGCAGATGCAGCAGGCGGTATTGCAGGGGATCATAGTCTTGTGCCTCATCCACAATCAGCTGGCGAATCCCGCGGTAGGGACTATTTTGGTAGATACGCATAGTCAAATAACCCATGGCAACGGCATCTGCAAAAGGCAATACATTACTTTGCAGATTTTCTTTTGTGTCCCGGCAAAACTGCGCGCAGTCTGCCGCAGAAAGGGCGTTATTTGTCCAGGCATGGAAAACTGCGGGATCACAAAAGAGTTTCTCATATAAGCCACAGATATCAGGTTTGCACCATTGGTGAATGGTTTGGCGCAGCTGGTGTTTTTCTTCCGGTGTTAAGTCCTCTTGCTCGCCGCAGATGGACAGAAGGTATGCTTCCAGCTGCTGCAGGCGAATGCCCAGAGGGACTTTGGGGCGGGTGGACAGACGTTGGCGCATCATATCTGCTGATACCAGGCAGACACCGTTGATGACCAGATCCCCCAAAGGCAGATACAGGTGGATTTCCTCTAAAAAGTGTTCCAAGACAGTACAAAAGTCCTCGGACATCTGAAAGCGCATGTGCCTTTGCATAGCTTCTTTCCGCTGGGGATGGGTTAAGAGATTTTCCCACCAGTCGGATCTGGGCTGAATGGCTCTTTTAGGGAGCAGTTTTTTGAGGATATCTTCCAAAGATAAGGTAGTGACCTGGTCTTCTCCCAATTCCGGCAGTACTTGAGAAATATAGCGCTCAAAGGCGGCGCTGGGGGAAAGAATCAAAATATCATTGGCTGCCAGATGCCCTTCCAGCCCACGGTACATCAAGTAAGCGGCGCGGTGCAGGGCAATAGATGTTTTACCGCTGCCCGCCACGCCTTGTACCAGCAGCAGATCGTTTTCCATATCCCGGATGACCAGATCCTGCTGCTGTTGGATCGTCTCCACAATGGCTTTCATGGCAGGAGAGGCGTTTTGGGAAAGGAGCCTGCGCAGCATTTCATCGGTAATTTCTAAATCTGCATCGAAAAAGTATTGCAGGCTCCCTTTTTGGATTTCATACTGCCGTTTCAGCATGACTTCCCCGGTGATTTTGCCGCAAGGAGCTTCATAGAACGCGTTTCCTGTTAAAAAACGGTAATATACGCCGGCGATGGGGGAACGCCAGTCATAAATGAGAGTATGTTCGGTTGCTTCATCTGTCAAAGAGGAACGACCAATATAAACGGTTTCTGTTTCGCCATCTGCATCAAAACGAAAGTCAATCCGGGCAAAATAAGGCGTTTGCAGAATTTGCTCCAGTCGTGCAATCTGCTGTGCGGCTTGGGTATGGCGGGATAGCAAGTCCGCCACGAACCCCGCGGATTGACTCAGTGCCACCAACGCATCAAAATCCGAAAGATCATAGGAGGTGTTTTGTTTTTCATTAATAATTTCCGCCTGTTTTGCGGTAATGGTTTTACGGGCACATTCCAGCTGTTTCTGTGCCGTAGATAAGGTGACCGCTAAGTATTGCTGTTCTAATTTCAGTTCTTGCTGTTCCATGCCATCCGCCCCTTTTTTCATAATCTTAGTCTTTCATTTTGGCATAGTTTTGGGAAAAAAGAAAGACTATTTTTTCTCTTTTTTTATGATATGATTATAATAAGAAAACACATGCAGGAAAGAAAAACCTGCTTTTTTTATGACCATTTGTGCAAAGAAAAACCGCCCCTTTGAAAAAAGGAGCGGTTTTAATTTTACAGGTTAAGAAATGGTCCAGGTTTCTGTACCATTTGTTTTGGTATAAGTATGGCTGTTGGCAGCCTCCAGAATGGTGTTGTATGCCCAGTGGGCAGCAGGCACATCGGCAAATGTGCGTAGCAGATGGGCGTTTTCCGCGATAAATGCTTCATCGGCAGTACGTTCCAGCATGGCGTTAACCATGGAAGCCACTTCTGCCCGGGTAATGGTCTGACCCGGACGGAAGGTGCCGTCTTCATAGCCGTTAATCCAGCCAAACTGCGCGGCGCCGCTTACCGCTTCATAGTACCAGTCTGTTTCTGCTACATCCGGAAAGGGACTTTCTACTGTTACCTGGGCGTTGGTAAATGCCATTGCCATGGCGGCAAACTCTGCCCGGGTGATGGGCTGGTCGGGCGCAAAGCGTCCATCTCCCACACCGCTGACCAGCCCCAGAGAGGCTAACGTGCGTACCGCTTTGGCGTACCATGCGTCTTCTGGCACATCACGAAAAGACATGGTCAAAGGCACATCCTTTTGGGTTAAGAGGTTATAAAACATCTGCGCTGCTTCTGCCCGTGTCATAGTCTGGCCGGGTCGGAAAGTACCGTCTGGATATCCATTGAGATATGCCATATGGTCCTCCATATTCAGCCAATCAGATACGCCTGTCTGCTGAGGTTTTTCCTCTGGCACAACGGCTGTAAAGAAAGCGGTAATAGTGTGATGTTTCTGTATATCCCGGAAGGTGTAGGTACTTTGGGCACCAATGCTTTTTCCGTCTACTGTTACGTCAGATAGGATATATCCCTCCTCTGCTGTGATGCGGAAGGTTTGGGTGTTGCCTGCCGCTACGGTAATATTTCCTTTGGGGGAAATGCTGCCGCCATTTTTTGCAGATGCGGTAATGGTATAAAAGACGGTATCATCACCGCCGGAAGAAGTCTTTTCCCAATGGGCAGTAAAGCAGAGGCTGCCGGTAATACTGCCTGCCGTAAGTGTTAGATTTTTCACCGGTGTTTGCCCATCCTGGTAAGTCCAGCCTTGGAAAGTATATCCGCTCTTTTTGGGATCTTCTAACACAATGTCATCTTCTATGGTATAAGTATCCGGGTTATTGCCATTGGTCCCGCCGTCTAAGTCATAGGTTATATCATAGTCAATGGGGGTATAGACCGCATGTATGGTTGTATTCTCTGTTACCTGCAACGTATCTTGCTCCCAGCTGCCTCTATAACCTGTTTTTTCCGGCACAGCAGGAAAATCAGCGGTGGTGAGGGTTGTATTTTTCTTTGCGTACAAAGTGTCTACTGTTGTGCCGTCTGCCTGAAAGGTAACGGCATAAGGGTTCGCCAGCACAATTTCTCCGCTGAGGGGAATATTAGTCGTGTTTGTCCATCCCAGCTGGGCAAATTCTGTCTCGGAGATTTGCCAGGTAAAATGGTTTTCTGCACCCGGCTCGGTGGAGTAGGTGGTGCCGTTAGTTAAAGACCATGTGATATCTAAATAGGTATAGTTGCCGGCATCACTGCCCACTTCCGTTTCACTGCCAAAGGTGGGTAGTAAAAATTGCTGGATGAAATCTTCTGTGGTGTCATAAATGGTACCGGGCTGGTATTGGTCGTACCGATCAATGAACCATTGGTAATCATGGGCAGTGATATAATCCAGATTTTCTGCTGGTGTTTCTATTTCTACATAAAGATAGTACATGCCATCTTCAGAAGTATAGACCGTATCATCCCAGTCATAATCGGGACCATAAAAGGCACTGCCTACGGTTTTTCCCTCTAAATCCAGCTGATAAAAGGAAGTGCCTGTCCGCTCGTGATCTTCTGTTTGAATCTTCAGGGTATTGATGGTTTCCCCAAAGGAGAAAGCACTTTCCCCGTTACGGCTACCTTCCGAATCATTCCAGCGGTACCAGAAGAACACATCGTCTTTGTCTTCGCCAGAAAGAGGGTGGTCAAAGATGGGAAGAATTTTCAGCTGGTAATCATCCCGTAAATTCATGGTAACGGTACCGCCGTTGGGCACGGTTATTATTGTCTCACTACATGTGTTGGGTACGATGGTTACTTGGAAAGAAACCTCC
>CALWKY010000039.1 GCA_944381395.1 uncultured Lachnospiraceae bacterium
TGGGTAATTTTTCATAAGTAGCTGTTTTGCCGCCAATGCGAAAACCAGAGATATACGTTTTGCTGCCAGTACCTTCGCTCACAACGCTTTCCAAAATCGTGCGCATGGTAGCGGAAGTTTCTTCGGAAATCACCTGTTTTCCTTTTTCATAAGAAAATTCTTCCAAAATTTCCCCATTTTCATCCACCAAAGCTTTGCCAAAATGCGGTGTTACCAAATAGCCGCCATTAACTGCCGCGGAAGCTGCGCGCAGTAACTGCAAGGGTGTAATGGTCAAGCTTTGTCCAAAACCCATGGTTGCTAGCTCCACTGGTCCAATTTTATCAACGGGATAAAGGATACCGGTTGCTTCTCCCGCCAGGTCTACACCTGTTTTCTCTGTAAAGCCAAATTTCACTAAGTATTCATAAAACTTCTCAGCTCCCAGACGTTCCGCCACTTCCATAAAGACCGGGTTACAGGAATTTTGTACACCTTCTACAAACGATTCAGAACCATGGCTGCGGGGGGATCTCCAGCATTTAATCCGGCGGTCTCCTACAATATAACTGCCGCTGCAATAAAAGCGGCTTTCTGGTGTCACGACTCCTTCTTCCAGCCCTGAAGCGGAAGTAATAATTTTGAAAGTACTGCCTGGCTCATAGGTATCTGAAATGGCATTATTACGCCAAGTTTGGTTCCAGTACTCATTTTTTTCTTCTGTACTTAATGTATTCCAAATTTCTTCTAATTCTTCCGATGGTATGGCAAATGGATCATTTAAGTCAAAGGATGGATAGTTGACCATGCAGTAAAGTTCCCCGTTTTGCGGGTTCATCATAATCAGCATGCCTTGTTTGGCCTGCTTTTGCTCTACCGCTGTCTGCAAAAGCTGTTCTGCATACTCCTGCACCACCACATCCAATGTTGTCACCAAATTAGCACCATCTGTAGGCGCTTGCCGTTCCTCGCCATCTGTAACTTTCCTGCCGCGGCTGTCCGTTTGGGTCATAATTTTCCCCTCCGTACCAGCCATCACGCTGTCATATTTTGCTTCTAATCCTAGGATCCCCTGGTTATCTTTCCCCACAAATCCCAATACTTGCGCCGCCAATGTGGAATAGGGATAAACCCGCTGGATATCTTCATCCACTGCCACTCCCGGGAGGGCTGCATGCTGCAGCTGCTCTGCGGTTTCTTTTGATACTTTAGAGGCAATACGTACTAAGGCTACTTTTTGCGTTACCTTATCATAAACCACTGCTTCATCCAACTCTAATGCCTCTGCCAAATAAGCTGCCGTCTGGTTCGCATCCTTTACCTGAGCCGGTACCACAGAAACTGCATATACACTTTCCGTCGTAGCCAGGGCAACTCCGTTTCTGTCTAAAATATCCCCTCGCTTTGCTTTAATGAGGCGGTCTCGCATTTGCTGCTCATATGCCATAGACTGCAGATTTTCTCCTTTTGCCGTCACAATATATGCCACCCGGAAAAATACCACACCTAACGCAAGAAACATCAATGTGAGCCATAATGCCATTCTTTGCTTGGAAACCACGGAGGGTCTCTCTATGCGCATATACTTTGTCACTCCTTTGCAGGTCTTTCTAAAAATATATTGACAAAGAAATGCGCCTATGCAGAAAACCTCGTCCAAACATACAATTGCCCTGTCGGGTAACCAAACGCCGGCAGGGCAATCAAAGATCTAAACGTTTAAGAGGAAGTGTCATCTGCGGCACTGCCCATTTGCAGCATTACTTCGCTGCCCTCTTCCACAGACAGCCCATACTTAGGATCCTGTGAAATAACTACGGTATTTTCTTTATCCCCTTCGAAGGCTACCGTAAACCCAGACTCCGTCAGCTTTGTTACGGCATCATCATAGCTCATGCCTGTTACGCTGGGTACTGTTACCGTACCGCTTTCCGACTCTGATTTTTCTACGTAAAGAATAACTTCACTGCCTCTTTGAACAGAAGCACCGCTCTTAGGCACCTGATTCACTACAGTATTACCAGTACCAATGACTTTATAAGTTAAGTCCTTACTATCCAAGTCGCCAATGATTTCATAAAGGCTGCTGCCTACATAATCTGACATCATTACGTTTTCATCATCGCCGCTGTCTGCGCTGCTGTCCACTTCCTCGGAAGGTTCCAGGTTTTTATATTGAATAATCTTTTCAATGATCTCTTTTGTCATTGCGGAGGGAGACTGCACACCATCTGCGTAATCTTCCGGCAAATTAATAACGGTCAATACTAAATACTGAGGGTTTTCTACCGGGAAGTATGCCATATAGGTCAATGTCCACAAGTCATTTCGCGCGCGGGAACCCTGCTCCGCAGTACCGGTCTTGCTGCCAATGGAATAGCCAGCAACCGCGATTTTCTTAGCAGTGCCATATTCCACCGTTGCTTTTAAAGAAGTACGGATATAATCAGACGTCTTTGTGGAAATTACTTTTCGCACTACTTTGGGTGTATTTTCCATGACTACCGTACCGTCTTCATCCACAATCTGGCTCACGACATAAGGCTGCATCAGGTTACCGCCATTAATCAATGTGGCAAACGCGTTGATAATCTGCAAAGAAGTACAGTTAAAAGTCTGTCCAAAACTCATGGTAGCCAATTCTACAGGTCCTACTTCCGCTTCCGTCTGGATCAGATTATTCGCGCTGACTTCGCCCGGCAGATCAATTCCGGTTAACTCGCCAAAACCAAAATCTTTAAAGTACTGATAGAACTTTTCTACGCCAAGACGTTGTGCGATCTGTACTACGCCGGGGTTACAGGACTGCGCCATAACACCCTCTACATTTAAGGTGCCATGGCCGCTGGTCAAATGACAGTCAATGTCAGTATCTTCCACTAAAATGTGACCGTTGCAGACAAAGGTATCATTGGCGTCAATCACACCCTCCTCATAAGCCGCCGCAACAGTAATCGGTTTAAAAATAGAACCAGGTTCGTATGTAGAGGAAATACAGAAATTCTTCCAAATGTTATTCAAATATTCCGTCTGTTCTTCTGAAGACATGTTTTCCCAAGTCTGTGCAAAAGTTTCGCTTTTTTCCACTTCCAGCGGAACAGAAGGGTCATTTAAATTATACCGTCCGGAATTTGCCATGGCATAAATTTCACCAGTATTAGGGTTCATGACAATAGCAGCTACATTTTGAGACGGCCATTGGGTTGCTGTTTTTTCCACCGCCTCTTCCGCAATCTGTTGGATATTATAGTCCAGCGTTGTTACAATGCTTTGCCCATCTTCTGGTGCATAAGTCTCATAGGTAACACTATTGGCGCCGCTGTAAACAATAAAACTTCTGCCATTGGTACCTGTCATGACATCATTATATTCTCTTTCCAACCCCCAGGAAGCATCCCCTCTGGAGAAACCAATTACATGGCATGCCAGCGCCTGTAAAGGATAGGAGCGTTTTGATGTCTGTTCGAAATATACCCCCTGTAAATCCAGTGCCTCTAATGCTTCTTTTTCTTCTCTGGAGATTTCTTTCACCAGATATTTCCAGTGTGTCGGCAGATTGATTTCGCCAGTCTGTGAATTTACGGTAATGTATCCCTTTAACGTCACATAATCCAGTTCTGGATATTTTTCACATAATGCACTTAAGGTCTTTTCCTGCTCTTCCTCGGAAACCTCTGCCAGCTGCAAAGGATCCAGTGCGATATTATAAACCGCTGTACTAATTGCCAATACCTGATTATTCCGGTCCAAAATGGATCCGCGGTTTCCTGTGGTCGTGATATCGTAACGATTGATCTGCTGATTTCTTGCCGCATCCTCAAATTCACTGCCATGGGCAATTTTCCAATAACAAACACGACCTAAAATCACAACGAATGCAATGGTAAAAGCGAACAGCAAAAACATCAGTTTTCCGTCCGCTTTTTTCTTTCTCTTTTCCATAGGCAATCATCCTTTATTTGTTTTTTTCCGCAAAACCATTAAAAGATCTTAGCCAATAAGGACATAATAGAAAATCCGCTGGTTTCTTCCTCTGGTGCGTCATATTGTACCGTATAGCTTTCTTCCGGCACATCGATATATACAATCTGGTATGACTGGGGTTCTGCCATACCCAATCTGGACATTGCTTCCTGTTTGATATATTCCAGGTCAACCTGTTCTGTCAGTTCTGCTTCTAAAATTAAGTTGGCATTTTGCAGCGTAGACAATTCATCCTGTGCCAGGCGAATTGCTCTGGCCTTGTTTTCCACAATTATTTTGGAAGCCACAAATGCGCCGCATCCAACAAACAGCAGAACAATGCACACAATGATTCTGCGCAATTCCAAACGTTTTACTTTTCTTTCTTCTGCCAAGCGGCGTTCTTCCTCTTTTTTCCGCTTTTCTTCTTTGGTACGATCTGGCAAATAAAGCGGCTGTAATTCTCTTGCAGCACTGCCGTATGTATAATAAGAGCGCGTATGATTCATCTCATAATAGTTTCTTCTATCCATACGCCCCAGGCCCCCTCATCATTTATTTTCCGTTGCCCTCAAACACTCTCAGTTTTGCGCTATGGGAGCGTCTATTCTCTTCTAATTCTTCCGTGCTGGGCAAAATCGGTTTACGGGTAATTACCCGTCCTTTTGCCACTTTTCCGCACATACACACCGGAAACTGCGGCGGGCATGTGCAGGGATGTTCCAACGTTCGAAATTCATTTTTCACAATCCGATCTTCCAATGAGTGGAACGTGATGATACAAAGTCTGCCGCCTTCTTTCAGTCTTGCACCGCCGTCACGGATCGCCTGTTCCAGCACATCCAATTCGCCATTCACTTCAATTCGGATTGCCTGAAAGGTGCGTTTCGCAGGATGAGGTCCATCGCTTCTGGCCCCTTTCGGAACTGCTTTTTTGATTACTTCTACCAGCTGGCCAGTGGTTTCAATGGGTTTTTCCTGCCGCTCTTTCACAATAAACTGTGCAATACGTTTTGCCCATCTTTCTTCACCATATGTAAAGATTACCCGGTCCAGTTCTGCTTCGCTGTAGGTATTGACTACATCATAAGCACTGAAATGTTTGGAGGTGTCCATCCGCATATCCAACGGTGCGTCCTCCCGATAAGAAAAACCTCTCTCCCCTTCATCCAGCTGATGGGAAGAAACCCCGATATCTAAAAGCATTCCGTCAATCCGGTCAATGCCCAGCTCATCCAGAATTGCTTTTATATTGCCGAAATTATTTTTTACAAATGTGATTCTGTCTAAAAAAGGAGCCAGCTTCACTTTTGCAGCCATATGAGCATTTTCATCCTGATCAATACAAATCAGTCTGCCGCCTTGGTCCAATCTTTTGGCAATTTCGTAAGAATGGCCGCCGCCGCCCATAGTACCGTCTACATAAATGCCATTTCCCTTAATCTGAAGGGCTTCTATGCACTCATTCAGAAGTACGGAAATATGATGAAATTCCATTTTCCATCACTCCTATCAAATGCCTAAGCTCTCCATTTCGATGGCCAATTCATTACTAATATAATTTTCTTCGTCATTATAAGTATTCCAGTTGTCTTTATCCCAAATTTCTACGCGGTTATTTAAGCCAATGGAAACAACTTCTTTCTTTAAACCAGCATATTCACGCAAATTGGTAGGCAAAACAATTCTGCCCTGGCTGTCCAAATCACATTCCACTGCACCGGCGAAGAAAAAGCGGACAAATTTTCTTGCTCCGGGATTGGTTAAAGGCAGTGCTTTCAGCTTCTCTTCAAAGTTTTGCCATTCACTGCGGGGATATGCAAATAAGCATTTATCTAAACCTTTGGTGACTACAAAATGTTCTCCCAGCCCTTCTCTGAACTTACTGGGTACGATTACACGTCCCTTTGCATCCAATGAATGCTGGTATTCGCCCATGAACATTTGTATCACCACCTTTCCCTTCACTTGCGCAAAAAGGAGTATTTTGTCTCCATTTTGCTCCACTTCACTCCACTTGTATCCACATTGTAATATAAATTTAATAAAAACACAAGTCCCTTTTTCAAAAATGAGAACAAAAATATTACATAAAAATATTGATATTTCAGCGTTTTTCTATAATGAATCCATTTTTTTCCAGTGATTTATCTTCCGTTTTTGATCCTTTTAAAAACCCTCCATTCTCCACTTTGTTTCTATTTCTTAACATTTAAAATTTGTTTTTTTATTTTGCACACCATTTTTTTAAAAAAGTCCGCTGTTTTTATTCTTCCATCTCCACTGCATAAAAAAAGAACCTCTTTTTCAGAGGTTCCCTAAAACTTTTTCTACTGTGATTAAATTCATTCCTAGCATTTATTTCGCATGGTGGCAAGCAGTCAGTGTTCCTTTTTTTCTCCCCCAAAGCAACATGCCAATACCAGCCAAAATTAACACTGCGGAAAGCAGCTGAGAAACTGCAAAATTGCCAATAAGCAGCTGGTCTGTCCGCAGTCCTTCAATCCAGAATCTGCCAATACCATAACCCACCAGATAGAGTGCAAAAATTTGTCCATCAAACTTTCTTCTGCGCTGCATCCATACCAAAAGGAAGCAAAGGATGAAATTCCAACAAGATTCATAAAAAAAAGTAGGATGCACCTGAATATACTCCACACCGTTTTCTAAAACCGTATTGGCTAATATCTGTTCTGTCAGATCTCCGCTTCTCACTTGAGAAAGCCGCAGCTGCATAGCAAATAAACTATCTGTAAATCCGCCAAAAGCTTCCCGGTTAAAAAAGTTCCCCCAGCGGCCAATGGCTTGCCCTAAGGCAAGAGAAGGAATGGCGGTATCTGCCAGCAACGCAAAAGAGAGTCTTTTTTTCTTTGTATAAACCAGTGCTGTTGCAATGGCAGCCAATACACCGCCATAAATAGCAAGTCCTCCGTCTCGAATCGCCAAAATTTTATCCGGATTTGCGCTGTAGAAATCCCAAGAAAAAATCACATAATACGCCCTTGCGCCAATGACTGCCGCAATTAAAGCATACAGCAGAAAATCCGTATAGATATCTGGATCCTGACCAGTTCTCTTTGCTTCCCTTAACGCTAAAAAAAGCCCGGCAATAACCCCGCATGTGATAAATATGCCATACCAATAGACCTGAAGTCCGCCAAAAATCGGAACCGTAAATGCAACGCGGTTTAGTTGATCAATGGTAATCCCCAGATGGGGAAAAATAATATCCGGCATTGAAAAAAGCCTCCTGATTTCTTTTTATTTTTACTGCAGATCTTTTTCATTGTATCCCATCCATACCGCCTTTGCAAGTCTTGCCTTTCGCAGAAGAAACACTTTTATCATACTTTAGGTAATAGTTTTCTACATGATATAAAAGAGAAACCTCCTTACACACAATTTTACAAGGATTCCTTTTGCGTTTCCCATTTTTAGCGAAATTTTTCTGTCCTCTCTCCCATTTTTTCAGACATCCGTCCAAGTTCTATTTTTTCATATCTTTACCAACTTTCTATACAAGTTTTACAGGAATCCTGTATGTTCTATTTTCTTACCATGTTATGATGAAAAGAAAAAACAATAAGAGGTGCTATTATGAAAAAAAGAATATGGGTTTTATTCCTTTTGATTGGTACTTTAGGCATCTGGCTTTTTTATCCCCGTTCCTTTTATGGGCTGTCTGAAAATTGTGACACCATTACGGTGCATTTCATTGAAAACACGCTGGAGCATGGCATGGAAACCATGGTATACACCCAAGAGTCGGAAACATTCGCCCAATTACAGACAATGTTTCAACGATACAGCTACCATCCTACCTTTCGTACATTGGGAAACTCTTTGCCTATGGAAGGGAACGACGCTGGCTATTGGATACAGATGTATTTAGACACAGCGGGAGAAAGAACCGTCTTTATTTGCGGCGGTACAGGAGAAATCAGAATAAAGGGGCGAATCTACCGTATCGGTTACTGGGGAAATAAGACCGCTCTTGCCATGATGAATGACATTGCGGAAATTTGCCAATGGGATTGCTCACTTTCGAAATAATTATGTTTCAAATTTTTAAGAAATACATATTTTTTACCTTTCAAAGTATTATCTCCTAAAGCAAATATCTTTTTAGCGTTTTTCATGATATACTAAAAATAAGAAGCTTTCCATAATGATCCGAAAAAGCTATACGGAAGGAGGCGTTCTATGGACCCCAATTGGATTATTTTTCAAAATTATCTGTATGTTTTCATTCTTCCCTTTCTGGCTGGGGCTGTACTGCGGTTTGCCCTTCGACCCTTTCGTAAGGGATGGATATTGACACTTTTGGCGGCTCTATGTGCCGCAGCAGCATGGATCGTAACAGCCAATCCACCCATTGGAGGCAGCGAACTGTATGGTCTGCGTGCCTTGATGCTGAGTTTTTTTACTTTAGCCTCTTTTTTTGTAGGCATTCTACTGCGTCGGAAAAAATAACTGTATAGCAAATAAAAAAAGACTCCGTTGGATCGCCCAGCAGAGTCTTTCTTATTATTTCCAGAATTCAAATTCCAAATCGTAGATACGGACGGTATCGCCTTCCTGGATTCCTTTTTCTTCCAGTGCTTCGATAATACCACGCTCTTTCAAATATTTCTGGAAGAAAGCAAAGCCTTTTTCTGTATCGATATTGGTGTAGCCGATCATCTTTTCTACACCTACACCGCTGACAACATAATAATTGCCATCGTAAACTTCGATGGTAAAAGGTTCCTTCCCCACTTCTACTTCGTCATATTCTTCATAATCCGGCTCAAATACAATATCTTCCGGATAGTTCCGCAATTCCTGCGCCACCGCGCCCAACAGTTCATCTAATCCCTGATTCGAGGCAGCGCTGATGGGGAATACCTGATAGCCTTGAGGTTCATAGGCTTCCTTCAGGCGCTTCAAATTTTCTTCCGCTTCCGGAATATCCATTTTATTGGCTGCGATAACCTGAGGTCGTTTCAACAGTTCCGGGTTGTAAGCTTCCAGTTCCTGATTGATTTTCTTTACATTTTCCACAGGATCATCGCCTTCCAATCCCGCGGCATCTACCACATGGATAAATACTTTGGTACGTTCCACATGGCGCAGGAACTCATGTCCCAAACCTACACCTTCACTGGCGCCTTCCACCAACCCGGGAATATCTGCCAATACAAAGGTATCGCCAAAGCGTCCCTTTACCACACCTAAATTGGGAGAAAGGGTGGTAAAGTGATAATTCGCAATTTTAGGGTTAGCATTGGTTACCATAGATAATAAGGTAGACTTACCCACATTAGGAAAACCAATCAGACCTACATCCGCAATCAGTTTCAATTCCAGAATCACATCATATTCTTTGGCAATCTGTCCCTGCTCTGCATAACGGGGTGCCTGTCTAGTAGGGGTTGCAAAATGCTGGTTACCCTTACCGCCTTTGCCGCCGTAAATGAGTACCTTTTCCTCGCCAGCTTTGGTAATATCCGCCATAACCTTTCCGCTGACTGCTTCTCGAATGACTGTACCAACGGGCACTTTGATAATCACGTCTTCCCCATCTTTACCAAAGCAGTTCCGCTTGCCGCCATTTTCGCCATTGCCAGCCTTAAAAACACGTTTAAAGCGGAAGTCCATCAGCGTACCCATGCTTTCGTCGCCTACAAAAATTACGCTGCCGCCTTTACCGCCGTCACCGCCGTCTGGTCCGCCGTGGGTAATATATTTCGCACGGTAAAAAGATACCATGCCATTGCCGCCATTACCGCCTTTGATATGAATTTTAACTCTATCAACAAACATTGCGCAGTTCCTCCTTTCTATCCTTTTTTTCTGAAAAAAAGGCTTCAAATGATATCATTTGAAGCCTTCCTGGTTCTTATTCAGCAATTGTCTCTGCAACTTCTGCTACAGGGTAAACAGAAACCTGCTTTTTGTTTCTGCCTTTTCTCTCAAACTTCACACAGCCATCAACCAGTGCAAACAGAGTATCGTTGCCGCCTCTGCCAACGTTTGCACCGGGATGAATCTTAGTACCTCTCTGTGTATATAAGATATTGCCTGCCAGAACGAACTGTCCATCTGCGCGCTTTGCACCCAGACGCTTTGCGTTAGAGTCACGGCCATTCTTTGTGGAACCGCCGCCCTTGTGGTGTGCAAAGAACTGAAGGTTTAATCTGAACATAGCTGCACCTCCTCATATTCTAAAGTAATATACCGTTTATATTCTGTTGCTAAATCGGAAAGCCCCAGCACCATGCTTTGTAATAAAAGCTGTACTTTTTCGTCTTTCCATGCCCCCTGCGGGAATTCTGCACGGATGAACCCGCCATTTACTTCGTCTGCCTCACAAGTAAAAGTGCAATCGCAAAACTTGTCAATGGCATTAACGGTGTTCAAAACCAGAACAGTAACTGCGGCACAGACAATATCTTTGCCGTATTTCGCCTGTCCTGCATGACCTTTTAGCAGGAATCCGCAAATCTCATCTTGATGACGATAAACTTTTGCCCGAATCATGTCACATTACAGAGACTTGATCTGCAGCTTTGTGAAAGGCTGTCTGTGACCTCTCTTCTTGTGGAAACCCTTTTTGGGCTTATACTTATAAACCACAACTTTCTTTTCCTTGCCTTCACCCAGAACGGATGCCACAACGGATGCGCCTTCTACGTAAGGAGCGCCTACGGAAACGGTATCATTCTTGGACAGAACCAGAACGGTGTTAAAAGTCACTTCCTGACCAGCTTCTACGTTCAGCTTCTCAACGGTGATGATATCGCCTTCTGTTACCTTATACTGCTTTCCACCGGTTTCAATAATTGCGTACACTCAGTACACCTCCTCGCAATATACTCGCTGGATACGGTACAAAGACCCTTTGTCTTTGTTTCCAGGAACCTCTCCATGCGGCTGACATACTCCATTATATTAGCATAGGCATAACAGTCTGTCAACAAAAAATACAGGTTTTTTTCAAAAAAACAGTTCCTTTTCTTAGGAAAATGCTTCCTCTGTCTCAGTATTTTCCAGCTGTTCCATCATCTGGGAAATTGCTTCTTTTGCCGTTTCAAAATCAAAGCCTTTTCGCATTAAAAAAGCCAAAAGCTTTTGCTTCTGCTTCTGATCCAACGGCAGTGCTGCATGCCGTAATTTTTTTGCCAATAATCTTACGGCAGCATCAGCCTCATCCAATTCCATTTCTGCCAAAACAGCAGTAATGGTTTTTTCTGCGACACCTTTTTGCCGTAATTCCAACTGCAGCAAATTTTTTCCCCTTGGCGCCAGCCGTTCCCTTTCCTGCACATATTTCTGGACATATAGAACATCGTTTACATAATCATATTTTTTTAGAAACTCCATCACACGGTCCCGTATTTCAGGCTGAACTTCCTTTTCTTCCAGCTTTCTGCGCACTTCCGCTTCTGTACGCATTTTATAGCCAATAAAATGCAGCGCAATTTCCTGTGCACGGATATAGAGCAGACTGTCTTGAATATATTGAAACGTATCCTCGGAAAGTTCCTCTCCTACTTTAATACGAAAGTAAAGGACATCCTGTTTCAGGAGGGAAAAGGCGAATTGTCCATCCAGATAAACATTACTCTTGGCAGGATCTCGTTTTTGGTCTTCAATGGCTGTTACCAGCACGGCTTTTTCCTCCTTTCTTTGCCCATACGCTCCAGATACGGAAAAAGGCGCCTAAGAAAGCGCCTTTCTATTTCTATGTCACGCAAAAAAACTTAAACTTCTGTTTCTTCTATTTTAATCTGGGGTTCCACCATGGTAACAGAAGCAGCCTCTTCGTTATTTAGCGGCAAGCCATAGTGTTCCCGGACTTTATTTTCAATTTCCAGACAAATATCCGGATGCTCCCGTAAAAATTGTTTGGTATTTTCTCTGCCCTGACCAATTCTGGTTTCATTATAGGAAAACCAAGCACCGCTCTTATTGACGATATCCAGCTCCGTTGCCAAATCCAGCACATCGCCTTCTCTGGAAATACCCTGTCCATAGATAATATCAAACTCTGCCGTCTTAAAAGGCGGTGCCACCTTATTTTTCGCAATCTTAACTTTGGTACGGTTGCCTACAATGTTGGTACCCGCCTTAATCTGGTCTGCTTTCCGGATATCAATGCGGATGGATGCGTAGAATTTTAACGCACGCCCGCCGGTAGTTGTTTCAGGATTGCCAAATACCACACCGATTTTTTCCCTTAACTGGTTAATGAAAATGACGGTACACTTACTTTTATTGGTAATGGCTGTCAGTTTCCGCAGTGCCTGACTCATGAGTCTTGCCTGCAAGCCCATGTGGGAATCACCCATTTCACCTTCAATCTCCGCGCGGGGTACCAATGCGGCAACGGAGTCCACAATAACAATATCAATAGCGCCGCTGCGCACCATAGTTTCCGCAATATCCAGTGCCTGTTCCCCGTCATCCGGCTGAGAGATATACAGGTTATCAATATCTACGCCCAGTGCTTTGGCGTAAGCAGGGTCCATGGCATGCTCTGCGTCAATATAACCAGCAATGCCGCCACGCTTTTGCACTTCTGCTACCATATGCAGTGCCACTGTGGTTTTACCAGAAGCCTCCGGACCATAGATTTCAATGATTCTTCCCTTAGGAATACCGCCTACACCCAGCGCGATATCCAGACTCAGCGCGCCAGTGGGCACTGTCTCCACATTCATTTTCGCAGTGCTGTCGCCCAGCTTCATTACTGCGCCCTTACCAAACTGTTTTTCAATATAACTTAACGCAGAGTCCAACGCTTTTTGCTTATCATCGAATTTTTCTTCTCCGGTACCTTTTGCTTTGGCTGCCATGTTTTCTCACTCCTTTCCTGTTTTTGCGAAACACTCGAACTTATGTTCTTATATTACCTGAAAATTGAGAGCGTGTCAACCTTCATTTTCCTCAATTTTTTCCACGTTTTGTCCGCCTTGTGCCAACAACACACCCCATGAAAATCACAACACAGCCTAACACCGCGCGCAGGCTCATTTTTTCCCCATACAGCAGCAGAGAAAACAATGCTGCGAAAATGCTTTCCGTCGTAATGAGCACCGACGCAGTAGAAGCACTGGTT
>CALWKY010000040.1 GCA_944381395.1 uncultured Lachnospiraceae bacterium
CCACCCGGAACTGAGCATGGAAGAATTCCGCACCACAAAACGGGTTGCGGAAGAGATGGATCAATTAGGGATTTCTTACCGCTTCACAGACCCTACTGGCGTTATCGCGGAAATAAAAGGAACAAAAGGGGAAAGTGATAAATGCGTACTGCTGCGGGCAGATATGGACGCGCTGAATATTCAAGAAGAAACCGGTCTGCCTTTTTCCAGTGAGGAAGCTGGTAAAATGCACGCTTGCGGACATGATACCCATACTGCGATGCTGTTTGGCGCGGCAAAAATTTTGCAGCAGATGCGGGACCAATTTGCTGGTACCGTCCGCCTGGTATTCCAGCCGGCAGAGGAAATCGGCAAAGGCACACAGCTGATGATTGACCAAGGCGCCGCAGAAGGCGTCAATATGGCAATGTCTTTACATATCAACGCGCCGTGGGCGACCGGTGTCATGAAAGTACGGAAAGGTCCGGTTGCCGCATCTACCGATGGATTTACCATTGAGGTGATTGGCGAAGGCTGTCATGGTGCCGCGCCGCAGCAGGGGATAGACCCTGTTTATGCTTCTGCCGCTATCATCCAGCAGCTGCAGAGTATGGTCTCCAGAGAGTTTTCTCCTATGGATCCGGTAGTAGTTTCTGTTTGTAAAGTAACTGCCGGCAGCCGGTTTAATATTATTCCGGAAAAGACAGAGATTGTAGGTACCTGCCGCGCATATAGTAATGAAGTTTGGCAGCAGCTTCCAAAAGTAATGGAACGCATTGTAACCCATACGGTAGCGGCCCTGCGCTGTCAGGCAAAGGTAACCTTTGAGCGGATTACCATGCCTTTGATTTGCGATGCGGAAGCGGTAGATATTATGGAAGGCACCATTCAAAAAATTATGGACGATCCTTCTCAGTTTGGCGAAGCGCCTATGCAGATGGGCGGCGAAGACTTTGCGGCCTTTGGCTCCTGCTGTCCCATTGTGTGGGTGCAGCTGGGCGGTGACGGAAAAGCTCCCATGCACAGCAGCCATGTAAACTTCGATGAAACGGCACTGGTAAACGGGATGTCCTGTTATGCTCAGTTTGCTATGGACGCGCTGGAAAAGTTAAACGGCGCGCGGGCATAAGCAGCCGTAATCGGTGTCATGGAAGAATAAAAACGGGACAAAAGCAGATTTCTCCTGAGAAGTAATTTTGTAAGGGAAAGCTGTGCGGGCTTTCTTTATCAAAAAATGACATATAAAAAAGAAACAGCAGGTATCCTGTCCATAATCAGGATGCCTGCTGTTTTTGTTTTCTTACGAAGCGGCTTCTAAAAAAGCCGCATTTATCGAAAAAATATTCTGTTTTGACAGTGTTTTTCTGATGTTTCAAATCAAATGGCGAACATTGGAAATGGTGGCAGGTTTCCTTTCATAGAAATCGGTTTTTATTCCACAAAGGAGTGGCTCATAATGAAAAATTCTTCCTGGCTGGGCAGAACTTTTCGCTCCATAGGCGGCAGGGTATCGTCATAAGCCAAAGCATCTGACGTAGAAACTGCCATGACAGGGCTGTCGTAATAAAACCATTTTCTCCCATCCAAAGGAGCGCTGGTCAATGTTTTTACCAGCATTGCGGCAGGGAATTTCCCATTTTCCAGGCAGATATTGTGCTTCTTGCAGCTGACAAATCCGCTGGTTACATAATTGGCAGGGCTGCCGAAAATTACAATGACATCATAGCCCATTTCTTTTGCACATGCGAAAGACTTTGCCATCAGCGCTTTGCCAATGCCTTGCCGCTGGTGGTCGGGATCCACGCAAAGAGGACCGAAGGTAAGGATTTCCTTTTCCTGTCCATCTTCTGCCACCAGTTTCGCTTTGGTATACATAATATTTCCTACGATCTGCCCGTCCATTTCTGCTACCAAATCCAGCTGGGGAATAAAATCAGGGTGTCCGTGCATGATATGCACCAGATAATGCTCCATACAGCCGGGCATATATTGGTTATAAAACGCCTTTCGGGTTAAGGTTTCCACCTGTGCCCAGTCTTTTGGTTCTTCTGTTCGAATCAGTATTATAAAAATCCGTCCTTTTTTATTGGTGGTCTACTGCATCCCGTACTTCCAGATGCAGAACGTCCTCTCTGGCATAATGCCCGCATACGTCGTGTTCCATGCGGCTGGCAGGCACTTTTTGCATATCCAGCTGGGCATAAAGAATACCTTCCTGATCCCAGAGGGTTTCTGTAACAGGGTGTCCGTAAGGATCAATGATACAGCTGCCTCCCCGGCATACTATATCCGGCAGTTTGGCAATTTCATCCGCTGCGCCTGCTGTCTGGGGATAGCAGTCTTTCGTAAAGCACATGTCACAATTGATGAAATAACAATGACCTTCAATGGCAATATGGCGGATGGTATCCTGCCATTCCGGGTTATCGTTGGTATTGGGAGAGATATAAAGGGTAATGCCTTTCTGATATAAAGCCACTCTCGCCAAAGGCATATAACTTTCCCAGCAAATCAGGTTGCCCATGGGACCCCAGGGGGTATCCATCACAGGGAAATAATCCCGGTTGCCATCCCCCCAAACCACCCGCTCACTGCCGGTAGGTTTCAACTTCCGGTGATTCATAGCAGTGCCGTCGGGGGCAATCATCATATTGGAATTGTAGAGGGTGGCATTGGTGCGATCCCGTTCGGAATATCCGATACTTACATAAACGCCCAGCCGTTTGGCTGCGGCTTTGATTTGCTCCATTTCTTCCCCGTCCGCCAGAATGGAGTTATCATAGTAGACCTTCCAGTCTTTTCTGCCATCGGCATTCCGGCTGCCTACGGTAAAGCCAAATGTCATGCCATAAGGATAGCCGGGAATGAATAACTCCGGAAATACAATGAGTTTTGCACCATTTTCAGCACAGGTTTCCATCAAATCCAGTACTTTTTGGGTGCATTTTTCCTTGTCAAACAATACAGGGGCAGCCTGTACTACGGCAATACTGCAAGTATCTTCCAACGCTCTCATGGGGATTCCTCCTTTTTGTATGGGTATTTTTTCTTATTATATAATGTTTGGAAAGAAATAGAAACAAGTTTTTTAGTCCTTCCTTTCAAAAATAAGAGAGAGCCCATGTAGCGCTCTGGTACAGCCAATAT
>CALWKY010000041.1 GCA_944381395.1 uncultured Lachnospiraceae bacterium
TAGAAACTAGTACACCTTTTTTCCCTATAATTTTCGTTCCTCGATCCAATACTGTCAGATCATTATGAGAATCTATCATATGTGCACAAATGCCTTTTTTGCATAATGTAACCAAAAGATGGGCTGCAGCGATGGTGTGGTCTAAACGCCCGCCAATAGCACCAAATATCAAAATTTCTTTGGCACCTTTTTCCACTGCCAGTTCTAATCCCAGCTGTAAATCCGTTTCATCCTTATGGGTAGGATAAACTGTAATTTCCACACCAGCTTGGCGAAAATATGCAATATCTTCTGCCGATGCAGAATCTAAATCTCCTACAATTGCATTAGGCAAAATTTGCAGAGCCTTTGCGTGACGCATTCCTCCATCACAGCAGATGATAAAATCCTCCGGCTGTATCAAATTATGATAAAAGTCATAATCCTCTATGGGTGCACCGCCAAAAACAACCGCACGCATTATCCCTCATACTCCTTAAACACTTCCATAAAGTCCCTTACAGCGCCCGCAACATCTTCTTTTCCGAAAACAGCAGATCCCGCAACAATTACATTGGCGCCTGCATCTAAAACAGTACGCAAAGTTTTCAGATTGACACCTCCGTCTACTTCAATGTCATAAGTATATCCCTGCTCTTTTTTCCACTTTGAAAGGGTACGAATTTTTTCCACTTGGTCTTCCATAAAAGACTGTCCGCCAAAACCCGGCTCTACCGTCATAACCAATACCATATCTACCTCTGATAAATAAGGTAACAGATCTTCTACGGGTGTTTTCGGTTTAATGGTAATCGCAGCTTTTGCGCCAGTTGCTTTAATCTGTCCAATGACAGCAGCGGGATCTTCGGTAGCCTCCAAATGGAAGTTGATAATATCCGCACCTGCTTTACGGAATGCTTCGACATATTTTTCCGGCTCTACAATCATTAAATGCACATCAAAAATCATCTGTGTAGATTTTCTTAAGCCAGCAATAACGGGTATTCCAAAGGAAATATTAGGCACAAAAACACCATCCATAACATCTAAATGCAAATAAGGAGTTCCTGCATCTTCTGCTTTTTTCAGATTTTCTCCGATATTGGCAAAATCAATTGCCAACATAGAAGGCGATAACAAAATTGCCATTTTCTACCTTCTCCTTTCTGTTTCCTCTGCCTGCTGAAATAATGTGCGATACCGTTCATAGCGTACCATAGGGATTTCCGTTCCCACCGCATTTTTTACTGCGCATTCCGGCTCATTGATATGATGGCATCCACTATAACGGCATTTCCCAATAAAAGGTGTAAATTCTCGAAAATAATACTGCAACTGCTCAGACGGGATATGTTCCAAAGATAAAGACATAAATCCAGGGGAATCTACCAAATATGTATCCTCTGCTACGCGAATCAATTCTGCATGGCGGGTTGTATGTTTGCCACGCTGGATTTTCTGGCTGATTTCTCCCGTGTTTAGGGAAAAACCAGGAAAGGCTGCATTGATCAGGCTGCTTTTCCCAACACCGGAAGGTCCTGCGAATACTGATATTTTACCTATCATATGTTCCCGCAAAGCATCTATGCCTTCTCCTGTATATGTGCAGGTAGAGACAACCGTATAACCAGCCTGCTGGTAAATTTCTCTCAAGGCAAGATAATCCTTTTGCTCATCTCGATCGATTTTATTCAAAACAATGACCACATCCAGTTTTTGTTCTTCTACCAGCAGCAGAAAACGGTCTAATAAATCTGGGTTAGGATCTGGTTCCTTTGCAGCAAAGACAATCATAGCCTGGTCTACATTCGCTACCTTTGGTCGAATCAATTCATTGCGTCGGGGCAGAATCACGTCCAAAGAACCTTTTTTCGCCATTTCATCCAAAATGGAGATTTCCACCAAATCACCCACTGTGGGACGAATACCTTCCTTACGGAAAATGCCTCTGGCACGGCATTCGTACACCCCGGTTTCTGTGTCAATATAATAAAATCCACCGATGCCTTTCGTAATGACACCTTTTTTCATGTTATCCCCCATTATTCACCAAAGTTAACTGCCAAAGACCACTGTTGTACACCATCTACAGTACATGTTACAGAGCCTTCGCCTGTACCAGTTACAGAAACACTTAACGGGAATTCGGAGCCATTGTGGAACTCATCCACAACCGTTTCTCTGCCGTTAGCATCCACCTTTTGAATCAATACATGCAAAGAATCTGTGGGTGCAGTACCGCTGGGCATATCTACAGTGAAACTCTTTGTTCCAGTGGAAGGAGTATTTGTCGTAGGTGTTTCTGTGGTTGTACCGGGAATGTTGGGCTGTTGTGTTTCAGGCTCTTCCACTTCCGGTGCACCAGAGCTTACTACCAGGTTTACAACACTGCCTTCTGCTACCGTTGTATTGGCAGCCAGTGTCTGGGTAATAACCTTGCCTTCTGCTACAGTGGTGCTTTCTGCATAAGATACATTACCTACACGCAGTCCGAGAGCCTCCAAAGAAGATCTTGCGCTGGATTCTGTTTCTCCCACTACAGAAGGTACCGTTACTGTCACGTTTTCGCTTCCTTTACTTACTTTGATATATACGGTGCTGTTGGCGTCAATCGTTGTTCCTTCATCCGGTGTCTGTTCCATTACTTCGCCTGCTTTCACGGAGTCGCTATAAACATGCTCAATGGTAGGAGAAACACCTATACGCTCAATAATGTCATTTACCGCTTCATTTTCATCCATACCAACTAAATTAGGCATGGTATCTGTAACCAGCCCAGAACTTACCTTAACTGCTATCACAGAGCCTTTCGCAATGCTTTCGCCTTCTGCTACGCCCTGATAGCATATTTCGCCTTCATCATAATATTTACTGGTTTCTGTACCTTCGTTTTCAATGGAGAAGCCATTCTTTTCCGCTTCTGCCTCCGCTTCCTCCAGTGTCATGCCTAACAGGTAGGGCATTTCCAGAGAATTTTCCTCACTCTGGAAGAAAATACTGGTATTTAATCCGCCTACCAGCTTCAGCCCAATTACACTAAAGAGTACTACAATTGCTAAGCCGGTAGCAACTGCAGCTAAGATCACTTTTCTTTCTTCTTTTTTTTCTGCAGGTGTTTTTTCAACTTTTTGCTTTTTCTTTCCCTTTTGCATATGATTTTGATTTGTATCCTCCGATTGTTCAAATTTCAATTTTTTCCCGTATTTTTCAAAACCAACCAAACTCTCAGGGATCGCCTCTTCCAAATTAGGTTTCTGATTTTGTTTCAAATAATCCAATTCTGGTCTATCTTCCGCCATACGGTTTTTTTCTTTTTCCGCCGGATGCTCTGCTGTTTTCTGCTCCTCTTCCAGCGGACGGATGCGGGTCATTTCCGGCTGAGGTACTTCATTTACTTTCTGCGCATAGGGTGTTTCTGTACGAGGTTTCGCGTGCGCCACTTCTTCTTGCTTTTTTGCTTCCGACGCAACGGCTGCCGCTGCAATCGCTGCTTTTCTGCGAGACATTCTAACGCCGCCGGTAGAAATCTCCGTTACCATATCTTTTTCCAAATTTTTCTTGGTGCTTTTTTCCCCTAATTCCATGCGGGCCCGCAGTAAATCGTCCAGCATTTCATCTACATTGGCATACCGTTCGTCAGATTTTTTCATGGTTGCTTTACGGATAATACGCTCCAACGCAACGGAACAATTGGGATTGTACTGACGAATATCAGGCAGTTCTTCATTGATATGCTTTAACGCAATGGAAACGGAATTATTTCCTTGATACGGCAAAACACCCGTAATCATTTCAAACATAGTGATACCAAGCGAATAAATATCGCTCTTTTCATCCACATATCCGCCTCTTGCCTGCTCTGGAGAAAAATAGTGTACACTGCCAGCAGCATTAGCTGTTGTGGTCATAGTAGTTGCTGTTGCCGCGCGGGCAATACCAAAGTCTGTTACTTTGATAATGCCATCTGCACCTACCAGAATATTTTGTGGTTTGATATCTCTATGTATGATATGGCACTTATGCGCTTGCGAAAGGGCAGATGCCATTTGAATTGCAACGTTGATAGTAGAACGAGAATCAAAAGGTGCTTTTTCTTTAATTGCCTTCTTTAATGTGTCGCCATGAATATACTCCATGACAATATAATTGACATTATCCTCTTCCCCTACATCATAAACTCTTACAATATTGGGATGAGATAATTTTGCAGCGGAACAAGCCTCAGAACGGAACCGGGCAATAAATTCCTCGTCTCCTGTAAATTCTTCCCGCAGTACTTTTACTGTTACATATCGCTCTAATTTCCGGTCTCTGGCGCGGTATACCACAGCCATTCCCCCGGAACCAATTTTCTCTATAATTTCATATCTTCCGCCTAAAACGGAACCTTCCTCTACTTTCATGGAAACTTACCCTCCTGTGTCAGACCTCGGCCAAAATTAAGGTGATATTATCGTAGCCGCCTCTGGCATTTGCTTCCTCTACCAGCTTTTCGGCTTTTTTTTCGAATGTAATTTTACGTTTGATGATTTCCTGCATTTCCTCATCTTTCATCATGCCGCTTAATCCATCAGAACACAGCAGCAGGACATCTCCTTTTTTGATGCTGTATGTCGTAATATCTGCTTCTACTTCTTCTTTAATACCCACAGCCCGGGTAATGATATTTCTTTTAGGATGTACCGCCGCTTCCTCTGCCGTAATACTTCCCAAACGAACCAATTCCATTACATAAGAATGATCTATGGTTAAGGGGAAGATATCTTTTTTCCGTAACAAATAAGCTCTGCTGTCCCCAACATGAACAACATATATCTTTTTTGTATCAATTAAAACTGCCACCAAAGTGGTTCCCATTTCTATCATTTTTTCATTTGCCAGTTCAAAAACAGCACGATTTGCCGCATCCACTGCATGGGTTAACAGTTTTTCCGGATTATCCAATTCTAACGGCAATTTTTCCTCTACATATTTTGTAAATGCCTCTACTGCTGTTGCACTGGCCACTTCTCCTGCATTGCATCCACCCATACCGTCTGCAATGAGGAGTAATCGAACCGGATAATCTTCATCTGAAATAAAATAGGCATCTTCGTTATTTTTTCTACATCTGCCAATATCAGTTCTTCCCACTGCTTTCAAATGATCACCTCCAAAGTGCGCATTACACTTCGCCTTCCTTCAAATACCCACGTCTGAGCTGTCCGCAGGCAGCATCAATATCACTGCCTAAACGTCGGCGAATGGTAGTCTCAATACTGCGTTTTTGCAAAATTGCAGCAAATCGACGGATTCTTTCATTACTAGATCGGTTAAAATCTCTTTCTTTGACATCGTTTACCGGAATCAGGTTGACGTGTGCCAGCATGCCGTGAAGCCGATCTGCTAGTTCATTGGCACAAGCATCCGAATCATTGACTCCTGCCATCAGGGCATATTCAAATGTAATGCGTCTGCCTGTTTCTTTGGTATAAGCTTTACATGCCTCCAACAACCGCTCCATGGAATAGGCATTGGAAATAGGCATAATCTGATGCCGAATTTCGTCGTTAGGCGCGTGCAGAGAAACAGCCAACGTAATTTGCAATTTTTCCCGCATGAAATCATACATCCGGTCTACTAAACCGCAAGTGGACAATGTAATATGGCGGTGGCTTAAATTCAGCCCTTTTTCGTGATGAATCAGTGATAAAAACCGCATCACTGCATCGTAATTATCCAACGGTTCGCCGCTTCCCATTAAAACCACACTGGAAACACGGCAATCCACATCTCGGCTGATTTCATAAATCTGAGAAAGCATTTCCCCCGCCGTTAGATTTCTTTCCACGCCGTCTAAGGTAGATGCACAGAACTTACAGCCCATACGGCATCCCACTTGGGTGGATATGCAAACCGTATTGCCATACTCATAGCGCATGAAAACGCTTTCAATGACAGAACCGCCTTCCAGCGCAAACAAATATTTTCTGGTACCATCTTCTTGGGAAACCAAACACCGCACAATGGAAATGGGGGTGATTTTTGCTTTTCTTTCTAACTTTTCCCGTAAAGATTTGGAAAGATTGGTCATCTCATCGAAGCTTTTGACATGTTTGGCATGCAGCCAGTCAAAGATCTGCTCTCCGCGAAAAGCCGGCTCTCCCATTTCTTTCATCCATGCTTTTAATTCTGCCAAATCCATGGACAGAATATCCACTTGTTCCATGATTTATTCCTTTCTGCGCAGGCGGGCAATAAAAAACCCGTCCGTACCATGTATATGAGGATAAAGTGTTACAAATCCATCTTTTGCCGTATCACAGGAAATACCGGAAGGCAGTAATGCCGTTAAGTCCTCCGGAATAAAATCTTCCCGTTGAGACAAGAAGCGACGAATCATTCCCTCGTTTTCTTTTTTACAAAGGGTGCAGGTGCTATATACCAGTACACCACCCTTTTTCACACAATCAGCGGAAGCCTGCAAAATCCGCCACTGTATTGGCAACAGCTGATCAATGGCAGTACCATCACGGTGCAGGCGTAAATCCGGCTTTTTTCGGAGCAATCCAAAACCAGAACAAGGCACATCCGCCAAAACACGGTCAAAGGCTGATTTTTCATTCTCCTGTACCTGTGTACCATCCCGCAGTTGTGCATGGATGCTTTCCAATCCTAAACGCTGTGCGCCTTCTGCAATTAAATCTATCTTATGGGGATACAGATCGCAGGAAACAATACTGCCTGTATCCTCCATTTCTTCAGCCGCCAAAAAGCTCTTTCCTCCAGGCGCTGCGCAGACATCCAATATGCGTTCCCCCTTTTGTGCGCCTAACAAAAGTGCGGATAACTGTGCGCTTTCATCCTGCACATGGAAAAGGCCATCTTGAAAGGCTTTGAGATGCGCCAAACCGGCAGTTCCACTTAAGTGGAGCGCATTCGGACAAAAAAGGCTGTCTTGTACAGATACACCTGATGTTTCCAATAATGTTTTCAGGTCCTCTTTCGTGGTTTTTTGGGTATTTACGCGAATGGTCACATCTGGCGCACATTGATCTGCCGCACATAGTGCTTCTACGAAGTCATAGGAATAGGCAGCAAGCCACATTTTCACCAGCCAAAGGGGATGGGAATAGCGAATGGAAAGATACTCTGCCGTTCCTTCTTGGGGCAATTTGATTTCCTCTTTTCCCCTGCTTACGGCACGCAGCACACCATTGACGAAACCGGAAAAGTGATTACTTCCCCGCAAGCCCATAAGTTTTACCGATTCATTGCAGGCAGCCGAATCCGGCACCTGTAAAAATAAAATCTGGTAAATGCCGCTGCGCAGAACTGCCAATACCCATGGTTTCATTTTCTCATGAGGCAGAGATGAAAATGCGTCTAAAACATAGTCAATATAAATAATCTGGCGTAGTGTTCCATTTACAATCTCTGTTACAAAAGCCCGGTCTTTTGGCGACATTGCTCCGTTTTGGCGCAGAAGTGTATGCAAAATGCGATTGTTATAAGCACCTTCTGATGCAATGGCACATAGGGCTTCTGCCGCTACCTGGCGAGGATTGATTTTAATTGTCATAATTCTTTCCTCTTTTGCTCCATAAAACATATTTTATATTTAGACAGAATACTCCATAATTAAAGTAATATTATACGATGTTTTTTGTTATATCGCAATGTTTTATGCGTTTTTTTGTAAAAAAATCACACATACTAAACTAAAGCATAAAAAAACTTCTCCCATTTAAATATAAGGAGAAGTTTTTTATTTTACTTTTTCAGATCTATTTCCGGCATCAATTCTGTTTCAATAATATCCATTACCTTCACAATATAAGCCAGTTCTTCCGGCGTAAACCGTTCTTCGATCCGTTTCATAACAGTAGAAATATATTGATAGCTAATATTATAATACTCTTTATATTTCTCAGTTACTTCCAAGTAATACTTTCTTTTATCATTTTCCGCACGAACTTTTCGTAAATAACCTTTTTTTATTAAACTATTTACTTTATACGCTGCATTTGGAGAAGAAAGATTGGCCATTTCTGCAAACTCATTCACAGTAGGATTTTTCAGTGCATTGATAATTTCCATGCAGAATGTTTCAACAGTTGTAAGGGAAGCTTCACGGTCATTCCACTTCTCAAAAACCTTCCGATAGAAATGCAATTTGAATTTTGTATAAATCCTATCGAAGGATTCCTGCAATATCATAAACAGTTCTTCCCCCTGGTTTTTTCTGAGTAAATTCATTGTAATCAACTCTCTGCATCAACTGCAAACATTAATTCCGCACTGACAGCAACCTGCCCATCTACTTTCGCGACGGCCTTGCCAATCCCTACAGGACCTTTTTTCTGGATGATTTCACAGCTCAATTCCAATACATCCCCAGGCACCACCTGCTTACGAAATCTCGCAGATTTAATACCGCCAAAAAGCACAATCTTTCCTTTATTTTCTTCTTCCAGCAAAATAGCAACCGCACCAGTCTGTGCCAATGCTTCCAAAATCAATACGCCAGGCATAACATGCTTCTGGGGAAAATGACCCAGAAACTGCATTTCATTTGCTGTCACGCACTTAATACCTTTTGCGCTCTGACCAGGAACATACTCTGTAATTTTATCCACTAACAGAAAAGGATATCTGTGGGGTAAAATCTTTTGAATCTCATTGGAGTTCAATTCCATACTTAATCCTCCTCCATCTTTTTAAACACAACCGTTGCGTTATGTCCGCCAAAGCCTAAAGAGTTAGACATTGCATAACGAACCTTTGTATGACGACCTTCATTGGGTACGATATCCAGATCACATTCCGGATCAGGCACCTGATAGCCAATGGTAGCAGGTACAAAGTCGTTCTGTACGCTCAGTGCAGTAATAATGCCTTCTACCGCGCCCGCTGCGCCTAACAGATGCCCCATCATAGATTTGGTAGAACTGATCATCACATGGTCTGCTGCCTCGCCAAAAGCCATACGAATCGCTTTTGTTTCACTCTTATCGTTCATAGGCGTGCTGGTTCCATGTGCGTTAATATAATCCACAGCTTCCGGAGAAATCTTTGCATCATCCATTGCCTGCTTCATGCAGTATGCAGCCATACTGCCGTCAGGCATAGGTGCTGTAATATGGTATGCATCACAGTTTGCGCCATAGCCAACTACTTCACAGTAAATCTTCGCGCCACGTGCCTTTGCATGCTCATACTCTTCCAGAACCAGAATACCCGCACCTTCACCAATGACAAAACCATTTCGTTCCTTGTCAAAAGGAATGGATGCTCTAAGGGGATCCTTATTGGTGCTTAATGCTGTCAATGTTGTAAAACCGCCAACACCCAAAGGGTTGATTGCGGCTTCTGTACCACCGCACAGCATCAAATCTCCATAGCCATCCCGAATATAACGGAATGCCTCGCCGATAGCATTGGTACCGCCTGCACAAGCTGTTACCACACAGCTGCACATACCATGGAAACCATAATCAATGGCAATACGACCAGCTGCCATATTGGAAATAGACTTGGGAACAAAATAAGGGGAGCAGCGATCATAACCCTTGTCTATGCAATGCAGGTCTTCTTCCTGGATAGACTGTAAGCCGCCAATACCACTGGAAACAATAACACCACAACGCATCTTATCCAGTTTTTCCAAATCAAAAGCCGCATCTTCCACCGCTTCATGGGCAGCATACAGTGCGTAAGTAATAAAAGGGTCAATCCTACGTAATTCTCTTTTATCTACTACGTTTTCAGGATGGAAGTCTTTTAACTCTGCGGCCAAAGTAACTTTTCTTGCAGAAGCATCATAGTGGGTAATGGGTGCAATACCACATTTACCCGCCTGCACAGACTCCCACAGTTCTGCTACAGAATTGCCGATGGGTGTTACTGCGCCCATACCGGTAATTACTACTCTTCTCATATTGCCATACCTCCGTCTACGCACAATACCTGTCCTGTAATATAGCCGCTTTCTTCGCCAGCTAAAAATGCTACTGCGTTTGCCACATCCTCCGCAGCGCCCATTGCATGGAAAGGAATCGCCTGCAAAACTGCCTCTTTCGCTTTTTCTGTCATTTTTTCTGTCATTGCTGTTTCAATCATGCCAGGTGCAATGGCATTTACCGTAATCTTTCTGGAAGCCAATTCTCTTGCCAGAGATTTTGTCATGCCAATCACAGCAGCTTTGCTGGCAGCATAGTTCATTTGTCCCACATTGCCCAGGATACCTACTACACTGCTGATATTTACAATCTTACCCGATCTTTGCTTCAGCATTACCTTGCTGGCAGCACGCATCATGTAAAAACTGCCTTTCAGATTTACATTCAATACCGCATCCAGATCTTCATCGCTCATGCGCATCAGAAGATTATCTCTGGTAATACCGGCATTATTGACTAATACATCCAGTCTTCCGCCAAATTCCAATGTCTTCTGTACCAGCGCATCGCAATCTGCAGAATGAGAAACATCAGCCTTAACCGCTAATGCTTCTACACCTTCTGCTTGGCACAGACGAACAGTCTCTGCAGCCGCTTCTTCTCCAGACTGGTAGTTAAATACAACCTGCATGCCAGCCTTTGCCAATCTCACGCAAATTGCTCTGCCAATACCACGGCTACCGCCAGTTACCAGTGCAACTTTCTTTTCCATCACGCAATGAACACCTCCTGCTTTTCCAATTCTTCCAGATCTTCTACAGTTTCTACTTTATATACATTGATTTCCTTACCCATTGCTTTGGCTGTTTTTTTCAAGAAGCCGCTTAATGCGTTGCCGGGACCAATTTCAATGAAGTTTTCCGCGCCTGCTTCTAAGAATTTCCGCAAATCAGACTCAAATTTTACACTGCTTTGTACCTGTTTCGTTAACAACTCACCAATATTTTCTCCAGACTTTAGGAAATCACCCGTAGCATTCATGGCGACAGGCACTTTCGGCTTACCGAAATTCAGGTTTTCAAAATATTTTTTCAGTGCAACACCAGCAGGTGCCATATATTTTGTATGGAAAGGTCCACTTACATTCAAACGTACTGCACGGCGCATGCCCTTTTCTTTTAAGTATGCTTCCGCGGCAGCAACAGCGGGTTCATCACCACAAATAACATACTGACCTAAGCAGTTATAGTTTGCAACGGTTACAAAACCTTTATCCTGCACCGCTTCACACGCTTCTTCCACATCTTCAGACTTCATGCCCAAAATAGCACTCATGCTGCAGCTTAATCCTTTTGCTGCTTCAGCCATAGCCTTACCACGGAAAGCAGTTAAGTCAATGAGTGTTTTTACATCAAATACACCTGCCGCATATAAAGCGCTATATTCGCCTAAGCTCAAGCCGCAGACACCATCCGGCAAAATGTTCTTTTCTTTCAATACTGCGGTAACACCTGCTGCAAACAAGGACATGCAAGGCTGTGTATATTCTGTCTGGGAAAGTTTTTCCAAAGGACCTTCACTCATCAATTTTTTCCAGTTGAAGGGAAGCTTCGCATGATCTACCACTTCACGATAAGACTCATATTTATCATAAAAATCTTTGCCCATGCCGACTTTCTGGCTGCCTTGACCCGCGTATAAAAATACAGTCTTGATGGGTTTTACAGGTTTTTCTTCCTTCTTTTTTAAACTGAGTTTCGGGATATGGATCTCTTTGATTTTCTTTGTAATCTTTGCAGTTTCAACAGGTTTCTTTTTTGCCTTATGCGCTTTTTTACTCTTTGCAGCTTTTTTTATTTCTTGTTTTTCCTGTTCTTTTTTCGCAGCTGCAGCAGATTTTTCATTTTCTGCGCCTTGTTCTGCTTTTCCCTGCTTTTTCAGCTGTAATGCTTGCAAAGACTTTTTAATATCCAAAGAACGCAAGGACACCTTGAGTTTCAGTGGTTTCACTGTTCATTCCTCCATTCTGAAATAATTGACTGCATCAATTCAGGAACTGTTGTCATCTCATTTACACGACTTGCATTTTCACCGCAGAAGAACAGACCGTTTTCCTGATCTCCTTCTGCTGCTGCAACTAACGCTCGGCTAATGCAATAAGGCGTTTTTAAGCCCTTCGGGCAAGCCGACAGGCAAAGATTGCAATGCAGCGCCGGATATTTTTCTCCTGCGCGCAGACGAGCCAAAAGAGGACTTTCAATGGCTCTAGCAGGCATGCCTACAGGGCTTTGAATAATATGAATGTCTTCTTCTTTTGCTTGAATTATCATCTGTTTAAAACCATCTGCCGCATCGCACTCTTGTGTGGCAATAAAACGTGTGGCAATTTGCACACCAGCCGCACCCAGTTTCATAAAATGTGCCATATCTTTTCCGTCAAAAACACCGCCCGCTACAAATACAGGGATTTTTTTGCCGTATTTTTCTTCATAGGGAGCAATGGCAGTAAATACTTCTGCCAATAACGCATCATTTTCTTTTGCAGTACCGTTCAGAAGATCTTCTTTCTTAAAGCCTAAATGTCCACCTGCTTTATAACCTTCTAACACCAAAAAATCAGGGATGACACCAAATTGTCTATCATATGTTTTGCACAATAGCGCTGCCGCTCTTCCGCTAGAGACAATCGGCGCGCAAAGGGTATTGCTTCCTTTTGTAGACTGGGGCAGCTTTAAAGGCAAACCTGCACCGGAAATAATGGCGTCAGCACCAGCTGCTACAGCTGTATCACAATATTCTTTATAAATAGCAGAGGCCACCATAATATTGACACCGATTAGCCCATTACCGCCGGCAATTTCTTTTGCTTTTTGAATTTCCCGGGTAAGTGCGCGAAGATTTGCTTCTGTTGTCGCCGTTTCAAAATCCGGCTCATGGAAACCAATATTGGCGGAGCTAATGACGCCCATACCGCCGCACTTTGCCACGGCGCCAGCTAATTTAGAAAGGGAAATGCCGACACCCATACCGCCCTGAATAATAGGAACGGGTAATTCTTTTCCGGATAATTTCATCATATTAATTCTCCTGACTGAGATTTCGGATTACAATCTGATACTCTTTTTCCATTTCAGCAAAGATCTCTGCAATGGGCTGAATTTTATGTACTAAGCCAACTACCTGACCTGCCATCAAAGAGCCCGTCTTTGTATCTCCTTCAAAAACTGCACGGCGCAGAGAGCCTAATGTATACTTTTCCAGTTCTTCCTTTCCTGCACCAGCTTTTTCCTTCAAAATATATTCTCTAGACATCTGGTTTTTGATAATACGCACAGGAGTACCGCCAATTCTACCGGTTACAACAGTTGCATTATCGCCTGCCTTCAAGACAGCTTCTTTATAAGCAGCATGAATGGGGCATTCTTCCGCACTAAGCAGTCTGGTACCCATCTGTACACCACATGCACCCAGTGCATATACTGCAGCAACACCACGACCATCTGCAATACCGCCTGCTGCAATAACAGGAATATTGACTGCATCTACAACCTGGGGTACCAGAGCCATAGTTGTCATCTCACCTACATGGCCACCGCTTTCAGTACCTTCTGCAATCACAGCGTCCGCACCTGCGCGCTCCATCAATTTTGCCAATACAACACTGGAAACAACAGGCATTACTTTGATGCCGTTTGCTTTCCACTTTGCCATATATTTACCGGGGTTTCCAGCGCCAGTTGTTACAATCTTAACGCCTTCTTCCACAACAATATCTGCCATTTGGTCTGCTTCCGGATGCATTAACATCAGATTCACGCCAAAGGGGCGATCTGTCAGACTCCTGCATTTGCGAATATTTTCTCTGAGCATTTCTGCGCGCATGCCGCCCGCACCAATTAAACCAAGACCGCCCGCATTGCTGACTGCGGCCGCAAACTCACCTGTCGCAATATTTGCCATACCGCCCTGAATAAAAGGATAACGGATGCCCAGCATTTTATCCAACTTCATTGTTTTTCCTCCTCCCTTTCGCATTTTTGCGAAAGTTAATCTTCCAAATCAAATAGAAAACAGTGTACTGCTCCAGGTGAAACCTGCACCAAAGCCTACACAGATTACTTTCATTCCTTCTTTTAACATTCCATTTTCGAATAATTCGTCTAATACCAGTGGAATGCTTGCTGCGGATGTATTGGCATATCGGTCAATATTCATCACAAATTTTTCTTCTTGACCGGGGTATTTTTTCCGCACGTGCTCGATAATTCTACTATTTGCCTGATGACAGATCACATAATCCACATCATCCATTTGTAAATTTGCATCTTGCAGTATCTGTTCTACTGCCTGTTGAATCACTGTAACCGCAAAACGAAAAACCGCATTCCCCTGCATTTTTAATTTTGGATTGGGATATCCAACACCTTCGCAGACCAGTGCTTCATCATTTCCCCTTGCCCATGCGCGATGATAGAAAATGCCTTCTGACAGTGTTAAAACTGCAGCTGCCGCACCATCGCCAAATAAAACACAAGTAGAGCGGTCCTCATAGTCCAATATTCTGGATAGTTCTTCACTACCCACTAAAAGCGCATATTTCTTTTTACTGCTATGCAACAGACTTTTGCAAATTTCCAATCCATAAAGAAAGCCAGAACAAGCTGCATTGATATCAAATGCCAGCATCTCCTCACCTGCACCCAGCCGTTGCTGCAGCATACAAGCCATAGAAGGAAATGCATAGGTAGGTGTTGTTGTCGCAACAACAATGACACCAATCTGATTACGATCAATCCCTGCTTTTTCCAAAGCTTTTTGTGCCGCAGCTTCTGCCAGATCCAGACAAGTTTCGCTTTCGCAACAATATCTCTGTAAAATACCTGTTCTGGTTCGAATCCATTCGTCGCTGGAATCTACCGTTTCACAAAGCGCGTCATTCGATACGATCTTTTTGGGAAGAGCTCTGCCTGTTGCGATAATTTTGATTGATTCCATTTTTCGCCTCATCCATGATCCTAAAAAGATTTTTATTCTTATATAATCGAAATCTAATATTTTCCTCTGCAAAGGAAAAACGGTGATGAATCACCGTTTTTCGCATTTGCTTTTCATTAAGCCATATGGGCGTCGATGTAATCCACAATATCCTTTACGGTTTTGAATTCCATCAAGCTTTCTTCATCAATGGTCAGGTTGAATGCTTCTTCCAGAGCCATGCTTACTTCCATAGCATCCAGAGAATCCATGTGCAGTCCTTCCTTCAGGTCAGCGTCCATAACAACGTCTTCTTCTGCACAGTTAATGGTTTCTACGATTACATCCTTAACCTTATCAAATGTCATAATTCCATCCTCCATAAAAACAATCAAATTATTTAGTTAAATAATTTTAGATAAATTATTTGTATTGATTATACCATATCAGACTTGTTTGTCAACATATTTTTACGAATCTGGAAATTTTTTGAAATTGGCCACTATAAAAACAGAGTCTTTTTCATCTCATATATCAAAATAGGACAAGCTGTAATATCATCTCCTTAGAATCATAGGCGGTTTCCGTTGATTACAGACTTTAATGTACTTCTCTGAAACCACTGAAAACAAAGAATTTTACTGTAGTCCGCTTGCCGTAATTCCTTTATCCAATGTTACGTCGTTTCAACAACGCCCGCGCCGCTCATATGGGCAAAAGCAAAGATGATGCAAATTTATAACAGAATATCACAGAGTATGGCATCGGGAGCCCGTAAAATATGTGCGGTATATGGTATCCAGTATCGTATGATAGTATGTATCGCATCGGACGTTTTTCTTATTCTGGTAATCGTGACTTCTCAGCGTTTCCGGGATGATTCCTATCTGACGGAGCTTTTTTCCTGTAACTCTTTCATTATCATCTTTTCTGTAACCGATACTGTCGTGGTGTGATTCCCGTTAACTCGCGAAATCTTCTTGTATAATAACTCTGGCTGGAAAATCCGCAAGTTTGGGCAATATGCGCGATATCATAATCAGTGCTGATCAACATATCCATACTTTTGTGGAGACGGTAGCGGGTCAAATAATCAAAGATTGTTTGTCCGGATTGCTTTTTGAAATATCGGCAGCACTCGCTCCGGCTTAGGCCAATGTGCTTTGCGATCTCATCCAGGCTGGTTTCTTCTGCATAATGCTTCTGCAAGTACATCAATATCTCTCGAAACCGGACGTCCGCCGTTTTCATGTCTCTTCTGATATCATTCTCTAAGTACACCCTAAGCAGCTTCCAAAGACGAAACACGTCGCTTATCAGTTCAAACTCATATCCTTCTTCTTTCTCATCGAACACCTTTGCCATCTCTGAAAGAAGCCGCAGAAGCTCTGATCCCTCTAGTGTATCCGGGCAGATCATCTTCGCATTCAGCCCCTCCTCTTCCAGTACTGGGCGCACGCTTTCATCAAATAAACTGCTTGCCTTATCTGGACACAGGAAATCTGGAGGAATATCCAGGCAAAAGAAAGCCGCTTCCCTATCCAGATACGCTCTAGCCATATGGACCCGTTGAGAGTTAATAAAGATTCCTTCCCCTGTTGGAACTAACGTTTTCTGTGATTCTGTGCCCCAATACACTGTCCCGCGGATCGTCAGACAAAGCTGAAGCTCCACGTGCCAGTGCCAATCGATGTAATCGTAAGTGCCAGGAGAAAATTCACTATAATAACACGCCACGGGAAATCCCGATATGCTATTGGTAATCTCCTGTTTATTAGAAACGATATTAAGTTTTTTAGCTGTCAGCATCTCTTGTTCTCCTATATATAGATTCTGAAAAGAATAATACCATCAGTCATTCAATTCCGCAATATATTAATAAAAATCTCATAATATTGTGATAGAAATGCTCGTTATATCTCAATATACTGTTCATATACGGTTCATAGGAGCAAAGCAAGACATAAACAAACCAGAGGGAAAACACCATGAAAAGATCAGAAATCAGAATTACAAAAAACAAAACAAGAAACGCACTGCCCAAATGGAAAGAAACCTTCCGTGTTTCAAAGGGTGAAGAAGTCAAAAAATTCCACGCCAGTTTTCCTGAATACAGAGAAACTCCACTGGTGAAACTTGACTCGCTGGCAGCAGAACTCGGAGTCCGCAGCATCGTCGTAAAAGACGAAAGTTATCGATTCGGTCTGAATGCTTTCAAAGGATTGGGCGGCAGTTACTGCATTGCTAACTACATCGCCGGTGTGTTGAACTGCGACATCAGCAAACTCGATTACAACAAGATCACCTCTCCAGAGGTCAGAGAAAAAATCAAAGACATTACATTTGTCACGGCAACTGACGGGAACCACGGTCGGGGCATTGCCTGGACAGCTGGCAAACTAGGCGTCGGCGCAAAGGTATTCCTGCCAAAGGTAAGCACCCAGGAACGTCTTGAACATATTCGCGCACTCGGAGCAGATGCCGAAATCACAGAATTCAACTATGATGACACGGTCCGCTACGCAAAAGAATACGCTGAAGCTCACGGCTGGCCACTGGTGCAGGATACTGCTTGGGAGGGCTATGAGGAGATACCATCCTGGATCATGCAGGGTTATCTAACGATGATCGTTGAATCGGTCAAAAGTCTCGAAAACACCCCGACGCATATTTTCCTTCAGGCAGGTGTCGGCGCCATGGCAGGCGCAGTAACCGGCTTCCTCGCAAATTACTATGGTAACGAAAAACCTATTATCACGATCGTCGAACCGGATAAAGCGGACTGCATCTATGCCACCGCGCTGGCTAATGACGGCAAACTTCACTCGGTCAATGGCGACCTTAACACGATCATGGCAGGATTGGCCTGCGGCGAGCCATGCACGCTCGGATGGGACCTGCTGTCCGCATATGCGGATTTCTTTGTCTCTATACCGGATAGTGGCGCAGCTAAGGGCATGAGAATGTTTGCCAATCCGCTGCAAGGCGACTGCCGTATCATCAGTGGAGAGAGCGGTGCCGCGCCATTCGGATTCGTATGCGAGATCCTTGAAAATGATGAAATGGCAGACATAAAGGAAATGCTGGGCATCAATGAGAACTCGCGCCTGTTCTTCATTTCAACAGAAGGAGACACCGACAGGCAGAGCTATAGAAGAATCGTCTGGAATGGGCAGTATCCCAGTGTATGAAACAGTGAAAATCACAGAAAGGAATTAAAAATGACAAAACAAGAATTCGAAAAACAACTCATCAGCTGGAGACATGAACTCCACAGATTCCCCGAAGCCGCGTTCGAAGAAAAAAGAACATCCGCTTTTATCGCCGAGGAACTTCGTAAAATGGGAATCACAGTTACGACCGGTATCGGAAAGACTGGTGTTGTCGGAACACTGAAGTGCGGTGATGGTGACAGATGCATCGCGATCCGTTCAGACATGGACAGTCTCAAGATAGACGAAAAGAGTACTCATGATCATGTGAGCGAGCACCCAGGCCGGATGCATGCGTGCGGACATGATGGTCATATTACCACTTTGCTTGGAGCGGCTCTTCTCATTTCTCAAGCAAAGGATTTCAACGGTACCGTACACTTCATCTTCCAACCCGCTGAGGAACCCGGTACCGGCGCTTCGGCAATGATAGCGGACGGTCTTTTCGACAGATTCAGGATCGATGAGATCTATGGGCTTCACAACGCACCATTTCTGCCTGCCGGCAGAGTCAGAACAAGACCCGGAGGGCTCGCAGCCAGTGAAGACGATTTTACAATCAACATTACCGGAAAAGGCGGACATGCCTCCAGCCCGCATGAAGGAGTAGACCCGTTTGCCTGCTTTGCAGAAATGTACATGGCATTTCAGACCATCGTCTCCAGAAACGCCAGACCAGCTCACCCGGTTGTCATTTCCTGTACTGAGATCGAAACAGACGGAGCACATAATGCCATACCGACTCATGTGACTGTCAAGGGCGATACAAGATGCTACTTTCCGGAAGATCAGGAACTAGTGGAAACACGCATGAGAAAGATTGCCGAAAGTGTCTGTGAAATGAACGGCGCAAAATGCGAGTTTGAATACACCCATGAATTCAGACCGGTCGTCAACGATGCGGTCTGTGTGGACAGATTGGTGAACGCTGCTGCTGCCATTGTTGGAAAAGATAATGTTGAAGCCGATGGCGAACAGTGGACTGTCTCAGAGGACTTCGCCATGTATCTTGACCATGTCCCGGGGTGCTTCTTCCTACTAGGAAGCGGCAGATACGAAGGTGACAAATCGCTTCATGACAACACCTTTGACTACAATGACGATGTCTTGGTCACCGGTGCTGAGATCTGGCACGAATTGGTCAAACAGAGGCTGCAGTAACACATCTCTTTTTGCATTTCATTTTAAGTAATCAACAATTTTATATCCAAACTTGGAAACAAACAGGGGTGGTGTGCTCTCGTTTTTCGAAATTGCAATGGTTTTGAATCCATACTACCCCTTCACCAATCTTTTTCCCTTTCCATAAAACCGGCGGCAGGATCCATCACTTCCTGACCGCCGGATTATCTTTCATAGCCTCTTTGCTGTTCCTTTTTTCTTTGAGACTGCGCATTCCTGTGCTGGCTTCTGCATTCCTATCATGGAGCTTCTTTCGGATGCTTTTTTTCAGATGGTTTCTGCTATGGTTTTATCTGCACATCGGTCTGTCGCTCCCATGCGACCTTGCGGTTTACTGCTCCACAAGGAACCTATTTGAATATCCGCACAAACACCTGAGCGTCGGGATAACCGCCTTCTTTGAGAATACTGGCTCCTGTCCAGTCTGTGGTCGATTTCACACTCCATCTTCCATATCTGCTCGGTCAGGGTCTTTCTCTCTTTGCCTTTAAACAGCCCGGCAGTGGATGTGAGTTGCTCTTTCGGCTAAAGGCAAAACAGGGAAAAACGGAGGAATTTATGGCAGCAGGTCAGCGAGAAATGCAGAAAAATCAAGGGTTTTTAGAAAGGTGGATAGAGAAATCGTAATTTACATTTCACAACTCAGCTCTATACATACAAGTTCCGGTCTGTTATTGATCCGAATGGGAATCACACTATTTCCAATTCCTCTGCTTACAATCATAGTCGTATCATCCTCAGAATAAATTCCAGCATCAAATTGAGGGAAAAATCCTTGATTCGGCGCTATGATTCCGCCAATAAAAGGCAGGCGGAATTGTCCGCCGTGAGCATGACCACTGCATACTAAGTCAATGTTTGCATTCACATAAGCTTGGAAAATTTCTGGTCTATGGGAAAGTAAAATGCAGTAGTCATTTGTTAAATCCATATGATCCAACTTCGTTTCTATCATGCTTTGTTGGACAGAGGTATCCCTATTTGTAAAATCAGGATCATCTAAACCTGCGATCTGTATTGTTTCCTGATTCTTTGTCAATTCTACCACACTATCATGGAGCACAACAACGCCCACCTCCGCTAATCTGTTTTCAAACTCCGCATATTGTTCACCCAGCCAAGCCTCATGGTTTCCAGTTACATAGTAGCAAGGTGCAATTTTTATCAGGCTTTGTATCAGATTTTGCGCTGCTGCAAAGTCCGTATTGCTGGAATCTACAAAATCTCCAGTGATTGCGACCATGTCTGGATTTTCTTTCTCTATCAATTTGAGTAAGCCACAATTATTTTCACCAAACGCTGCGTAATGCAAATCAGCTACCACAGCGATCTTGTAATGATCAAAAGCAGCAGGAACCCGGCTGCTCGTAACGGTGTAATGGGTCGTACCCAATGTTTTGTTACCCCAAACAGTCCAAATGACAAAAAAAATTCCCACCGCAGCAATAAAAAGCAGTTTCTTTTTTCTTTTACCCAATACAAACCTCCTTCTAAAATATTTCACTGGCATGATTTATGCTTTGATGGCCCAGCGCATCTTTGTAGAATGGGCACGGCTGTTTTGGCGGCATTCTTCTGCGGAAGGACGTATTACCTCATCTGCAATGGATTGATACAAACCTTCTTTGTAATAACGCTGGAAAGATTTTTTTACCAAACGGTCCTCACCGGAATGGAATGTTAAAATCGCAATTCTTCCGCCGGGGCTCATAACATAAGGTAAATCCTCTAAAAACTGATATAGGGATTCGTATTCATGATTCACATCAATACGCAATGCCTGGAATGTTCTCTGGGCAGACTTACGCACAGCTTCCTTCTGCTCTTTTTCCGGTAAAAAAGCCAGAGCCATTTCAATTTGGCGGTATAATTCTTTCGTTGTTTCAATCTTCCCACCTTTTTTCAGTGTTCCTATAATGGCAGATGCAATTTCCAACGCATAAGGCTCATCTGCATTTTCTTCCAGCATACCGCGGATTTCTTCTTTCGTTAACTCCCGCAGGCGTTGTGCCGCACTGATACCCGTTTGTGGATTCATACGCATATCCAACGGTCCATCTTCCCGAAATGAAAAACCTCTTTCCGGATCATCAATTTGCATGGATGATACACCCAAATCTGCTAGCAGAAAATCAAATGGACCTGTTTCTTCGGCGACCTTTTTTATCTGCGCAAAATTTTGCAGGCGCACCGTAAAAATATCTGCGCCAAAACCTAATTTTTCCATCCGTTCTTTTGTTTTCGCAGATTCAATAGGGTCTACATCCAACGCGTATAAATGGCCTTTTCCTTGCAGGCATTCCAGCATTTTCCGGCTATGCCCGCCATAACCTAAGGTAGCATCCAGCCCAGTCTGTCCCGGCTGAATCTGCAGGAAGCCCAAAATTTCCCGTACCATAATGGAAATGTGCATGCCTGCCGGTGTATTGCCTTTCTCCATTACATGAGAAATCAAATCTTGATATTTTTCCGGATTATGTTCTTTATATTTTTCTTCAAAACGCTTTGGATGCGTACCGGAATAGCGCTTTCTACGCTGATGGGGTGTATTCTGCGTGTTATGTTCCATTGATCAACATTCTCCTTTAGTACTGTAAAAAAAGTGTTCTGATTGCATCATAATCTTTTGTTTGAGTGAGAGCTAATTGCAGTAAAATCTTCGCTTTTTGAGGGGAAAGGGTATTCGCAGGGATTACATTATTGGATTTTTCAATTATCTTGTGGCGCACAATAATACCGTTTTGGGTACGGCTGGCACGTACAACAGGAATCCCCTTTTCTTCTAAATCTTTCACCTTCCAGCGCCAACCTTCACTGTAGCTTCCAATTCCGCAGCCAGCAATGACTATTCCCGCATAGTGGTCAGCCATATAATCCAGAATTTCCGGATCTGCGCCGCTGTGGAAATACGCAATGGATACCTTAGGCAACGTTGTTATGCCTTCTGTAGAAAATTCTGATACATAAGTATGTTTTTTTAGCGGTTTCTGGAAAAAATACGGAATTTCTTCTTTCATATATCCCAAGCAGCCAAAATCTCTGCTATGAAAGGCATCTGTTTTGAACGTGCTTACTTTCTGTACATCTCTGGCACTGTAAATGGCATCAGCAAAAACCACCATAACACCCATGCCCTTTCCCTCTTCTCTGGAAGCCAAAGAAACTGCTTGATACAGATTCATAGGACCATCAGGGCTCAACGCAGTGGATGGACGCATAGAACCAGTCAGTATCACTGGTTTTTCTGTATGCACTGTCAGATGTAAAAAATATGCCGTTTCTTCAATGGTATTGGTGCCATGGGTAATTACAAATCCGCTTACATAGGGAAGTTTTGCCAATGTCTCAATGACAGAAGCCATCCGCAGCCATTCTTTGTCTGCCACATTGTTGCTGTCTGTCTTGCAGATTTCCATTCCTACAATATCTGCCAGATCCTCCAGACCATATACGCTGTCACACAAGTCATCCAGATTCACGCCGCCAGGCACATATCCAGCCACCTTGCCTTTCGCACCCGCGCCGGCAATGGTTCCACCTGTACCTAATAGAACAACCAGTGGACGTTCGCCATCCCGAACTCTGGTCGAAATTGATTCCATCTCAAATTTTTCCTTCATCAGTTGTTTGATCGTTTCCAAATCTGTTGCTTTCATAGGTATCCACTCCTCTCATATGCATGCCGATTGCTGCTTACACCCATTATACATTTTGGACCATCTATTAGACAAGAAAAAAAGCAGAGGTTCTTTCCTCTGCTTTTTACTACATGTTTTTTCTCACATGCTTTCTTTTAAAATTGTAATGACATCCTCTTTGGTTAAAATACGGTAACCGCCTTCCATAATAAAGGTACCATCCGCAATGCCTTCCAGCATATCTTCTGTTACGCCTAACTCTCGCAGATGCAGCACCAGACCCATTTCTTTCATGTAGTCCTCCATACGCTGCAATCCTTCTTCTACGATTTGTTGATCTGCCTTTCCTTCCGGATTTACATCCCATACCGCTATCGCATAACGCTTAAACTTTGCCAAGCCATCCTGCAGAATAAAGCGGTAATACGGTAAAGAAACTGCAGAAAGGGTCATACCATGGGTAGCATCAGTATAAGCGCCAACAGACTGACCAATCATGTGTACTTCCCAGTCTGTGGTTTTTCCCATTGCAACCAATGTATTCAATGCCCATGTTGCCGTCCACATAATATTGCTTCTTGCTTCGTAATTAGTAGGATCTTTCACCGCAATCCGCGTGCTGTGGATTAAAGAACGCAGCAAACCTTCCATAATATAATCTGAAGTATTATCATCCGTTCCGGAAAAATACTGCTCCAAAATATGGCTCATAATATCAAAGAATCCAGCTGTCATCTGATATTTAGGTAATGTAAAGGTAAATACCGGATTCAAAATAGAGAATTTCGGAAATACCTGATCACCAAAAACATGACCGATTTTCAACTTACTCTGATGATTGGTGATCACAGAACCACCATTCATTTCAGAACCAGTACCAACCATCGTTAATACACAGCCTACAGGAATAATGGGATTATCCACATCTTCCATCCGCAAGTAATATTTTTCCCAAGGATCTTCTGTGCAGTAGGTAGATACGGAAACCGCTTTTGCATAGTCGCATACAGAGCCACCGCCTACTGCAAGGATCAAATCTACTTGGCCTGCTTTCGCACGGGCACAACCTTCATATAACTTCTCTACTGTAGGATTTGGCATTACGCCGCCATCTTCTACAATGTTTTTGCCGCAATCCTGCAATACTTTTACTACCTGAGCGTAGATTCCATTTTTCTTGATGGAACCGCCGCCATAGACTAACAGAACATTTTTACCAAACCGGTTCAGTTCTTCTGCCAATGCGTCCATAGCATGTTCACCAAAGTGCAATCTCGTAGGGTTTGCATACGTAAAATCACCTAACATCAATCATTCCTCCTCTTCCTTCATAGGTTCTGATATAATTATAAAGGTTAAAGTAAACTTTAAGTCAATAGTATTTTTAAAAAAGCGTCTGCATTTTTCTACAGACGCTTTCACATTAATCTTCTATTACTTCTTTTTTATAAGCCGCAATCACCTGTGCCGGAACCAAACCGCCACCTGTTGCCCATGCAATATGGGTTGCCTGAGACATCTTCGAAAGCAGCCCATGTTCCTCTAAATATGTGTGCATTTCCGCAGAAGAAGAAATCATCGCCGGTCCTTGGAAAGCAGCGCATGCGCTGGGTTCCAGGAAAACATCCTCTGTTTCCAGCAAATCATGCATATACTGATAAAGTTTACTGTCTTTCAGTGTAAACTCACCGCTCATAAATGGTTCCATAACCTTACCGATGAACTTGCTGGGACGTGCAACCGCAAGACCATCCGCATGGGTTTTTGCATCCAGTCCAATTTCACGGATAGATACCTCATCATGCAGTCCTGTAGACATACCAAGGAGCATGCACGGTGCTTTTACCGGTTCGACGAAAAAGCAATGCACCAAATCACCAAAAACCTGCTTCAAGCCAAAGCTGACACCGCCTGGAGCACCGCCCACTCCGCAAGGAATATAGACAAACAAAGGATGCGCTTCATCCACAGGAATAGAAAGATCTTTCAGCTGACCAATCAAACGCTTTGCAGCAACTGCATAACCTAAAAATAGATTTACGGAATTTTCATCATCCACAAAATAGCTATTAGGCTTTTGTGCTGCTTTTTTTCTGCCTTTTTCTACTGCTGCATTATAATCAGTAGCATACTCTATCACGCGCACACCATGTTGGCGCAAACGTTCTTTTTTCCATTCTTTGGCATCTACAGACATATGCACAGTCACATCATAACCAATTGCGGCACTCATAATTCCAATACTTAAGCCTAAATTACCAGTAGATGCTGCGTGTAATTCATACTGTCCAAAAACTTTTCTTGCAGACTCATCTGCTAAATGATAGTAGGCCTGTTTACTTGCTTCCGTTCCACCTTTTAAATCTTCTTCTGTTAAAAGATTTTTTTCTAAAGCAATTTCTTCTGTATGCTTCAGCACTTCATAAATGCCGCCACGGGCTTTGATAGAACCGCCAATCGCCAAATGAGAATCTTTTTTCAACAACAGTGTTCCAGTTAAATTGCTATGATATTTCTCATTCAAGCGTTGCTGCATTGCGGGAATACGGCATAGAGGAGATTCTATGATTCCATGTGTTTCCTTGGTTTCAGGAAAACAACGTTCAATCATCGGTGCAAAGCGTTCCAAACGTTTTTGCGCATCTTCCACATCCGCCATAGTCAAATCTACCATCTGTTGTGCTACTGCAAAAGATACCTTTCTGGGATTTACCCAGCAGACTTCTTTCTCCTTCTCCATATCCCGGATAACAGGAAACATCTCTTCGATTTTTTTCCAATTATGCTCCAAGTCATATCACCTCTTTATAGGACAGTGTAATCATTTTCGAATCATTCCATACACAATTTTTCATGTATTTTTATTCTTTTTTGTTACTACCCTAATATCTAAGAAAAAAGCGACCAAAGGGTCACCCTCCAATCGCTTTTTCCTTTTATCAAGAATAGCTTTCCATCAGCTGTGTTACTTTCTTTACAAATGCATCTCTATCTACATCTGTAACAATAAACACAAAATGATCGTCAAACTGCGCATCACTATAAAGGTCTGTAACTGTCTTACCCAGTGTCAGTTTTCCTTTTGTTTCTACATGTACACCAGCTTCTTCTCCAGTGAAAATACTGTCATCAGATGCGAATAAAACAGCTGTGGGATCATGTGCAGCCACATAGTTCATACCTAACGTACGGTAAAACCCAAGTGCTTTTTGTTCCACGTCATGGAACAGTTTCGCTTCTTTAGAGCCCATAGATCCAATGCGTTCAATTTCTGCGTCTGTTAAATATGCTTTCATGGTTACATCCAATCCGCACATGACAATGGGAATGCCAGATGTAAACATCAGCTCAGCAGCCTCTGGATCAACATAAATATTGAATTCTGCCGCGGGAGTTACATTACCGCCAATAGCGGCACCACCCATAATCACAATTCGCTTAATATATTTGGGCAAATCGTTATATTTTGTCAGAGCCAGTGCCACGTTTGTCATGGGACCAACTGCAATCAGCACAAGTTCTCCGTTTTGTTCCTTCGCAATACGATAGATAGCATCCCATGCGGCTTCTGTTTCCACGGGAGCACTGCTCTGCGGGAGCTCTACGCCGGCTAAACCATCTACGCCATGTACATGGGGCGCCGTTTTTAATTCGCGCATCATAGGCTTTGCCGCACCTTTATAAACAGGAACATGTTCTGCGCCAATATAAGACAGTACATTTCTTGCATTTTGGAATGTATAGTCGCAAATTACATTGCCTGCTACAGTTGTAACTGCCAAAAGATCGAAATTCTCGATTTTATTTGCCAGTATTAAAGCCATGGTATCGTCTGTACCCGGATCGCAGTCAATGATTACTGGAATTTTATTCATTTTTCCGCCTCCCCGTAGTGTTTTACAGCCTCTACCAATAAATCGGCAAATGCTTTTCGATCAATACCCATAATTACCTTTGCATTGGGCGCTTTACCCAGTACACCACGGAAATCCGCTACTGTTGCACCCTTGCAGAAGTCACCTTCGGTTTCTACTTCTACATACAGATCCTTCATCTCCATAATTTCAGGATGAATCAATGCTGCCACTGCAACCGCATCATGCACCGGCGCACCTTCGTATCCCATGGAACGATGGAACTGGTAGAAAAATTCCAGCCACTCTGCTACAACTTTTGCAACCGGATTGCCTACTGCACGGATACGTTCGAAATCTTCAGGGAAGATCATTGCTTTTTCCGTTACATCCAAACCTGCCATAATAATGGGGATACCGGAAGAAAAAACAATTTCTGCTGCTTCTGGATCAACTAAAATGTTAAACTCAGCCGCAGGTGTCCAGTTACCGTATTGCACACCGCCACCCATTAAAGAGATCTGACGAATCTTGCTCTTTAATTCAGGATGCGCTAACAGCAGTCCAGCCACATTGGTTAAAGGACCTGTAGGTACCAAAGTAACAGGTTCATCACTTTCACGGATTACCTTTTCCATCAGCTCTATTGCTGTCATAGGTACCAACTCAAAATCAGGCTCAGGCAGCTTCGGACCATCCAGTCCGGATTCGCCATGAACGGTAGGTGCAATGATGGGAGCAGATACCAAGGGGCGAGGTCTTCCCTTTGCCGTCGGCACATGTAATCCCAGCAAGGTGCAAATACGCATGGTATTATAAGTTGTTTTTTCAATGGTTTGATTACCACAACAAGATGTTACAGCAAGAATTTCTAATTCATCACTTGCATTCGCCAATGTCCATGCCATGGCATCATCATGTCCAGGATCACCATCCAAAATAATAGGTATTCTGTTCATGGGATTCACCTCCTATAGGATAGGAAATACAAACATACTCATTTAAAAATTATTGATTCTTTTCTTTATCCGCATTTCTGCGTTTCACTTTTCTCATGGTAGATGCCGCATAGATGACCATACCAATAATGGTTACCAGATAAGGCATCGCAGAAATCAGGTTGGAAGATACGCCCTGGATGCCGGAAACTTTTGTACGCAATGCCTGCGCAAAACCAAACAGCAAGGAAGAGAACATCGCGCCTACAGGTTCGCCCTGACCCATTGCCTGTGCAGCCAATGCGATAAAGCCGCGACCGGCAATGATACCAGTATTGAAACTCTGGGAATAGTACATAGACATAAACGCACCACCCAGACCGCAGAACACACCGGAAATTGCCAGTGCAATATACTTAATAAAACGTACATTTACACCAACGCTCTCTGCCGCATGCTCATTTTCACCTACAGCACGAATCTTCAGACCAATCGCTGTCTTATAAAGCAATATCCATACCAAAAATACCATGATAAACGCCACATAAGTTAATACAGCGTGACCGCTCAAGATATCGCCTAAAATCGGGATTTTATTTAAAATCGGGATCTCGACAGTAGGAATCAGCAGTTTAGAGCTGGTTAATGCAGCGGTGTTACCTCTTTCACCGGTAAACATATACAGCAGGAAAATCGTACCACCACTACTCATGGTATTGACCGCAATACCGGCAAGGATAATATCGGTATTCAGCTGCAACGCAAAGAAACCAATGAGTAATGCGAAGAATACACCAACAACTACTGCGCTGCATACGCCGATAAACCAATTCTGTGTCCAATATGCAAACAATGTGCCAAACAGTGCACAAAACAGCATAATACCTTCCAAACCAATGTTTGTAACGCCAGCTTTTTCAGCTACAACTGCTGCAAGAGCTGCAAACAAAATAGGTGCAGTAATACGGAAAATGGAGAAAACAAAGTCTGTTTGAAAAATCATACTTCCAATTTGTTCTAACATTATTTGTTACCCCCTTCCGTTGCTGTCTGTGCTGCTTTCTGCGCAAGTTCTTCTTTCGCTGCGGCAACAACCAGTTTCTGACGATAGCCAGACAGGAATTTTTCTGCTGCGAAGAACAAGAAGATAACAGCCTGAATAATATCTACCATCTCGGAAGGCACATCACAATAAGTAGCCATCAGAGTAAATCCACGCTGCAAATAAGAAATAAAGAATGCAGCAATCGGAATGAAAATGGGATTGTTTTTAGCTAAAATTGCAACTGTTACACCAGTCCAGCCAAAACCAGGAAGGTCTCTCCAAAGGAAAGTATCATAACGACCCAAAACTTCAACCGCACCGGCCATACCGGAAAGGAAACCGCCGATGATCTGGGACAGAACGATAACAGAAGCAACTTTCATACCAGAATATTTTGCAAAATTCTGGTTAATACCGATCATACGAATACTGTAGCCCCAGCGTGTACGATACATAAAGAATGCAATGATTACAGTGCAAATCAATGCAACTACAAAACCCCATGTTAATTTAGAGCTGCCCGCAACCAGTGCAGGAACACGTGCAGTTGCTGCAAAAGGGAATGTCATAACAGAACCTTTGCTGCCATCTGCAAATACGTTGTTTAAGTAGTGCAAAACAACATACATGATGATGTAGTTAATCATCAAGGAAGATACCATTTCACTGGCATTCAATTTTACTTTAATCAACGCGGGAATAATCATCAATACAGCACAAACTGCCGAACCAACAAATACCGCAATGAATACGTCTGCATATGTACCAGTAGAAAAATAGATACCGGTCAGTGCCGCAACGAAACCACCCAGCATAACAGCACCTTCACCAGCCAAGTTGAACTGGTTTGCAGAGAACATAACGCAAACTGCCAAGCCTGTAAAAATAATAGGTGTAGAGTTTGCCAACATAATATAAAGGGAATTTAAACTAAAAGATCCATTGGTAAACAAAGGTGCTACCAACATATAACGCAAAGCTTCCATAGGCTCATCAGAGCAGATAAAAATGAAGATCAAAGCTACCAGCATCGCAACACCAATAGCAGCTGCGCCACGGATCAATTCGAAAATCAGCATACGCTTACTGTTACTCATGGCATACCCTCCTTATCTCCTCATCCGACTGCTTCTTTAAGCCCAGCATATACTCACCCATCATTTCATCGTTCAAAACAGATGTATCTTCGAAATATGCAGCAATTTTACCGTTATAGAAAACAACCAAACTATCAGAAAGTTCCATAACTTCATTTAAGTCTGCAGAAACAAGCAGTACGGCTACCCCTTCTCTGCTTAACTCTACCAACTTTTTCCGGATAAACTCTGTTGCACCTACGTCAATACCACGGGTAGGCTGGTCAGCAATAATTAACTTCGGATTACAAGAAAATTCACGGGCAACAACAACTTTCTGAATATTACCACCAGAAAGCATGCCGACTTGCTGTTTATAGTTTTTGCATAATACCTTATAGTCTGCAATCAGCTGCTCACTTTCAGCATGAATTGCATTCATATCAAACAGCGGACCTTTATTGAATTTCTTTTTGTCAAAACGATCAGAAATTACATTTTCTTCAATAGAACCAGAAGAAGCGATGCCATATGTCATACGGTCTTCTGGAATCAAAGAAACACCCATTTCACGGATCTTTCTTTGCGGTGTTCCAATAACATTCTGACCATTAACTGTAATGGTGCCTGCATCAGGAACATTTAAGTTGAAGAGCATATCTACCAATTCTCTCTGACCATTGCCTTCTACGCCAGCAACACCTAAAATCTCACCTTTACGGACAGAGAAGGACATCTTATCCAGCATCTTTCTATTCCAGCTATCGGTATATTCCAGATCGCGTACTTTCAGTACTACATCAGAAGGCTCTGCCTTTTCTTTTTCTACAGTCAGAATAACGTCGCGACCTACCATCAAACGAGAAATTTCCTGTTCAGAAATATCCTTGGTTTCATAAACACCCATGGATTTACCATTTCTCATAATGGTCAAACGGTCTGTAATTTGTTTAATTTCCTTTAGTTTGTGAGAAATAAAAATAATTGTAAAACCTTGTTCTTTTAAATGAATTAATTCTTTGAATAATTCCGTCGTTTCCTGTGTTGTCAATACGGCAGTAGGTTCGTCCAAAATCAGAATTTTTGCGCCACGTACAAGTGCCTTCAAAATTTCTACTTTTTGTTTCATACCTACTGGAATGTCAATTACTTTTGCATTTGCATCCACATGCAAGTTAAAACGTTTCGCATATTCTTCCGTAATTTCTACAGCTTTTTTATAGTCAATAAACATGCCTTTTTTCGGTTCCATACCCAAAACCATGTTTTCTGCTACAGTTAAGCTGGGTACCAACATAAAATGCTGGTGTACCATACCAATTCCTTTAGAAATTGCAACGGTAGGTGAAGTTAGCGTTACTTTTTCGCCATTCACGATGATTTCGCCTGATGTAGGCTGCTCCATGCCAAAGAGCATCTTCATCAGTGTAGATTTACCGGCACCATTTTCGCCCATCAATGCGTGGATTTCTCCCCGTTTGACAAAGAAGTCAACACCCTGGTTTGCGGCCACACCATTTGAATAGACTTTTTCGATACCCTTCATCTGAACAACATATTCGTTGTTTGACATACTCGGGTCCCCCTTAAATTGAAACATCTAAATAATTTATAAAAAAGGGGAGCTTCTCAGCTCCCCTTTTTCTTCAGTATAAGCCGATGATTCTCGTTTATTGCTTAATTAGAAACGGTTTCATCAAGGCTGCATGGAATCTCTCAGAGCGATTGCTTCTGCGTTACCGCCATCAGACAGAGCGGAAGGAACGGTGATTTCGCCGTTAGAAACTGCTTCCTGAGCTGCCAGAACTGCATCCTGTACTTCCTGAGGAACATTTGCAAAGTTCTTGTCAGTTACAATACCAACGCCGCCTTCATTGATACCTAAGCAAATTTCCTGACCCCAATATTCATTGCCTGCGTTCAGTTCATCAATAAACCAAATCAGACCATCGCCTACGTTCTTCAGACCGCTTGTCAAAGTAATTGCTGCCAATTCTTCAGCAAAGGTCTGTTCCTGGTCAGAGTCAACACCGATAAACCATGCCTTGCCGGTTTCCTGTGCTGCTTCTGCACCGCCGTTACCAGCAGTACCGCCGCAGCCCCAGATAATATCAACGTTGTTATCGTTGATCATGGACAGAGCCAATTCTTTGCCGTATGCGGTATCATAGTAGTTGGTTACATAACGGGTGTCTACTTTGATGTCAGGATTTACGGACTGCGCACCAACCAGATAGCCATACAGGAAGTCGTTGATAACAGGGCTATCAACACCGCCCAAGAAACCAATTACTGGATCTTCATTGGTGTTGGTGTAACCGGAAGTGGTCATTGCAGCTGCAAATACACCAACCATGTAGCCCACGTCGTTCTGCTTAAAGCTCATATTTGCAACGTTAGGGCTTTGACCAACATAAGTTGTGTCATCATAGATCAGATATTTCTGATCAGGGTGTGCATCTGCTACTTCTTTCAAGTAGTCAGGCATCTGATATGTACCGCAAATGATCAGATCATACTCGCCGGAGTCAGAAACTTCATTCAAAGTTTCAAGCCATTTGGGCTGGTCTGCATCAGTTGCACCCATTTCAATGGTCTTGAAGGTGATCTTTCCATCAGCCTCAAGCTGTTCCAAACCAGCCTGTGCAGAGTCAAAGAAAGATTTGTCACCCAGGTTACCGTTTACTAGGTTGCAGACATTCAGTACTTTTGCTTCTTCCTGATTGTTGCTGGAGTTGTTGCTGCTGGGGCTGCATCCGGTAATCATTCCAAGTACCATAACAGATGCAACTGCTAAGGAAAGCCATTTTTTCATAGTCGTTCTCCCTTCCTTTAATAAACTCTTGATAAAAGATTTTAGAAAGTAATTGACATTCTTTCTTGTATAATTAAGATAGAATATCTGCTTTTATTGTACATGAATGATACAATCTTGTCAACGATTTTTGGAAATTAAGATTTTTTCACTGGTTAAAATGCCTCATTTTTTTCCTTTTTTCGAAAATTTCGCATACTTTTGCCTAAAGGTTTTTTGCCTTTCTGGTACTTTCGTTTTATTTTTTTATTAGATATTAACAGATAACCCAATATTTTACATTATTTATAATAGAATTTTATTATTTATACACAAAAAAACCGATGATTTTTTCAATCATCGGTTTTTTGTTCTTATTTATTTTTTTAAATTTTTTCAATTATTTAAAAAGACCTTTTTTCTTGGGCTGTTCTTCCACTACAGGGGCTTCGTTTGTCAGATTAGGTTCCTGCTTTCCATAAATTTCGCTTTTCAAAACAGGGATATTAACACTCTTATTCAGACCAAACTCAATAATAAAACAGTCATAGGTAATATCTACCACTTTACCAAAGAAGCCTGTACCAGTTAAAACGGTGTCTCCTACCGCAATAGAATCTCTCATATCTGTCAATTCCTTCTGGCGTTTCTTTGCAGGACGGATAGACATAAAGTAAAATACGGCAAAAATTACCACGCAGTAAAGGATTACCATTACCACAGGGTTTAAGAGCATCGTTGTTCCTGTTGTAGTACCATCTGCAGCTGCTCCGGAAGAGGAAGAAGGTACGACTGTTGTCAGCAAAAATTCTAATGCATTCATTTTCATAATCTCCTTTATCCAATAGAATCAACAAAACACTTAATGCACATTATATCTGAAAAAAATCACTGCGTCAACAGTGTTATCTTGCACTTTTTATCCTTCTGCCCTACGGAAGCCTTCCAACTTCTGCTTTTTATAAGCATCAAAACGGTCTTCATCCAAGGCATGACGGATTTCTTCCATCATAGTGTTAAAGAAATAAAGGTTGTGCATAACACAAAGGCGCATTGCCAACATCTCTTTTGCCTTAAACAAATGGCGGATGTAAGCTCTGCTGTAACGACGGCATACCGGGCAATCACAGGTATCGTCAATGGGAGAATCGTCCAGTTCATATTTCGCATTCCACAAATTTAATTTTCCGTAGTTTGTATAGATGGTCGCATGTCTGCCATTTCTGGAAGGCAATACACAGTCAAAAAAGTCAACGCCTCTTTCTACCGCTTCCAGAATATTCTCCGGTGTCCCTACCCCCATCAGGTAAGTAGGTTTTTCCAAGGGCAGATAAGGCACAACTTCTTCCAGAATATGGTACATTTCTGCGTGCGTCTCACCTACCGCCAAACCGCCAATGGCATATCCATCTAAATCTAACTCGCTGATACGCTTTGCATGTTCGATACGGATATCCTCATAAGTCGCGCCCTGGTTGATGCCAAAAAGCATCTGTTCATGGTTAATGGTATCATCCAACTGATTCAATCGGTTCATTTCCTTTTTGCACCGTTCTAGCCATCTGGTAGTACGTGCAACAGATGCTTCTACATAACTTCTTTCTGCAGGAATGCCAATACATTCATCAAATGCCATGGCAATGGTAGAAGCCAGATTGGATTGAATCTGCATACTTTCTTCCGGACCCATAAATATTTTTCTTCCATCAATATGGGAATTGAAATAAACGCCTTCTTCTTTGATCCGGCGTAAAGTTGTTAAAGAAAACACCTGAAACCCGCCGGAGTCTGTTAAGATAGGTTTATTCCAAACCATAAATTTATGCAGTCCGCCCATTTTTTTCACAACTTGGTCACCTGGGCGTACATGCAGATGATATGTGTTAGAAAGCTCTACCTGACACTTCAAGTTTTCCAAATCTTCTGTGGAAACAGCGCCTTTAATGGCAGCAGCTGTACCTACATTCATAAAAACCGGTGTTTCAATCACACCGTGGGGCGTATGAAAACGGCCTCTTTTTGCTCTGCCGCATCGTTTTAACAATTCATACATGAAACAAATTCCTCCAATATTCATTGTTTTTGTTCCTTTTTTGTCACTTGCATTTTATCATACCTTGTTTTATTGGTTTTTTCAAGCAAAAAGAATTGACCGCCTATGATTTTTCTTTGTTTCACATCCTTTTTATACATTGCGGTTAGGTCCAAAAAAATAGATTTTATAGGAAGCTTGTCCATACTGCTAAACTTTGATATAATGTTCAAAACTGTTTGATTGGATAAGTTTAGAAACGGAGAAATGTAAAATGGAGCAGTCGAAAATTCAGATCATTGCCAGCACCACATTCGGACTGGAAGCAGTGGTAAAAAGAGAATGCCAGGCATTGGGATTTCAGAATATTCATACCTATGACGGAAAAGTGGAATTTGAAGGTTCAGAAAAAGATATTGTAAAAGCCAATTTATGGCTGCGCTGTGCGGGTCGTGTATGGGTAAAAATGGGCAGCTTTACTGCAGTTACTTTTACCGAACTGTTTGACCAGACAAAAGCATTGCCCTGGGGCGATTGGATTCCTGTAGACGGGAAATTTACCGTAGTGGGAAAATCTGTAAAGTCCACCCTTTTTAGTGTCTCTGACTGTCAGGCTATTGTAAAAAAAGCAATCGTAGAAAAATTAAAAGAAAAATATCATGTAGACTGGTTTGATGAAACAGGTGCCAATTATACAGTACAGGTAAGTATTTTAAAAGATGTGGTAACACTTTCCATTGATACTTCCGGTTCCGGTCTGCATATGCGCGGTTATCGTGCCAATGCGCTGGACGCACCTTTGAAAGAAACCTTGGCTTCTGCGCTGATTCAACTGAGTTACTGGAAAAAAGACCGAGTACTCTTGGATCCTTTTTGCGGCAGCGGTACCATTCCCATTGAAGCCGCTATGATTGCCAGAAATATCGCTCCCGGCTTAAATCGTTCTTTTGCTTGTGAAAAATGGGAGCGTATCGGTCAACAGCTTTGGAAAGACGCCAGAAAAGCAGCTTACCAAGCCATTGATTATGACTATACCCCTACTCTCTATGGAAGTGATATTGATGCCAATGCCATTGATTTGGCGAAAGAAAATGCAGAAAAAGCCGGTGTGGATGATTGCATCACCTTTACTGTCCAGCCGGTGGAAGAATTAAAACTGCCTTGCCGCTATGGTATTCTCATTACCAATCCGCCTTATGGCGAGAGATTAGGCGACTTACGTTTGGTAGAGGATATGTATCGCGCGTTAGGCAGAATCATGCGGGAAGATATGACTTGGTCCACATATTTAATGACCTCTATGGAGCATTTTGAAAGCCTGTTTGGCAGAAAAGCAGATAAAAAACGAAAATTATTCAATGGACGCATTAAAACAGACTATTATCAATATGAAGGTCCCAGACCCCCCAAAGAAAATCAATAATGAAAAGCCCTGAGGAATCAATCAGGGCTTTTTTCTTTTTTCTTTTTTATTTTGTTATTCTTTGACGTACCGCTTCATAAAGCAGCACTGCCGCTGCCACAGAGGCATTGAGGGATTCTGCGCCGCCAGGCATAGGAATTTTAATCAGCTGATCGCATCTATCTGCCGTTTGCTCTTTTATCCCTCTGGCTTCATTACCAATTAAAAATGCACACCCCTTTTTGCAGTCCACAGTATAAGGATACTCCGTTCCTTTCAAGTGTGCTGCCAAAATCGTCACATTTTTTTCCCGCAAACGCTGCATGGTTTCAAACAAATCCACTTCCGTAAAAACTGGTACATGGAAAATAGATCCCATGGTAGAACGCAACACTTTCGGGCTGTATAAGTCTACGCATCCTTTGGATAAGAAAACGCCGTCTACCCCACAGGCATGAGCCGTTCGAATAATGGTACCTAAATTACCAGGATCATTCAGTTCTTCAGCCAAAAGATAAAATCCATTTTCTTTTTCCAGAACCTGATGGAAGGAAGGCTGTAATAAACGGACCACCGCTAAAATTCCCTGAGGATGTTCCGTTTCACAAAAGGAAGCAAATAAAGGATCCGGAAATACATAAACCTGCCCTTTTGCTTCAAAATCCGCAGTGGAATGCTCTTTGACAAAGGATGCACTCATAGCGAAAAGAACTACATCTGCTTCCTTTGGAATTTCCGATACAAACCGCTGCCCTTCCGCAAGAAAAACGCCCTCTTTTTGCCGGTTCTTTTTTATCTTTAAGGATTTCAACCACTTTACTTTTTGATTCTGGCTGCTTTCAATCCACATGTTTCTCACTCCTTTTTGGTTATTGTACCCTGCCTTTTCTTTCTTGGCAACTGCTCTCGTAAATTTCCCCTTCCTTTTCTCATACAAATCCGTACAGCTCCAGATGCTTGCACAAGCATATCCCCTGTGCTATCATAAATATATCATTTCCGTATCGGTCATAGAAAGAAGGTATGTGTATGAATCCTATTGATGAAAGAAATGCACGTTTGGCAAAAAATGTGGTGGAACATTTGAAAGCACGTCACTTTGATGCATATTATTGCCAAACAGGCGAAGAAGCAAAAAAGTTGGTTTTGGCTCTTGTACCGGAAGGCAGTTCCGTTTCTTGGGGAGGATCTGTTACACTGCGCCAATTAGGACTGACAGATGCCTTTCATGCTGGAAAGTATGATGTCATTGATCGCGATCTGGGAAAAACACCAGAAGAAACCTTTGATCTCCATAGAAAAGCACTGCTGGCAGATTTCTTTCTTACCAGTACAAATGCATTGACACAAGATGGTATTCTGGTTAATATCGATGGTCGCTGCAACCGCATTGCTGCCATGTGCTTTGGTCCAAAAGAAGTCATCGTCCTTTGCAGTATGCAAAAAGTAACAGCCACACTGGAAGATGCTATCGCGCGTGCTAGAAATTATGCCGCTCCTGTAAATGCGGTCCGGTTAAATACAAAAACGCCCTGTGCCATAAATGGAAGCTGCGCAAACTGCAAGTCCCCCGACTCCATTTGCTCTCAAATTCTTATTACTAGACTTTGCAAACCCGCAGGACGTATGAAAATCATTCTCATTGGAGAAGCACTGGGGTACTAATTCATAAAAAAACCGAAGGTTATTCGCCTTCGGTTTTTTCTTTTTCATCAGGAAGTTTCGTAACAGTTACTTTATCAATACGTTTTTCATCTGTGCCAACTGCGCGGAATAAATATCCTTGTTCACGAATTTCAATTTGATCATTTTCTTCGGGAATCCGACCCAGTTTGCCAATCAAAAAGCCGCCCAGTGTTTCATAGTCTTCTGCATCCTCTAAGGTAATACCAAGTTCTTCCTCCACATCTGCTAAGTCCGCAGTACCGCTAATCTGGAAACGTCCCTCCGAAACCTGTGCTATATCCTCTTCTTCTTCCTGGTCATATTCATCAAAGATATTGCCTACAATTTCTTCCACAATATCTTCTACAGTAACCAGTCCCGCTGTGCCGCCATATTCATCAATGACAACAGCCAAGTGGATTTTTTCCATCTGCATTTCCTGGAACAGCTCATCGGTTTTCTTAGAAAAAGGAACGAAATAAGGTTTCATCATAATATCTTCAATGGAAAACTGAACCTGTTCTCCTTTTTCCTTGGCTTCCAGCAGATATTTTACCAGATCTTTGACATGGAAAATACCAATAATATTATCGATATTTTCGTCATAGACAGGAATTCTGGAATATTTCTCATTCATAATTACCTTCCAGATATCTTCCAGTGTGGCATCACGGGATACTGCTACAATATCTGTCCGGTGTGTTGCGATATCACCAACAGAGGTATCATCCAACTCAAAAATGTTATTGATCATTTCATGCTCATTGGCATCGATGGAGCCGCTATCACCGCCCGCGTCTACCATCATACGGATTTCCTCTTCTGTAACGGAATCCTGCGGCGCTTTCTTTTGCTGCAGCAGCCGAAAAATCAAAGCAACGTTTGCCGCAAGAGACAACGCCAATAACATTTTAATTAACAACAAAATCATCCTCCAAAGATTGTTTTTTCAATAAATCACTAATTTTCAGTTTAATACACCAAATATTATCTGTCAAGCAAATCCAAGGCTTTTACCAAAAACATACAAAGCCCTTCAGGTATACTGAAGGGCTTTTAAAATCAATCTTTAAAAGTTGCTTTCGCTGTCAAGTTTACCACTTGAATCTGCCAAACACCAATTCGTTCCAACATCTGCTGGGGATAGGTATAATCACCGCCAGCGCCCGCCTGAGACATAATTGCATCCAAGGCCATTTTCTTTTGTTCCATAGGAACCATAGAAGCAATACCATTTCCGCATACGCTCTGGTATGCACAGCTATAGGCACAAGGCACATCAGCCGGAAGAACTTTTTCCTCTGTTCTCATACAGAAAGAAACGTGAGGATTTTTTTCCATCATTTCAAACTTTTTCCCCTGAGCCGCGCCATGGATATACAGAATGGGCAGTTCCCCTTCCCATACCAGACCAAAATTAAAGGGGACTATGTAAGGATATTCCTCATCAAAAAAAGCAACATCCAACACAGCACAACGTTTCATGATTGTAAGAATTTCTGAAGGTTCTTTTATTTCTCTGTCTTTTCTGCGCATAGTCTACCTCCTGATGCTATAGTTTTATCATGAATATACCTCCGATAAAAACAAAAGTCAATACCCCAATACCATGCACCCATTTTCCGCTTTTACATACTATGTTAAAGAACCAACCACCATTAAGGAGGCAATCAAATATGGGAGTTTATGAATTTGACAGGGCACAGCTCAGTGCCAGAAGCTGCAACTGCAGTTCTAACGGTACCGCCGACGCAACCGTTGGCGAGACCTGCATCATTGCACAGAAGATTTTTGATCAGTGCCGTATTCAGAAATGTCTGACATCTGCGATCCTGGGTCCTGCCAGAGCCGGCAAGAACGGTTGCGGTTGTTGCGACATGCTCTGTGAAGGCGAAATTATTGTTCCTCCCGCAAATGCAACAGATGTTACCATTCGTAATCTGGAACTGACCAGTATTGAAATTCTGCGTAAAAAAGCAAATACCTTGCAGAACGGCTGCTGGGATGTAGATTTGAAGTATACCTTCCGTTATGAACTGGAATTTATGGGACCTAACGGCTGCACCATCGGTTGTATTAACGCAGTAAGCACCTACACCATGAAGGTTACACTGTTCGGCTCCACTGAGTCTGACGTAACAACCACAAGCGATCTGTATGACTGCTGCGGCAACTCCTATGGCGGGCCTTTTGTAGTAGCAGAAGGTAAGGCTGTAGCTTTAGCAGCGGAACTGAAGTATCCTGCCGCAAACTGCAACTCTTGCTGCTGTTGCTGCAACAACGGCTGCGACAATGTTTCCGATGCAAATACACCTATTGCAGTCAATGTTACAATCGGTCTGTTCACCATTGTAAAACTGTTCCGCACTGTTAACATGCTGGTTAACTCTTTGGGCAGATGTGTCCCCAACCAGTGTACCGCATTGGGCAGCGCAACCGATCCTTGTGCAAACTTTGAATCTATGGAATTCCCTATGGATGCTTTCTCCCCTACCGCAGAGCCTCGTTCTTGCTGTGGCTTCGGCACAGCAGTAAGCAACTCTTTTTGCAATGCTGTAGAAAGTGCTTCCGAAAGCTGCAATTCCTGCAGCAACTGCAATTCCTGCAGCAACAATAATTCCTGCAACAGCTGCAATTCCTGCAATCGCGGCTAAGCAGTTTTTCTCCCTATCCGCACGATCAAAGAAGGCAGAGCGTAAAACGCTCCGCCTTCTTAAATTAAAAACGATTCTGCTTAGGATACTCCATATTCTCTTTTGTCATATGCTCCAAAACTTCATGCAAGAAAATGCCGCACTCAATTCTTGTAATCCCCAAATTATGGTCCAAATAGTTGCCACACATATTGGAGCGAGCGGCAGGGATTTCCCCTTCAAAGTTTTCCATGTATGCAAATGCTTTTTTCATTGCATCCAACACATCTTCTACTTCCAAGTCTCCCTTAAAAATCACATACATGCCGGTACGGCAGCCCATGGGACCTACATAAATGGTTTCGTCCTTCCAATCAGATTTTTCCCGGAAATAGACTGCCATTAAATGCTCAATGGTATGCATTACAGAAGTATCCATAACCATTTGGCGATTGGGTTCTTTCATACGTACATCAAATGTAGTCAATACACCGTCCCCAACCTGATCTTTTCTGGAAACATAAATACCACGCAAAAGACGATCATGATCAATACCAAAACTTGTTACATCCATTTTTATTACTCCTTTACCTTTCTCTAAACACTGTTGTCTTTTTATTTTATGTGTTTTCCATAGAAAATGCAAGACATCTTCTTTTGCAACTATTCGGAAAAATCGTTGCAATTCTTTCTGAAAAATACTATACTTTGTAAAAAGTGTAATCCGCTACAAAAGAATAAAGGAGGACTGTATCATGGGAAAAATTCCTACCAGAGAAGAAGCTTGGGCATTATTAAAAGAATATAACCAGGATCCTTTTCACCTGCACCACGGTGAAGTAGTAGAAGGCGCTATGCGCTATTTTGCAAAAGAATTAGGCTATGCAGATGAAGTAGACTTTTGGGGTGTTGTTGGTTTACTTCATGATTTGGATTTCGAACGCTATCCTGATGAACATTGCGTAAAATCTCAGGAAATTATGCAGCAATTAGGGTATGATGAAAAACTAATCCATGCGACTGCCAGCCATGGTTATGGCATTTGTGTAGATATTGCGCCTGAGGAAGAAATGGAAAAAGTGCTGTTCGCCTGTGATGAATTAACAGGTTTAATTGGTGCTGCTGCTTTGATGCGTCCTTCTAAAAGCGTAATGGATATGGAATTAAAATCCGTAAAGAAAAAATTCAAAGATAAACGTTTTGCAGCAGGTTGCAGCAGAGATGTTATCCAAAAAGGCGCTGAATTATTAGGCTGGGAACTGGATGCGCTGCTGGAAAAAACATTAACTGCAATGCAAAACCCTGAAATCAAAATGGCAGAATAAAATAGAAGCGTGAGACTTCTTTCCCCAAAAAACAGCTGGAATCTTTATCAGATAAAGAATTTCAGCTGTTTTTCATTTATATTGCTTTGAAATGAAATCATCCATTCCAGTTCTCCTTAAGCAATCAAAAAAAGTCATATTTTTAAAGGTTTTTTTCACTCTTTTTATTCTGCTGGTTCGGATACTTTTCCTTTTTTCTGGAATAAAATCAAAGCACATATAATCATGACACCGCCAATTACAGTACCCCAATTAGGTACCTCACGCATCATAAAAAATCCAAAAATAGTGGTAACCAGAGGTGTTAAAAACAAAAAATTGGTTACATCACTGGTTTTTTGTGCATATCCCATCGCTTTACTCCAGCTCAAATAAGCCGTTGCGCTGGGAAATATAGCCAGCCCCAGCACCGGCAACATATCTGACAAAGAACTTGCAGCAGCTTCCTGCAGTGCTGACGGCGCAAAGGGAAGCAATTCCACCGCGCCAAATACCATGCAGTAGGTCACAATTTCCGTTGCGGAAAAGCCTCTCAGTCCCAATTCCCGATTCATCAAGTTATAGACGCTAAAAAAAATTGCTGCCAAACCTATCCATATTGCGCCTTTATTGATAGAAAGACCATTTTCCCATAAAAGTAATACCGCAACACCGAAAAAAGCAATGCCTATGGAAAGCCATCCAATCCCATTGATTTTTTCTCCATAAATTTTGATGGCAGCAATGGCAGTTAAAATAGGTGCAGTGGCTATAATTACACTGGCTGTGGAGGAAAGGACGCTGTCCATTCCTGTATTAAATAGAATTAAATAACCAGAAAATCCTACAAAACCACCCAGGGCAAATAACAAGATATGCTCTTTTCGCATAGGTTGAATCTTTTCTTTTTTCCCAATGAGCAATAATATGATTGCAGCAATCATGCAGCGGAAAAATCCAATGGAAGCTGCTGAAAATTGTCCATTTACCATTCTCGTAAGTGGATAGGATAATGCCCAAGCAACAATAGCTAGCATGGCATAACCATTCATTTTTTGACGTTGACTCATAACTCTGCCCCTTTTCTATTTCCTTTTTTCCGAAAAAGAACCGAACAGAAAAACTGTTCGGTTCTAAATTGTTTGTTTTACCAGGCAAAACCTTCTGTATCATCCGGAATCACGCCTTCCGGAATTTCATCTTCATTCTCTCCGCCATCCACTCCTGGTACAGCAGGGTACCAAGGGTCAATGGGTACACCATACTCATTGTTAATGGTATTATCAATGTCTTCGGCAGGCTGGCTGCTGGTATGCTTTGCATCACAAGTAGCGATAATATTGATATCCAGCTTACCCTCTGGAACTGTATTCGGCTTGCTTAAAATATTATTATTTTCATCTACAGCCAATACCACACTGATGACACTATCTGCAGGACAAGAATCTCCCGCCAGTTTTCCGGATTCTTTGCAGATGGAGAATGTCTTATGCTCTGTACAAGTCTCTGTTGCTTTCGCACCATCAGATGCAATCAAATCTGTATGGGTTGTCATACCATAATAGTCCTGGGCACAAAGGTCGCTGGGCAATTTACCCGTAGCGGAACATACTGTCTGACTGCTGATGCCGTCCGGTTTCGTAAATTCCTTATCCGGCAGATTTGCATGAATCTTGCTCATAATTTCGCGCCAAATCAGCAGATGATAACTCCTATCATACTTAATTGCCTTAGGTGTATCATGTCCCATCCAGATTGCACCGGTATAATAAGGCGTATAGCCAGCAAAGGTCAAATCCTTATCGTCTGTAGTTGTACCAGTTTTACCCGCAATGTGCATACCACTAAATCTTGCGAGACCGCCGGTAATGTTAATGGACTGTTTATTACCCTGGGTAGAACTGCTGCCGCTGATAACATCTTCCATACTGTCTGTCAAAAGGTATGCAGTTGTTTCCTTCAATACACGATGTGTATCCTGTCCAGACTGATCCAACAGCAGATTACCGTTATGATCGTAAATTTCTGTATAATAAATCGGTTCATTATACACGCCGCCATTGGCAATGACCGCATAAGCTGCTGTCAATTCCAGCACAGAAACACCCTGTGTCAAACCACCCAGTGCAGTAGATGCGTTTTTATCCTCTTCTACAATGCTGGTGAAACCGAAGTTCTTTAAATACTGATCTACGACATCAGCACCAGTCTGCATGAATACTTTTACTGCCAAAATATTCATAGAGAACTTAATACCTTCTCTTGCGGTAGAAGGACCATTATAAGAATTGCCCCACCAGTTATTGAATTTCTTATCGCCAACAATTAATTCCTCGTCAACGATGACAGAACCAGGACTTAATAATCCTGTATCAAATGCCGGCGCATAAGCTGCCAAAATCTTAAAGCAAGAACCAGGCTGACGCAGTGCCTGCGTTGCTCTGTTAAATACAGAGTCACCTGCTTTTTCTCCTCTACCGCCTACCAGACCTTTAACTTGTCCATTAGACTGATCCATAATAACCATTGCTGCCTGCAAAGAGTTGGAAACTGTCAGATTATCCAGTACTAAAGTATGGGTATCATCCAGCACTTCATCTTTTACAGATTGAACAAATGCATTGATTTCCTCCGTATTATCTGCAGAAGTTACTGTTGTCGTTCTCTCATAATGCTGCTGTTCTTGTGTTGTCGTATCCAAAACAGAAATCAGATAAACAACATCATAGGTATTTTCTTTCGGCGGGAAGAAAGAGTCATCTTTGAAAACTTCTTCCATCGTATTTTGAATGGTAGGATCTACAGTAGAGTGAATCTCCAAACCACCACTATAAATCATGTTATAAGCCTGTGTTTTTGTATAGCCTTTCTTGGTCTGCAGGTCTTCTGCTACCTGATTGATCAATGCTTCTACAAAATAGCTATGCTTAGAGGTACTGTCGCCGCTTTGAATGTTGGTGCAAACCAGATTGCTGTAAACATCCTCTGCCATTGCGGTTTCCTTTTCCTCTTGGGTGATATAGCCCTGTTCTTCCATCCTTTTGAGTACTTCATCCAAACGGGACTTATTGTTTTCCGGATTAGTATCAGGCGCGTAATAGGAAGGATAGTTTGTAATGCTTACAATGCAGGCAGCTTCTGCCAATGTTAACTCAGAAACATGCTTGCCAAAGTAATACTGTGCGGCGGATTCCACCCCGTTTAAGCCATGGCTTAAAGGAATGGTGTTCAAATACAATTCCAAAATATAATCTTTTGCTGCTTTTTTGCTGCCCAGCTGTTTTTCCAATGTATTTTCCAACTGGATTGCCAAATACATTTCTTTGATTTTTCTTTGCAGTTTCTTTTCACTCGTTAATACCTCTGTTTTAATCAACTGCTGGGTTATAGTACTAGCACCTTGGGAAAAGTCCATATGAATAATATCCACTACCAATGCGCGTGCAATACCTTTCAAATCAATGCCGTTATGATTATAGAAACGCTCATCTTCAATTGCGATTGCCGCTTTTTGCAGATAATCCGGCATTTCGCTTAATGGTACATATTCGCGATTTTCTTCCCAGTAAAGTTTGTCATATTCTTCACCGTTTTGATCATAAATGATAGATGTGTAAGCGCCAGGCACTACATCCGCTACCTGCAATGTATCTGTACCTGTTAGAATTCCAAATACTGCGCCCAAAACAATACCAAAACAAGCCAAACCAAAAACGACTGCGCCACCGATCAATATTTTTCGAAGAAGACCATTTTTCCGCCTTCTTCTACGCTTGTGGGGTCTTGTCCTTTGCTGCTCATTTTCGTGATGTTGGGTTGATTGAGATATTCTACGCTTTCGCGGTTTCATGTTCATTATAAAACCCTCCTTCGAATATACTCGATTATAACAGAGATTTTTTAAGATATAAAGTCAAATTCCAAAAAAAAGTATTACATTTTTTCTAAAAAGACGAAAAAAATGGGATGTTGTTCCCATTTTTTCTATATTTTATAAAATATAAATCCATTTTTGCTCCACTTTTGAAAAGAATAACATTCTGATAAGGAGAATTTTTATGAAATCAGCTGCGCATAAAAGACAAATGCAAAAGCGTCTTTATCGTATTTTGCTTCTTTTTTTCGTATTTCTTACATTATGTTTTTCATTTTTCTGGGCAGACAGCAGGATGTTTGTTGTAGCAAAAGATCTTAGTGCCATCAAAGCAAAAAGTATTGTAAATCAGCAAATCAACACTTCACTTCAGGAAATGATTGCACAGGAAGACTTATCCTCTTTTTTGCAGTTGAATGCAGAATATGGGCTGGTAAGTGCGGATACATTAAAAATCAATGCTTTTTGCAGTCAGTTAAGTGATAAATTAGAAACTGCCTTCTCGCAAACAACGTTAGAATCCGTAGGCGTACCATTGGGTAGTCTTTGTCCCATTGCATTTTTCCAAAATATTGGTCCGAAACTAAACTATTACTTTGCGCCTACGGGAACGGTTCAGGTAGAATATGAAACTGCCTTTCTTTCCGGCGGTATCAACCAAGTGAATCTTCAAATCTGGCTGATCATTCAACCAGAAATTAGAATCTTACATTTATTCCAAGAAGATACGGTACAATTCTCAAGAAAAATACTTCTCATCGATACTGTAATCAACGGTAAAGTGCCAGAAGCACTCTTACAAAATCAATAAAATAGCCAAAAGCAAGCCGCTCCACAGGAAAATAAAAATAACCGGAACCCTTTTGTTCATTAGGATTCCGGTTATTTCTCTTTATTGGTATTCTTTTCTTAGGAAAACAGTCATTATATTCCCTTTAAGAAACCAATCTAAATAATATATTCTCAAAGGGAACTTGCTTTCCTTCCGTTTTTATTTGCATTCTGTTTACAGTACACTGAAAAGCAGTTCACCATAGGTAGGGAAAGGCCAAACCTTCGCGTCTACCATTGTTTCCATTTCATCAGATACTGCGCGCATTTCCTTCATAACGGGCAGTACATAATCTCTATAGTATGCTGCCTCTGCGCCGATATCCTGCTGTGTTCTAGCGCCTACCACAGCCTTTTCCAGCATTTCTATCTTTTCACAGAAGCATCCGCTTAATGCAGACAGCTTATTTACTAAGCCTTCTTCTGCTTTGCAATCAATGGCAGATGACACACTCTTTTTTGCCAGAATCGTATCAGCCAGTGTCTTAACATAGCCGCTGACTGCAGGTAAAATGCTGCGCTTAGACATATCCAGCATGGTTAAGGCTTCTATGTTAATGGTTTTTACATAGTTTTCCAGTAAGATGTCCCGGCGGGAGAATACTTCTTCTTTGCTCAGTACGCGGTGTTTGCCAAAAAGACGGATATTCTTTTCTTTGGAGTAACTTTCCAGTGCTTCCACAGAAGTCTTTAAATTTAACAAACCTCTGCGCTCTGCTTCTTCTACCCATTCATCAGAATAGTTGTTTCCGTTAAAGATAATCCGCTTATGGTTTTTAATTTCTCTCTTTAACATAGCATGAAGTGTACCTGCAAAGTCATCACTCTGCTCCAGTTCATCAGCAAACTGACACAGCTCCTCTGCCATAATGGTATTCATAAAGAAATTAGGGCAAGCAATATTTACAGAGCTGCCAAGCATACGGAATTCAAACTTATTTCCAGTAAAAGCAAGGGGTGAAGTTCTGTTTCTATCTGTAGTATCACGGAAGAACTTAGGTAAAGTGTGTACGCCCAGCTTCATCAATTCTTTATCTTTACCACTGTAAGCACTGTCATTTTCAATGCTGTCCAAAATATCTGTCAGTTCGTCACCCAGGAAAATACTCAAAATTGCAGGCGGCGCTTCCTGACCGCCCAGACGATGGTCATTGCTTGCACTTGCAACGGAGCAGCGCATCAAATCCTGGTATTCATCAACACCCTTTACCAATGCGATCAGGAAGGTTAAGAACTGTGCGTTTTCCATAGGGGAATCGCCGGGTTCCAGCAGATTTACACCCTTATCAGTAGACAGAGACCAGTTATTGTGCTTGCCGGAACCATTTACACCCGCAAAAGGCTTTTCATGCAACAGGCAAACCAAATTATGCTTATCTGCGATCTTTTTCATCAGTTCCATAGTGATCTGGTTCTGATCGCAAGCCAAGTTGGTAGTGCAAAATACAGGTGCCAGTTCATGCTGACCAGGCGCAACTTCATTATGTTCTGTCTTTGCTGTTACACCCAATTTCCAAAGTTCCTCATCCAGATCAGACATAAAGTCTAATACTCTGGTCTTAATGGCGCCAAAATAGTGGTCATCCAGTTCCTGGCCTTTCGGTGCTTTTGCACCAAACAGTGTTCTGCCGCAATAAATTAAATCTTTTCTCTTCAGATAAACGTCTTTATCAATCAGAAAGTATTCCTGTTCTGCACCTACAGTAGGTGTTACCTTTGCAGTTTCATGATCTCCAAACAGACGTAAAACACGCAATGCCTGCTTATTCAATGCTTCCATGGAACGCAGCAAAGGAGTCTTCTTATCCAATGCCTGACCGCCATAAGAACAGAATGCGGTAGGAATACAAAGTGTATGATCTTTAATAAAAGCATAAGAGTTGGGATCCCAAGCTGTATATCCTCTTGCTTCAAATGTAGCGCGCAAACCGCCGCTGGGGAAGCTGGAACCATCTGTTTCGCCCTGGCTCAATTCTCTGCCGGAAAACTCCATAATCACTTTTCCATCGCCATTAGGAGAAATAAAGGAATCATGCTTTTCTGCTGTAATGCCTGTCATCGGCTGGAACCAATGGGTATAATGAGTTGCCCCCTTCTCAATTGCCCATTCTTTCATCGCAGTTGCTACTACATCGGCAATTTCTCTGTCCAATCTTTTTCCTTCTGCAATGCATTTTTTCATTGCACGATAGGTTGTCTTAGGCAAACGCGCCTGCATTACCTCATCTGTAAATACCAAGCTTGCAAATATTTCAGGAATATTCATTAAAAAATCCGCCTCCTTATTTTGTCTGTTCCTTCTTTACCCCATAAACAGAGAAAGGGACTGTGGTCCTTACCACAGCCCCTTTGCTGTAAAAATTATGGAATAATTATATATCCCTATTTTCTATCTGTCAAGATATAGTTGCAAAACTTTTTTCTTCCAAAAAATAATAACTGTTTCCTGCACAAAACGAAACCAGACAGAATATGATAAAAAGCAGATAAAAATTCCGCTTAATCATTTCTTATTTTCAAAGTTTATCTTACATTCATCATTCCCTTGCATCAAAAAAATAGAAAAAATAATATCCCCCTCTTGATTTTTTTCTTTTTTTCGTAGAGAATAGAAAAAAATCAGATGAAACTCTCATGATAAGGGAGGTCTTCAATATGAGAAGCGCGCTGATCGTATCTTCTTCCACAAAAAGTGTAGAAAGTATTCGAGAATTACTGGAAAAACATCCTTTTGATTATATTTTGACTGCTGATAACAGTAAAGATATGCAGAAACATTGTACATTGCGCAAAGATCTTTCCTGCATTATTATTAACGCTCCACTGATGGATGGTTCTGAACGGGATGCCGCTCTGCTGGCTGCCTCCTCTTCCCATGCTGCAATCATCTATCTAACAAAAGAAAGCGAAGAATCCACCAGAAAGCTTTTTACGGAAGGTATTTATATCCTGCCAAAGCCATTTACCAAAGGCGCTTTTCATGCCGCAATCCAATATTGCCTGGCATTGGAAAAAAGGATGGCTTTCCTTTTAGAGGAAAATAATCAGCTGCGGAATGAATTAGACGCCATTAAACTCATCAGCCGTGCAAAATTTATGCTGATGCAGTATTTAAACATGACAGAACCCCAGGCACACCGTTATATTGAAAAACAGTCTATGGACTTACACCAAACAAAAACAGAAACCGCGTTAAATATTCTCAATACCTATGAAAACAGATTTTAAGTATCTTTTTTCGTTGAAATATGGATCTGCCGAAAACCGGCAGATCTTTTTTGTTTGAATTCATCTGTCATTTGGTTTTTACTGGATAATTTTTCCGAATTTATTTGCAATTTATAAAATTCTTATTCTATCATGCCACTCTGTTTTGTAAAAAACTGTTTTTCTTTGTCGCTAACTGTGGTATGATATTTTTAATTACGGAAAAATCTTTTGTGAAAAAGAGTATTCCGCATGTCAACCGTAACGCGAATCTACAGAAAGGGAAATCACACCATGAACGTAAACGAAGAATCTTTGAAACTCCACTATGAAATGCAAGGTAAAATTGAAGTTGTATCCAGGAAACCCATTCTGACCAGAGACGATCTGTCTTTGATGTATACCCCCGGTGTAGCAGAGCCTTGCCGTGAAATTGTAAAAAATCCCGACGCTGTATTCCAACTGACCCGCCGCTCTCATCTGGTAGCAGTCATCACCGATGGTACCGCTGTATTAGGTCTGGGCGATATTGGTCCGGAAGCAGGCATGCCCGTTATGGAAGGCAAATGCGCATTATTTAAGGAATTTGGCGATGTGGATGCAATTCCCATCTGTATCGACAGCAAAGATCCCGACGAAATCGTAAACACCATTGTAAATATTTCCAAAAGCTTTGGCGGCATCAACCTGGAAGATATTTCCGCGCCCCGCTGCTTTGAAATCGAAAAACAACTGAAGGAAAAATGTGATATTCCCGTTTTCCATGATGACCAGCACGGCACTGCCATTGTTGTAGCTGCAGCAATGCGCAATGCCATGAAAGTAACTGGTAAGAAAATGGGTGAAATGAAAATCGTTATCAACGGTGCTGGCTCTGCTGGTATTGCCATTGCAAAACTTCTGTTAAACATGGGCTTTGGCGATATTATCCTTTGTGACCTGGTAGGTATTATCTGTGAAGGCGGCGAAGGTTTGAACCCCGCACAGGAAGAAATGAGCCATGTTACCAATAAAAACAAACTGACCGGCACACTGGCTGACGCTCTGAAAGGTGCGGATGCTTTTGTAGGTGTATCCAAGGGTAATCTGGTAACTCCTGAAATGGTAGCATCTATGAATGACGGTATTATTTTTGCTATGGCAAACCCTACTCCTGAAATCATGCCGGAAGACGCAAAGAAAGGCGGCGCAAAGGTCATCGGTACCGGTAGAAGCGACTACCCTAACCAGATCAACAATGTGCTGATCTTCCCTGGTATCTTTAAGGGCGCGCTGGCTGTTCGTGCAAAGGATATTACAGAACATATGAAAGAAGCTGCTGCTGTAGCTATTGCAGATTATATCCCGGAAAATGAACTGAATGCAGAAAACATCCTTCCTTCTGCCCTGGATCGCGGCGTAGCAGATTGTGTGGCGCAGGCCGTTGCAAAAGCTGCAAGAGAAGAAGGCATTGCAAGAGCGTAAATAAAGGAGCAAAATCATGTCTCGACAAATGAACGTATCTCTTTTCACGGATGCTATTGCCGAAATGTGTGTAGAGGCAAATCTGCGGTTATCTAAGGATATGTCTGCCGCTATGGCAAATGCCATCCAGTCAGAACAAAGTACTTTAGGCAAAAAAGTACTCTCTCAATTAGAAGAAAACTTAAAAATTGCAGATACGGAGTCTATCCCTATCTGTCAGGATACAGGTATGGCTGTCATTTTCTTAGAAATCGGTCAGGAAGTACAACTGGTTGGCGGCGATTTAACAGAAGCGGTCAATGCTGGTGTGAAAAAGGGCTATACAGAAGGTTATCTGAGAAAATCCGTAGTAGCAGATCCTTTGCTGCGAGAAAACACAAAGGACAATACGCCTGCTGTGATCCATACTTCCATCGTGCCTGGGGATCAGGTAAAAATTACCGTTGCACCCAAAGGTTTTGGCAGTGAAAACATGAGTAAAGTCTTTATGCTGAAACCCGCAGACGGCGCAGAAGGTGTGAAAGAAGCCATCCTTTCTGCCGTGAAAGATGCCGGTCCCAACGCCTGCCCGCCTATTGTCATTGGCGTAGGTATTGGTGGTACTTTCGAAAAATGTGCATTGATGGCAAAGCACGCATTAACCAGAGAAACAGGCACCCACTCTCCTCTGCCCCATATTCGGGCGATGGAAGAAGAACTGCTGGAAAAAATCAATGCTTTAGGCATTGGTCCCGGTGGTTTAGGCGGAAAAATCACCGCACTGGCTATCCATATTGAAACCTATCCCACTCATATTGCAGGGCTTCCCGTAGCAGTCAATCTCTGCTGCCATGTGAACCGTCACTGCACCAGAATCATTTAAGGAGGGATGGAAATGGAACAGCATATTCAAGTACCTTTTGACAAAACCACTGCCGCTTCCTTTCATATTGGTGACTATGTATATTTAACCGGCACCATTTATGCCGCAAGAGACGCTGCCCATCAGCGCATGATGCAGGCTTTGGAAAAAGGAGAGTCTCTCCCCTTAGACTGGAAAGGACAGGTTGTTTATTATATGGGTCCTTCCCCCGCAAGAGAAGGCAGACCTATTGGTTCGGCAGGTCCCACTACTTCTGGCAGAATGGATCGCTATACCCCCGCGTTGCTGGATTTAGGCATGATTGGCATGATTGGCAAAGGCAAACGCACACCTGCAGTCAAAGAGGCTGTAATCCGTAATGGCGCCGTTTATTTCGCAGCTGTTGGCGGTGCAGGCGCTCTCTTAAGCCAGTGCATTAAAAGTTCTGAAGTCATTGCTTATGATGATTTAGGTGCAGAAGCCATCCGAAAACTGGAAGTAGAAAACTTCCCTGTTATCGTGGTCATGGATGCCTCTGGCAATGATCTGTATGCGGAAGTAACAAAAAATCTTTAAGATTGCTTTTTAAAAAACAAAAGTCAGGTTCCTTTTTTTGAAACCTGGCTTTTTTGTTTTTGTGATATGACATTTCCATCATATCATTTTGTTGATTTCTTTTTTCAGCCTGCTCATAATGCGTTTTTCCAATCTGGATATGTAGGATTGGGAGATACCTAAAATATCCGCTACTTCCTTCTGTGTTTTTTCCTCTTTCTCTGGGGCAATGCCAAAACGCATCCGTATGATTTGCCGCTCTCTGCTGTCCAGTTTTTCCAATGCACCTTCCAACAGCATTCGATCTACTTCGTCCTCCATATTTTTTCCAATGATATCGCCTTCTGTACCTAAAATATCCGATAAAAGCAGTTCATTGCCTTCCCAGTCCACATTCAATGGCTCATCAATGGATACTTCTGAACGGGTTTTACTATTGCGCCGCAGGTACATCAAAATCTCATTTTCAATACAGCGGGAAGCATATGTCGCCAGCTTAATCTTTTTTTCCGGATGAAAGGTATTGATTGCTTTAATCAGACCAATGGTCCCAATGGAAATCAGATCTTCCACATTGATACCAGTATTTTCAAACTTTCTAGCAATATAGACCACAAGACGTAAATTCCGCTCAATGAGTATGGTCTTAACTTCTTGATCACGTTCCCCTCCCAATTCTTCCATCAACGCAGCTTCTTCTTCCGGCTTCAAAGGAGGCGGAAATACATCACTGCCGCCAATATAAAACACGCCATTTTTCCGCCGAAAGCCAGAAAGAAATAACTCCAGCCGATATTTCCAATAAAATAACCAATATTTCCAACCTTTCATGAAACACCCTCCTCTAAAAAACAAGCGGAAAGCAGTACATCAAATCCGCCATCTAATCCTTCTCGACTAATTGCAATGGGCATATCCCGCAATACAATAGTCTGTTTCTGCCATACTACTTCTACCTTTTCTGCGGTAAAAGCAGGCATTTGACCGCCTTCCAATCCTACTGTACTGAATGATACGGGATAAAACCCCCACTTGATCCAATCATCAGGCGACCGGGTTCTCCATAAAAATAATTCTTCCTCACGGGTAAATAAACTACTTCCACCGCCAAAATATAATACAGAGACACCTTTTCCGCTCTTTGGTTCCCGCAGACGATTGCCACTGTCTAAGAATCCCAGCATTTCCTCTTCTTTTCCACGATAAGATAATGTGACTCGGCAGGCATAACTGCGTCCTCCCGTAGTTAGCCAAAACCGTTCTAAACCGTGCAGGAATAAAATACCTGCCGCAATACTGCCAGCCAATATTTTCCAGGAATAGCTGCCATTGGCTGCTGGTATGGCAAAAAGAAATCCCAGACTATAAAGCAAATTAGACACCGCACTGGAAATACCGCAAAACGCTGCCGATACTAATATGCCGCTCCAAAAAAGTCTTGCCAGCAGACGGCTTCTGCGTGGCAAAAACGCGATCCATTCCGCCAGCAGTAACATTCCCACCATCAAAATCAGATTGTAAAATGCTGTGTCATACCATAAAACAATCCATAGGCAGTGCAGAAACGAGACAACACCACCCGCCAAAATCAAGCGCCGCCATTTGATCGGTAATAATAAGTACCTGCCTATTTCATATAATAAAAAAATATGTATAATCCATTCTGTAAAAAATAATAAATCCAAATATAAGACCATCATTTCTCACTTCCCATCTACTTGATTATAAAAAACAAGCCGTGAAAAACAGGTCGAAAATTCTGAAAAATCCGTGAAAATCAAGCGCAAAAAATACCTTTTTTCGCAAGATTTTCCGCAATAAAAAAGCGGGAACCTATAAAGGTTCCCGCTTCAGGGATCAACAATTTTTTGTTTTGATTAAGCCATATGGTCAATTACATCAGCCCACAGCTTTGTGCGGGTGAACAGACTTTCCAATACAGCATATTCTTTTTCAGTGTGGTTGAACTGACCCTGAATACCGCAAGAGCAGATTGCAGGAACGCCAGCCAGAGTGATATAAGCAGCATCGGAAGAACCACCGATCTTCTTCAGAGGCATATCTGCAAAACCATCTTCCTTTGCAACCTTCTGTACGAATGCAGCCAGTTTGCCTACGCCTTCGTTATATTCGAAAGGCAGCATTTCCTGAGTGAATTCCAGAGTGGTTGTTGTACCTTCGATGTAAGTCTTAGCGCAGATTTCTTCCAGTTTCTTCTTCATAGCTTCCATAGCGGGAACAGTGCTGGAACGCAGGTCAATCTTACATTCTGCATGACCAGGGATAGTACCGGAAGCAATACCACCAGAGATCAAGCCAGTGCTTGCGGTAGTACCGTTTTCTTCGCTAGTCAGCTTACGAACTTCCAGAACCTTGAAGCACAGTTCTTCAATTGCGTTTCTACCACTGTAGAAGTCGTTACCAGCATGCACAGAAACACCTTCTACGCTGATCTTTGCTTCGGTCTTGCCTCTACGAGAAATGCAGATATCGTTGGTCAGCAGACCTGTTTCCATGTTGAATGCACATTCGCCGCCCTTTGCAGCTTCCAAGAACAGCTGAGCGGTGTTTGCGCCTTCATGCAGCTTTTCTTCGTCAGGAGCAAAGATAATCTTAATGGGATGCTTGTCATAGCCAATTGCATTCAAAGCCTTCACTGCATACAAAGCAATTACAATACCGCCCTTCATATCCAGTACGCCAGGACCATATACCTTACCATCTTCGATACGGAAAGGATTAGGACCAAACTTACCAGTAGGATGTACAGTATCCATATGACCGCTGAAGATGATGGGCTTGCCAGGTCTGTCTTCACCCAAAATACCAGTCAGCATAGGACCAGAGAAGTCGGAACCAACGTGAGTCAATTCACACTTAAAGCCTTCTGCTTCAAACAGTTCCATGAAACGGTACGCAACATTTCTTACACCAATTACATCAGAATGATAGCTTTCCAGATTGACAACTTCCTTGTAAGTCTCAATCATTTCTTCTCTTTTGCTTTCTACAAAAGCATTAATCTTGTCCAAGTTGCTCATGGGAATTACCTCCATAATCATAATATTCAGAATGCAATTTACAATGTTTTTATGCCAAAACGGCACAAAAAGAATTAGCATCCTTGTGTGAGCATGTTCTTTTTTGCTACACACACATCTAACTCTCTATTGCTATGATACCACACTTTAATTCCCATGGAAATGCACAATGTTACAATTATTTGTACAATATTTTAGTCAAAATCACTATAATTCATGCGTTTTTTCGCATATTGAAATATTTTTCCATTATTTTCACAGAAAAGTTTTTCTAAAAATACAATATGCACCATTGGTCCATTAAACGTAATAAACGTTGTAATAACGTATAACGAAGTGCATCTTCTGTTGCAACCAGCGGAATCTCTTCCAAACATTCTCGATTCAGATAAACAGATAGAGTCCCTACCTGGTCTCCTGCATAAACAGGTGCTTCCATAGATTCTGGATAATCCGCTACCAACTCCACCTGTTCTTCCTCAGAAAGTAATAACGCATAATCTTTTTCCGCTTCAATAGAAACGATTTCCGTGGGGGAAGAAGATACAGAAATTTCTCCAAAATCCTCTCCTTCTGTAACAACCGTTTCGTTGGTATAATTTTGGAATCCATACTCCATCAGCTTTTTTGTATCTGTCCATTTTGCTTCTTTCCCACGGCTCCCCCAGCCACTGCCCAATACTGTGCTAACCAAATAAATATCCTCTCTTTGCGCTGCTCCTACAAAGCAATGTCCGGCACGATTAGTAAATCCCGTTTTTACTCCCAACGCTCCCGGATAAGAAAGAAACTGGTCCGCATTGGTAACAGAAAAAGATCTCGATCCAGACAGATCGGAAAAAATAATTTCTTTTGTCGCAATGATTTCCCGAAATGTTTCGTTTTCCAGCGCATATCTTGCAATCAATGCCATGTCCTCTGCTGTCGAATGATGTTCTTCTAAAGTATAACTACTGTCTAAACCATTTGGTGTTGCAAATACCGTATTCTCCGCTCCAATTTGTGCCGCTTTTTCTGTCATCATTTGGCAGAAAGCTTCTGTGGAGCCGCTAATATATTCCGCCAAGCAAACCGCCACATCGTTATAAGAACGCAGCATCATGGCTGTCAGAAGATCTTTTAGCCTGTATTGTTCTCCTTCTTTAATATGTAAACTTACTTCCGGGATATGCTCCAGACCGCTTCCTACCGTAACGGTATCAGATAAATCCGCCTGTTCCAACACCAAGACTGCAGTCATAATTTTTGTGGTGCTTGCCATAGCTAAAGGCATATCTCCTTCTTTTTCATATAAAACTCTGCCTGTATTTCCATCCATCAATACAGCGCCTCTCGCTGATATAGAAAGACTTTCACCCCATGTAATCCTTTGCATACCAATACTTAGCAAAAGGCAAAAAAATAATACACGCCACTGTTTCATTCTTCTTCCCTCCTTTCTTCTCTTTTTTATGAAGGTGGGATCCAAAAAACTATAAAAATCTTTCGACAAATATTTTATCGTTCTGTTACAGCATGTATCTTTTACGGAATTTGAATAAAAAAACAGAGTACCGAAAGGAAATCTCCCCTTAAGAAAACATTATTTTTCTTTCTCTTTGATTTCTTAAAGGAAATTGCGATAGCTATCTTCAGAGGAAAACAATACCTCTAAAATAAAAATATCTGAAATTCTCGTAATCATAAGAATTTCAGATATTTTTGTTTTCTTCTGAAGAAGCCCCTAAAGTACTCTGCCTAATCATTCATCTGCTGGGCTTCATCATGGATGCTATGATCTTCTATCAGTGTTTCCATTCCATCGTCGTTTTCTAACGGCGGTAAATCTTTTACACTATGGAATCCAAAATACCGCAAAAATTCTGTGGTTGTACCAAATAATACAGGTCTGCCCGGAACGTCCATTCTGCCAATTTCTTCCACTAAACCCTTTTCTACCAAACGATTCACAGCATGATCGGAATTAACGCCGCGGATTTCTTCAATCTGTGCCTTGGTGACAGGCTGTTTATAGGCAATGATTGCCATCGTTTCCAATAAAGCTTGGGACAATCCCTGTTTTTTGGGACTATGATACATGTTTCGGATATATTCAAAACATTCCGGCGCAGTACACATCTGGAAAGCGTCTTCCACTTCCACAATGCGAATGCCTCTTTTTTCTTTCTCATATCTATCTGCTAAAGAAAGAATAATTGCTTTTGCCGTTGCTTTATCCATTTCTATTGTCTGAGCAATGACGGACAGTGGTACTGCCTCTCCTGCAATAAACAGCATGGATTCTACCACTGCCTCTAATTCTCCTAATTTCATGTACTTGTCCCTTCTTCTGTTTTTTTGCGAATTGCAATTTCTCCAAAAATTTGATCTTGTTCTACCAAAATTTCTTTTTGTTTCATCATTTCCAGCAGTGCTAGAAATGTCACGACTACCTCCATCCGTGAACTGTCTTGCCGAAACAAAGAAAAAAAAGATACTTGCGGCTGAATGGAAAGCAAGTCTCGCAAATAAGCAACTTTTTCTTCTATTGTAAAAGAATCCCGTTTTACAGAATGGAAGGAACTGCGAATGTGATCCACCCGCAGTTCTTTTCGCTCCATCACCTGCATAAACGCAGCATATAACGCATCCCTGGTAACACCGTCTAAAAATTCTTCCAGAGAGCTTTCTTCCTTTTTTCGAATTTCTAATAATGCGGCATCCGCTTCTTTATAAAGAATCTTCGCAGCTTCTGCTTCTCTTTCTTTCCAGCCTGCAGTCGCTTCTTTAATTTTACGGTATTCCAATAATCTGCGGACCAATTCTTCTCTGGGATCTTCCTCCGCTTCTTCTTCCTGTTTCGGTTTCGGCAGCAGAAGTTTGCTTTTGATTTCCAAAAGGGTGGCAGCCATGACTAGAAAAGCACTCATTCCTTCCATATCCTTATCTTCTGCTGCATCCAGATACTCCAAATACTGATCCGTCAACTGGGCAATAGGAATATCATAGATGTCAATTTCATTTTTTTCGATCAAGTGATACAGCAAGTCTAGAGGACCTTCAAAGGCATCTAACCTGACACGCATTTTTTCCACAGCAAAAATCCTTTCTTACAGGAAAATCATACCCATAAAGCCTATCACAATCTGGATAATGGTACTGAAAATACCATTCAAGCCAAAGAACAACAGCAGTAAAAATACCATTTGAATGGTTTTTTCATACTGTAAAAATTTGTAGTACTGATTTGCAGGCAGCACAACGGAAAGTACTTTTACACAGTCCATCGGTACAACAGGCACACAGTTATAGACAACCAACGCCACATTATAGTAGTAGCAGTACGTCAAAAGCATAGCTACATAGGCATTCACATCGCCTACTGTCCGATACAGAATCATAAACAGCGCAGCCAGTACCAGATTGACCACGGAGGGCAAAATTGCTGTCATCAAGATTCCCTTTTTACGGTCTTTATAATATAACGCACTGGTTTCCACCGGCTTACCCCAGCCAAAACCGCCAATAAAAATCAACAGCATAAACCCAATAGGTTCGAGATGCTTCATGGGATTCAGCGTTAATCTGCCTTGGTTTGCAGGCAAGTCATCTCCTAAGCGTGTTGAAACAAGGGCTCTGGTAAACTCATGCGCTGTTGTGGCAATCAAGGCACCTGGTACACTCATCAATAGAATTAAACAATAATTCAAATATATATTCATTGGCAAAAGTTCCTTTCTTGAGTGTTTTTATGACGTTACGCTTTTATGATAGCAAAATCAAGAAAGGAAGTCAATTTTTTCAAACAAAAACCAATATCAGACCAAAATTAGTTTTCTTTTACCAGAGCATTAACAAACGCAGCAGCATGGCAGAAAAATTTGCCTGCTCCACATCTTCCGCTGTTACCAAATCGGTTTTCCCTACTTCTTCGCCATTTTGCAGATATATAATTTCCCCCACTTTTGTACCTGCAGGCGCGGGCGCTAAGATTACCTCCTGCAGGTGAATTTCACTTTCCAAAGGGGTTCCCGCGCTTTTATCTGTTAGAACACTTATCCGTTCTTGTACTGCTACTGGTGCTGTCAATTCCATTCCTTTCTCTACTGCAATATCTTCCAGGACATATCCCGCCTCATAACCACTTTCTTTTGCAAAATTTGCGAAACCGTAGTCCAGCAGCTTCATATCTTCACTAAAACGTGTCTGAAAATCCGGTGCTGCCATAATAACGGCAATTAATTCCATTCCATTTCGTTCTGCTGTGCCGGAAAGGCAGTACAGCGCTTTTCCTGTGGAGCCTGTTTTTAATCCAGTAGCACCTTCGTAATTTTTAACCAGCTTATTTGTATTGGTTAAACCAAACTCACTGTCTCCCTTTGCAGTGTGATGGGTAATGGTATCCATCCATGTTGTGGTATATTCTCTAATTTCCGGATAGTTTAAAATCAACTCCCGGCTCATTAACGCTACATCATACGCACTGCTTACATGTCCGTCCGCATCCAAGCCACAGGCATTGACAAAATGTGTATCTTCCATACCCAGTTCTGCTGCTTTTTCATTCATTTTCTGCACAAAGGCTTCTTCACTTCCACTAATCAATTCCGCCATTGCAACCGCGGCATCATTTGCGGAAGCGATGGCAATACTTTTTGTTAAATCCGAAGCTGTTTGTGTTTCACCTGCCTCCAGATAAATCTGGGAACCTCCCATACTTGCCGCATGTTCACTAACCGTTACTGGATCTGTCCAATCAAATTGACCAGCTTCTTGTGCTTCATAAATCAACAGCATTGTCATAATTTTTGTAATGCTGGCAGGCGGCAGCACTTCATGGCTATTTTGTTCATACAGTATATCTCCTGTTTCTTTTTCCATTAAAATTGCGCTTTTTGCTGATAAATTTAAATCCGTCTTATTTTCATATGTTTTTGCCTCAACCGTATGTATGGGTAGAAGAAGTGCAATACAAAGTGTAAATGCAAAGAACCTATTTTTTTTCATCGTTTTCCTCCGGTCCCTTTTTCTTTTATTCATAAAAAAAAGAAAAAAAAATATGAACGGAAGGCTTAAAAAGCAGACAAAAAAGATCCTATCCAAAGCACTCTTCCCGTAATTTTTCTTTTGATTTCTTAAGAAAAATTGCGCGGTTGTCTTCAAAAAAATAAAAAAAATAGCTGAAACCCCTACTGAATAAGAATTTCAGCCATTTTTTGTTTTTTGTGAAGAAGCCTCTAATGAATAGGATTTTTTCCGCCGCCATATTATTCTGCGGCTTTCTCTTCAGTTTTTTCAGCCTGTACAGCTGCTGCAATTTGTGCTGTTACATCGTGCTCCATAAAGGTTTTGCACTGACGAATGGCATGGTAAATTGCTTTTTCTTTGGAACTGCCATGCGCCTTTACCACCAATTGCTTCAAGCCGATAAAAGGCGCTCCGCCTATTTCATCCGCATCAAAGCGATGTTTCAGTCTGGAAAAAGGCTTTGCCAATGCTAATGTAGGCAATACGTACAGCCCCTTTGTAAGTTCTTCTTTCATTGCCTTCATCAGTGTCTTGCTGACACCTTCGTACAATTTCAACACGGTATTGCCAATAAAGCCATCACATACCAGTACATCCGCTTCGCCATAAGGAATATTTCGTGCTTCCACATTCCCTACGAAATTCATGGAGCTTTCCTCTAACAAAGCATAGCTTTCCTTTGTCAGCATGTTTCCTTTTTCTTTTTCTGCCCCAATATTAATCAAACCAACGCGAGGTTTTTCCAAATCCAATACGTTTTTGGCATAAATAGAGCCCATTTGCGCAAACTGGTACAAATATTGCGGTTTACAATCCACATTTGCTCCGCTATCCACCAATAAAGAAAATCCTTCTAAAGTAGGCAAAGGTGTTGCCAATACTGGTCTTTCCACCCCACGGATACGTCCTACAATGGTCAATCCGCCTACCAGCAATGCGCCGGTAGAGCCCGCAGAAACAAATGCGTCCGCCTTTCCATCCTTTACCATCTTCATTCCGACTACCATAGAAGAGTCTTTCTTCTGTCGGATTGCTGTTGTAGGATGCTCGCCCATTTCAATAATCTCGCTGGCAGGAACAATTTCAATTTTTTCTTTGGGATAGTTCTCTTTTTCCAGCAAAGGGCGAATTTTATCTTCCTGTCCAACTAAGAACATATGGATATCCATATCTTTTACTGCCTGGGCTGCGCCTTTTACCATGGCGTCAGGTGCATAGTCTCCTCCCATAGCATCCAGTGCTATGCGGATTTGCTTTTGCTCTGTTGTGTCCATCCAATCACCTGCTTTCTCTGATTTCCCATCTCTTGGCTCAAAAAGATGCTATAGAAGAAAAGACAGCCCTTAACAGCTGTCTTTTCATAGAATCAATCTACATTGATTACAGTCTTCTTATTGTATGCACCGCAAGACTTACATACCTGGTGAGGTACCATCAAAGCACCACATTTGCTGCATTTCACCAGAGTAGGGGTTGCGATCTTCCAGCTCTGTGCCTTTCTCTTATCACTCTTGGAACTGGACATTTTACCCTTCGGTACTGCCATTTTCTACACCTCCTCATCCAAATTGAAAAGAGCCCTCAAACTTTCAAATCTCGGATCCACATGGGAAGTATCACATCCGCATTCCCCTTCATTGAGGTTTTTGCCGCACTTAGGGCATAGTCCTTTGCAGTCCTCTTTACAGAGAACTTTCATCGGCAGGGCTCCGAGGATACTTCTTCTCACGATATCGGAAAGATCCATTTGATCTCCCGAAAAAGTTTCCGTCTCTTCTTGAACTGTGCCTGTTCTTACAAACCGCTCATCCAAAGAAAATGTGATCTCTTGCTCAACCGGTGCCAAACAGCGTGCACAAGCCATATGAACTGTGCAATTACCTTCCGCTGAAACAAGCATCTGTTCTTTTTCATTAGTCACTGTTCCATGGAGCGAAACAGGCTTTACAAAATCCACAACATCGGGATACACATCTTTCGGCATCTCTTCCAGAGAAAAAGATTCTGTACAACCATTTTTTCCGAATAAATTTGCTACCGAAATCCGCATTTCATCACCCCTAAAGTCGCATCCTGTTTAGTATATAAGAAGTTTTATTATTTGTCAAGAAGTTCCTTTGTATCTCTTGCAATTACCAACTCTTCGTTTGTGGGAATTACAAATACTTTCACTTTGGAATCAGCAGTGGAAATTTCCATTGCTTTGCCTCTCTTGGAATTTGCTTCTGCATCCAGTTTTACGCCCAAGTAACCCAGGTAATCACAGATTTCCTGTCTGGTGCTGCCGCTGTTTTCACCCAAACCAGCAGTAAATACAATCGCATCTACACCGTTCATAGCTGCTGCATAAGAACCAATGCTCTTTGCAACCTTATAAGCGAATGCATCCAGAGCAACCTGCGCTCTTTCATTACCTTCTGCAGCTGCAGCTTCTACATCACGGAAATCGCTGGAAACACCGGAAATACCCAGTACACCGCTCTTCTTGTTCATGATTTCGTCTACTTCCTTAGCGCTCAAGCCTTCTTTGTTTTCCAGGAAAGTAACGATAGAAGGGTCGATGTCACCACATCTGGTACCCATGATCAGACCTTCCAAAGGAGTGAATCCCATGGTAGTATCAACGGACTTTCCATACTGAACAGCTGCAATAGAGCCACCATTGCCCAAGTGGCAAGTAATGATCTTAGTTTCTTCAATGGGCTTGCCCATCATCTTAGCAGCTTCGGAAGATACGAATCTGTGGCTGGTTCCGTGGAAACCATATCTTCTTACGCCATACTTCTCATAGTATTCGTAAGGCAGAGCATACAGATAAGCCTTCTTCGGTACTGTCTGATGGAAAGCAGTATCGAATACGCCACACTGAGGTACGCCGGGCATGATCTTTTCACAAGCCTTGATACCGATGATGTTTGCAGGGTTGTGCAAAGGAGCCAGGTCGGAGCACTTTACCAATGCATTCATGACTGCATCATCAATAACAACGGAACCGGAGAATTCCTCACCGCCGTGTACTACACGATGACCAATGGCATTGATTTCATCCATGCTGGAGATAACGCCATGGTTAGGATCAACCAGAGCATCCAGAACCATCTTTACTGCATCGTTGTGATCCGCCATGTTTTCTTCGATCACTACTTTATCTTTACCAGTGGGTTCATGCTTTAATCTGGAACCCTCAATACCAATTCTTTCACACAGACCTTTTGCCAGAACACTTTCTGTTTCCATATCGATCAGCTGATACTTCAGAGAAGAGCTGCCACAGTTGATAACTAATACCTTCATTTTCATTCTCCTTATCGATTGCTATATTTCAGATAACGTTTCTAATTTGAATTACTTTACGATTTCACCGTAAACGGTACCGCTGCAACCTGCTGCATTTGCTTCATCGGTATCAATGTGCATAGCAGTTGCATACTTTTCGCTTACACGAACAACTACATCACCGAAGGTCAGGTTTCTACCCTTTGTGTCAACCTTTACAGAAACGATGTCTTTATCCTTTACACCCAGCTTTTCAGCATCTTCAGGAGTGGTATGGATGTGACGCATTGCTGCAATAACACCTTCTGTCAGTTCTACTTCGCCACAAGGACCAACCAGCTTGCAAGCACCGGAACCAGCGATATCGCCAGACTCACGAATAGGAGCAGCAATGCCCAGTGTACGTGCTTCAGTCAGAGAGATCTCAACCTGGTTTGCAGAACGGCAAGGGCCAAGGATAGAAGCAATCATTTCCTTCTTAGGACCAACGATAGTAACCTTTTCATTGGTTGCAAACTGACCGGGCTGAGAAAGATCCTTTTTCTTGGTCAGCTGATAGCCTGCACCAAACAATACTTCCAAAGTTTCCTGAGTAACATGTACGTGACGAGCGGAAGTTTCAACGACAAAATTCATCTTAAAGTCTCCTTTTCTCTAAACTATACTAAAACACTGCAACATTCTTTGGCACTCAATGAAAAATTTTTAAGTGCCGAACGCATATCAGCCATCACAAAGTATGGCAAAGCATATCATATTTATTATAAAACATCTCTTCGATTCAGACAAGCCAAAACAACGAAAAAATGCCCGATTGAATTGTCTTTTTTTTATACAATAATGGACTTTTTAAGGCAATTTTTTACCACAATGGCGGCAAAACAGGAACTCTTTTTCCGTTTTTGCACCGCAATAAGGACAATATCGGTTTTCAGATGAAAAATCCTCCGAAATATCCTCTTTTTCCACTTCTTCATCAGGCTTTTTCCCTTCTTCCACAATATCATAAAGAGATAATCTATCTTCTGTATCCACGGAAGCATTGTGGAAGTGGACATACGCCTGAATACATGCCAGCAGTACAAATAAGACGCCAGCAATCTTCATATAGCCCGGTGCAAGTGCTGTCCAAAAGATGCCAAACAGTATTACAAAAATACTGCCTGCCGCACCAACGAGGGATGGCATTTTGCCTGGTTTAATACTTTTCATACCGTCCTCCTACTGAAAAAATGATTACACAGGATTTTCTCCCGTTTCACACGTACTTTCCGGCAGCGGAAAATCCATGAAAATTGTGGTACCCATATATTCCCTGCTTTCAATGCGGATCGTTCCACCCAGTGCAGCAACACCGGCATGCACCACATCCAGCCCTACGCCTCTTCCGGAAAACAGATCCGCGCTATGTTTTGTGGTAAAACCAGAGCGCAGAAGGAAAGCAAAGACCTCGCTATCTTCATACTCTTCTTCCGGCTTTTTTAAAAGCCCCTTTTCTTTTGCCATCGCCAAAATGTCTTTGCGGTTTAATCCTTTTCCATCATCCCGCAGCACAACAATGACACGCTGACTGCTTTTTTGAATTTCTAAGGAAACGGTCCCTACAGGAGTTTTTCCCATTGCTTCCCGCAGATGAACTGGTTCTATTCCATGGTCAATGCTGTTTTTCGTCATTTGCAAAACTGCATCTGAAATTTTTTCATATAATTCCAGAGGCACTTCTGTACCTACACCAGAAAACCGGATTTCAAATTCTTTATCCAGTTCCCGTTTCATCACATTTGCCAAACGCTCCATTTGGGGAACCAATGCGGAAAAATCGCAGTATGGTATGATTTTTTTACCCTTTCTGGTATAAGCAATCTGAAAGCTAGGACCTTCCGGCTCATTTTCCGTATCCACATGCGCCAAGAAGTTTTTAATCCGGCGCACCACAGACCAGCCGAAATCTGTCACTTCTTCTTCCGTTTCGATGCGGCGCAATTCCCGTTTTAAGTAACCGGATGCCATTTTCAGCAGACGGATGATTGTTTGCATATCTTCCTGCGCAGGATTTTGCTCATCCCGCAAATAAGAAAATAAATCCTCTGCGCTATGCGCGGTCTCCGAGATAGCCGGATATCCCATCATCGCCGAAGAACCTTTAATACTGTGCATGGTGCGAAAAAGCTCGTCTACTTCCTCCGTTGTAAAATGAATTTCCTCTTCTGTTGTTTTTCTTTCAATAAATTCATCCATCCGGTCAATATTTTTCCAAGTTTCTTCCAAAAAGATATCTTGCAAAAAATCTGGATGAATTGTTTTCTCTTGCCCTTCCATTTTTCTTACCTTCTTAAAAATGCTCTTGCCTATGGTTCTTTAAAAACCCCGATATTTTCTCATTTTTTAACAACAGTATAACTTTGTTTTTTTTATTTTTCCATAGGTTTTTTTCAAAAAAAACAGAAAATGTGTTATACTGAAACAAGGAAAAGAGCAACATTTTTTTCCTTCTAAATAAAATAACAATTTTCTCTTTGTTCACTCTGACAAAAAGGAGGCGGATGAATATTGTATACAGTGGGCATCATTGCAGAATATAACCCCTTTCACAGGGGACATGCCTATCAAATACAGCAAATCAAAAAAAATTTGGGTAATGTGCCTATTATTGTTGTAATGAGCGGTAGTTTTGTACAACGAGGCGAGCCGGCAGTTATGGATAAATGGACACGAACGGAAATGGCACTTAGCTGTGGAGTGGATTTAGTACTGGAGCTTCCTGTCGTTTTTTCTTGTGCGCCTGCGGAAAATTTTGCCAAAGGCAGTATTCACATTATGGATGCAACGGGATGTATCAGCCATTTATGCTGCGGTGCAGAATGCGGGGATATCCATTTGATTCGCCAAATGGCTTCCTCTGAAGAAACGCCAGCCTTTCGCGCAGCTTTAAAAAACGCTTTGGCAAAAGGACTATCTTATCCTGCCGCCAGAGAAAAAGCCGCATTGGAAACGAACATCCCCATTCCCCTGTCTCCCAATGATATTCTGGCAGTAGAATACCAAAAGGCGCTGCAATACTATCATAGTGAAATCCAGCCTTATGTACTGCAAAGAAAGAGTAACTATCATGCAGTAAAATTGGAAACAGAACCCTTCCCCTCTGCTACCGCCATCCGTCTGGCTTTGAAAGAAGGAAATATAAAATCCGTACTGCGAGCTATTCCACAAGAAGCAAGGACAACTTTTCTTACTGCTTTAGAGGAAGGAAAAGGTCCTGTATGGGCAGACTCCTTAGCGGATTTTCTTCATTTTTTGCTGCTGCGTCAATCCGCGGATAATCTGACAAAAATATTTGAAGTAACAGAAGGTTTGGAAAACAGAATCCTTTCCTGCGCACAAGAAACCTGGCAATGGCAAGATATGATACGTTCTATAAAAACAAAGCGTTATACGGAAAGCAAAATCAGGAGGATTCTGATCCACGTTTTGTTAGGATTGGAAGAAACCATTTGCAAACAAGCGCTTTCTGCTCCCATTCCATATTTACGGGTGTTAGGATTTCGAAAAGAGCGCAGCGGTTTATTGGGTGAAATAGAAAAAAAAGGCGCTGCTCCTCTTTTAATCAATCCAAAAGATGCAAAAAATATACTTTCCAAAGAAGGAATGGATTTTTTTCAAAGAGAATGTCTGGCAACAGATCTTTACCAGCTTTTATCACCCAATCCCGCATTTCGCAAGAAATATCAGGATTTTACCCATCCTCTCATAATGATTTAAAACCTGCAGAAATCACAACTGCAGGTTTTTCCTTTTATTTACCAGATCATCCTCTTATTTTGATATCAAATTCTTTCGGTATTTCTAAAACGGTAAAAACAAGCATATCTTGAGAGAAAAAACAATAGGTAATCTCTCTATGAAAAAAAATATGCTTCTTGCTTGCTCCGCCTTATTACTTTTCAGCGCACTATTTGCTTTTCCAAAAGAAATGATGGATACCAGCCAGACCATGTTGCAAATGTGCCTTACCACTGTCATTCCTTCTTTATTTCCGTTTTTGGCGGCAGTAGGACTTTTACTGCCGCAGGCACAAAAAACCGCAGCTGCTCGTTTTTCTCCCTTCATGCGGTATTTTTTCCGTTCCAGAGGAATCTGTGCACTTCCCCTGTTTCTTGGGTTTCTCTCCGGCTATCCCATGGGCGCAAAAGTTACAGAAACCCTCTATGAAAAACGCCTTCTCACTGCCCAGGAAAGCCGTTATTTAATGACGTTTGTAAATCTGCCCAGTCCCCTTTTTGTGTTGGGAACGGTAGGCACCGGCTTCTTTGGCACGCCCCTTTGGGGATATGCCCTTTTGGGTGCCATTTGGGTGAGTGCATTGGCGGAAGGTCTAATCATGCGTCCTTTTTTTACACTGCCCAGTTCCATGCAGGCTACGGAGCAAGTTCCTACACTGCCTGCCGCTTCTCTTTCTCGTACAATGGAAGAAAGCGTTTTGGTTTCTTTACGGATCAGCGCTTTCATCATCTTTTTTTCACTCCTGCAAAAAGGAATTTTTTTATGGGGTTCTGCATTTCTTTCCCCCGCTGTTTTTCAGCAGAATACTGTTTTTTCCGCTTTATTTGGAGGTTTGATGGAAATGACCGGCGGAATAGCGCAGCTGCCACAAACAACGTTATCTTTACGTTTACAATTAAGTCTTGCAGCTGGATTATTGGCTTTTGGCAGTCTATCTGTTGCAGGTCAGGTAAAAAGTGTCACCGCTACCCTCCCCCTGCCCTTATGGCATTATTTTCTTGCCAAAGGGCTGCATGGCATCTTTGCAAGCGGGATCATGTATCTGATCTTTCCTATTTTTTCCGTACAAACAGAAAAAGCACTGCCTGCTTTTTTTCAAATAACAGGCAATGCTTCTATGTATCCTTTTTGTATTTGTTCTGTAGGTCTGATCAGCTTTGTGCTGACGCTATGGGTGCTGCGGCAGGCTTAACTTATTTGCCCATGCGCAGTTCCTGTAAATTTTCTGCCAAAACATTCAAAGTCTGACCAAAGTATTCGTCTGTCTTAATGCTTTCATCATATACAACGGACTTCAACTCTTTCACGCGGTTTTCTACATTAGCAAGGATTTCTTCTGCATACTCTACAGCGCCAAGACGCATTTCTTTGGCGCTTTTTTTCGCAGAATCAATGATGGCAGCTGCTTGCTCATACGCCAGCTTTGTCACTTCATTGTCATCCACCATGCGGTTCATACGTTCCTCTGCGTTTTTAATCAGTTCATCTGCTTCCTTCTGGGCATCTACCAGGATTTTATTACGTTCTTCAATGACCCACTTGGACTGCTTCAGCTCATTGGGCAGTTTCATACGGATTTCACTGATAATATCATACAGTGTCTCTTTCTCTACAGATACTTTATTGCTAAATGGCACAGCACGACTCTCATCCAGGATCTGCTCCAGCTCTGCTAATAATTGTTCTACTGTCTCCATATTTCTCTCCCTCACTTTTTATATTTTTCTATAATAAAAGGCTCAATTTCTTCCGGTACCATGCCATGAATACTTCCACCAAATGTAGCAACTTCTTTTACATTGGTAGAACTGAGTGCGATATGCTCCCGATCCGCTGCAAGAAATACCGTTTCAATTTGCGGATTTAACTGATGATTGATCACATGCATCTGATATTCTGACGCGAAATCCACCACATTACGCAGACCACGAATGGCTACTGTCGCACCAATTTGCGCTGCGAACTCTGCTAAAAGTCCGCTAAACGTAGCTACTGAAACATTTTCCAAGTCTTTTGTAACCAGTTCCAAATGATGCTTTCTTTCTTCTGCATCAAACAAACAGTGTTTATTGGGATTATTCAATACCGCCACTACAACTTCATCAAACAAGAAAGAAGCTCTGCGAATCAAATCCAGATGCCCCAATGTAACAGGATCAAAGCTTCCTGCGTAAATTGCTTTCATAATTACTCTGTTTCCTCCAAAACCAGAAATGTGATAGTCGTTGTTTTATACGATTTCTCACGCGCAAGGCGATACCCGGCAGGAATCCGCAGTGGGTACTGGCTGCCATGCTCTACACCAATATAGCCATCTTTGTTCAACAACCCGCCACAGCGAATTGCCTCCAGTACTGTCTGCTCCACACCGGCTGCATATGGCGGATCCATATAAATGATATCAAAGACTTTGCCAGCAGCAGAAAGTTCCTGCAATGCAATAAAAACATCTTTTCCTAAAACCGTTGCTTTTTCAGACAATTTGGTATGCGCCAGATTTTTATGGATCACATTCTGCGCTTCCTTGTGGCTATCCACAAAAACTGCTTCCGCGGCGCCACGGCTTAAAGCTTCAATACCAATTGCACCGCTTCCGGAAAAAAGATCCAAAAACTTACACTCTGGCAAGTCAAAAGCCATCATATTAAATAACGTTTCTTTGATGCGATCTGTTGTTGGTCTGGTGGTCAAGCCTTCCGGTGCTTCTAATTTATGTCCTTTGGCAATTCCTGCAATTACTCTCATAAACTTCTTGTCACCACCATACATCACTTTCTTTTTACAGATACAGACAGTATAGCAAAGAACCATTGAAAAAACAAGAAATTTTATAAATGAAAATACATTTTTGTAAAAAGAATGGTATTTTTTTACAATCCCACATCTTCTAACATAAAATAGTGTTCCAGTTTCTTTGCCAACGGTCGGTGCTCTTCCAGTGAAAGAGCAGGATCTTTTGCATATAATTCCCGCACGGCACGACCGGATATTTCTAACAACTGCCGGTCGCGAAACAGGTCCGCTATTTTAAATTCCGGCAATCCATGCTGGCGAATACCAAAAAATTCCCCAGGACCTCTTAACTCCAAATCTTTTTGCGCTAAATAAAACCCGTCATTGCTATGGGTCATGGCTTCCAGCCGTTCTTTGGCAATATCATTGGCTGCATCACTGATTAAAATACAGTAGGACTGACGATTTCCCCGTCCTACACGACCACGCAGCTGATGCAGCTGCGCTAAGCCAAATCGTTCTGCGTTTTCCACTACCATCACAGACGCATTAGGCACATCCACACCCACTTCAATCACCGTTGTAGAAACTAAAATATCAATATTTCCCGCAGAAAACTCCCTCATGATTTCTTCTTTTTCTTTTGCCTTTAGTTTTCCGTGCAGACAAGCTATTTTCCTATGAGACAGCACCTGCTGCAAATTCTGGGTATAAGACAATACCGATTCCGTTTGTACTTTGGGATTATCCGCAATCATGGAACAAACCACATACGCTTGTCCGCCTTCTTGGCATTGCTTTTCTAAAAAGCGGTAGATCCGTTGTCGAAAGGCGGTGGTTACGGCATATGTTTCGATGGGCTGTCTGCCCGGAGGCAAAGTATCAATAACGGAAATCTCCAAATCCCCATAGAGTACCAGCGCTAAGGTTCTGGGAATAGGTGTTGCGGTCATGACCAGCACATGGGGATTCCCTTTCTCCGTCAAAGCCAATCTTTGTTTGACACCAAAGCGGTGCTGTTCATCCGTAATCACCAAGCCGACGGATTGGAACGCCACATTTTTCTGGATAACCGCATGGGTACCAATGACCATCTGTGCCTGTCCGGAAGCAATTTCTTCCATAGTTTTTCGCTTCTGGGATGCACTCATACTGCCGCATAATAAAGCTGTCCGGATCCCCAAGGCATCAAATTGTTTGGAAAAGGAACGAAAATGCTGTTCCGCCAATACTTCTGTAGGTGCCATCATCACTGCCTGATAGCCGTTTTTTATAACACAAAATGCTGCTGCCATAGCAACTGCCGTTTTACCGCTGCCTACATCTCCCTGCACCAGGCGATTCATCATTTTGCCAGAAGACAAGTCCTGAAAAATATCCTGTAAAACCTTTTCTTGGGCTGGCGTAAAGGAAAACGGAAGCGCCTCCAAAAAGCTTTCAAATTCCATAGACGGATCCATCAAAATACCAGCTTTATTGCTGCCAGCCTTTAAGTAAAATAACGCTGCCTGCATTAGAAAAAACTCTTCAAAGACCAATCTTTTTCTGGCATCCTGAAAGCTTTCTATCGTGTCTGGAAAGTGAATTTGTCTGACTGCAAAATTCTTCTCACAAAGGCAGTATGCTTTCCGCAGCCACAAAGGCAATTCTTCCGGCAGTTTCCATGCCGTTTCATCCAATGCCTGACGGATAAGCTGCCGCAGCAATTTTTGAGAAATACCTTCCGTAGCAGGATAAAAAGGCACAATGGAACCACCCGCAAATCCTTCCGAAAGCTTTTCATATTCCGGGGATTGTACGGTACGATACTTCTGTTCATATTTTCCTGTAAATAAATAAGCTTCTCCAACAGAAAAAGCGGAAGCAAGATAGGGCTGATTATACCACTGAAGCCAGACTTTACCTGTTTCATCTGATACATGGAGCCGGGTAATACTTAATTTCCCACGATAGGTCGTTTTCCCTTCTGCCATGGGTGTTGCCACAAAGGTCTGTTCTTCGCCTTCTTCCAGTTGGGAGAGTTTTTTCAAAGCGGTCCGGTCACGATACTCTCTGGGGTAGTGGCATAACAAATCCTCTATGGTATAAATGCCCAATTTTTCCAGTTTTTTCGCTCTCTGCGCACCAACTTGTTTTAATTCCGTAACGCTTCTGTCCAACCTGCTTCCTCCTTTCCTTTTTATTTTACGGATAATATTTTACCAGATTTTTCACCCAATGACAAAAAAATTGTCTCCTCGTCGCGACAAAAATTCACGTTTTTCACTTTTAAAAAAATATGCCGAAACTTTCGTTTCGGCATATTTTATATTTCTTATTCAATAGAAACAATGTAGTAATACAAAGGCTGACCGCCATTTTGCACTTCCACTTCGCAATCGGGATAATTTTCTTCTATGAAATCAGCCACCTTTTGTGCATCCGCCTCAGTGGTATCTGCACCGTAATAAATGCTGATCATTTCGCTATCTTCTGTAATGCCCTTCTTTAACAATGCTTCAATGCCTTCTTCTACGCTGGAAGAAACCACTTCAATCTCATCATTGAGCATACCCAAGATATCGCCTTCATGAATTTCCTTATCGCCATAAGAAGTATCCCGAACGGCATAGGTCAGTGTCGCAGTAGAAACGGAAGAAATTGCTTCTTTCATGGCATCTACCAGTTCAGCAGGATCTGCGTCTTCTTCATAGCAGAACATAGCGCTGATGCCTTCCGGTACCGAACGGCTGGGTACTACATACAGTTTCTTGTCTTCGCAAAGCTGTACAGCCTGCTCCGCTGCCAGAATAATATTTTTATTATTCGGCAGAATGATGATATGCTCTGCGTGGATTTTTTCTACTGCATTGAGAATATCCTCTGTGCTGGGGTTCATGGTCTGACCGCCTTCAATCACCTCATCTACACCCAGGTTTTTAAAAATTTCTGTAAGTCCTTCCCCGGCAGAAACAGATACAAAGCCCAGCTTTTTCATAGGAACTTCTTCCTTTGCAGGCTCCTCTGCTGCTTGCAGTGCGGTTTCTGTTTTGATTTGGGTATCGCTGGCTGCTGTCTGTGCGCCAAAATCAATTTTATTGGTATGCTGCTCCCGCATATTATCAATCTTCAAGCCGCTTAAGCTGCCAATGGTCAACGCTTTTTCCAACGCCTGACCAGGGTGGTCTGTATGCACATGAATTTTAATTAATTCATCATCTGCAACACAGACAATGGAATCACCAATACTGGAAAGGAATTGGGTTAAGTCTTCCACTACTTCGGCTGAAGGATTGTGTACATTGATAAAGAATTCTGTGCAATAACCAAATGTAATGGTTTCATGTTCTACACTGGCCAAAGCAGAAAATTCCTGTTTTGGTGCTGCTTCTTGTTCCGCAACAGGTGCTGTTTCTTTGCCGCTGAGGCACTTTAAGGCACCTTCTAAAATATACAGAAGACCTCTGCCGCCTGCGTCCACAACACCAGCCTGTTTCAAAACAGGCAGCATTTCCGGTGTCCGCAAAAGCATTTCATGACCTTTTTTGATGATGCCTTTTAAATATACTTCCAGATCGTCTGTTTCTTTTTCCAACTGCGCCGCAGCCTCTGCGCAAGCACGCGCAACGGTAAGGATAGTACCTTCTTTCGGCTTCATAACAGCTTTATACGCAGTCTGTACGGCTCTTTCTAAGGCAGGGGTAAGTTCCTTTACGCCTACTTCCTGCAAGTCTTCCAATCCTTTGGAAAAGCCACGGAATAGCTGGGATGTGATAACACCAGAGTTACCTCTTGCACCTCTTAAAGCGCCATTTGCCGCCAATTTTGTTACTTCTGCCACACCAAGGGTTGCTTTTTCTGCCTCTCTGGCAGCTGCCAGAACGGTTAAACTCATATTGGTGCCAGTGTCACCATCGGGTACGGGGAAAACATTCATGGCGTCTACTGCCTGCTTATTGGCATTGAGCTCATTCGCACCCGCAACGATGAGATTTTTTAATTCTAAACCGGTTAATTTCTTTTTACTCACCTTACTGTTTCCTCCTTCCCATCAGCCGTCTACACGGATGCCTTCTACAAAAACATTCACGTCTTCTACCTGCAGACCTGTGTTAGCCTCTACGGCATACTTTACATTACTGATGGTATTATCCGCAATTGCGGAAATATTGGTGCCATATTCTACGATAATGTGCAGATCCAGGATCACCCTATTTTCCTCATTCACTTGTATCCGAATTCCTTTTGTCAGGCTTTCCAGCTTTAAGAGCTGTACCAATCCATCCTTGACATTTTTTGCCGCCATGCCTACAATCCCATAGCATTCCAATGCCGCATAACCGGCAATGCGCGCAATTACTTCATTATCGATGGTAATTTTACCATATTGATTTTCCATTTGTGCTGCCATACAATCCAGCCTCCTGTCTCAAAAATACTCTGTTGGTTGGTATGGATACTATTTATACTTGAAAAATGTGAAAGCATTTTATCTTTCCAGTGCAGAATTTCCCGATAAGAATACTTTTCCATTCTTCTGCCATTTTATTCAGAACGATTATATCACATTTTTTGAAATAAGAAATAGCTTTTTTGAAATTTACCGTTTTTCTCCTCTATTTTATTTGTGTTGTCATAGTTTTTGTAAAAAAATTTCAAAAACCAATCATTTTAGCTTGCAAAAATAAAAAAATTCTGCTAAAATACCCATGTTGTGTCACAGATTTGAAGGAGGTGCGAGCAATGGCAAAATGTGAGATTTGTGAGAAAGGCCAGTTGAAAGGTCATAGAATTAGTATCAACCGTAGTCAGGTTAGCAGACGTGCAAACAAAAAATGGCATCCTAATGTAAAGAAGGTTCAGATTGTAGAAGATAATGGCAATGTGAAATCCATCTACGTTTGCACCAGATGCATGCGTGCAAATAAGATCACTCGTGCAATCTAATTTTACACACGAATTTTAAAAAAGCCGTTTGGGGTATTCCCAACGGCTTTTTTTCGTAAATTATATTTTTTCATTCCCATAATCTTGACGGATGCGTGCAAGAATTTCTTCATCTGCCGGACAAAAATCATACTTTTCAATTTCTTCCGGCGTGATCCAAGCTATGGCATTGTGCTCCAGCAGCTGTATTTGACCGGACGCAATCCGGCAATGATACAAACTAAGATGCACCGTTAGATCAGGATAAGGGTGTATGACATCCATAAAAAAACCATCCACTTTTGCCTCTATCCCCAGTTCTTCTTTTATTTCTCGAATCAGCGCCGCTTCTTTTGTTTCCCCCGCTTCTACTTTTCCACCTACGAATTCCCATAACAGTCCACGTGCTTTATGTGCCGGTCTTTGACAGATTAAGAATCGGTTTTCTTGCCAAATCAGCGCAGCAACTACTTCTGTCATTCTCATCATGCCTCCTTTTGTGCAATACCTCTCTATTTTTTTCGTGCAGCACGGCAAAATATTTTTTGCAATCTGCACAATCAGTTAAAAAACAGAAACTTTAAACCAATGCCAATGGAAATAAGACCTAACACAAAAGTGATCCACCCCAGGAAAAGCCCGCATAATAGACCTATGCCAAGGGTCAGAAAACCGACACCATATAAGCATGATAAATTTCGTCTTCGATTACAGTTTCTCATTCTTTACCACACGGCTTCCACCCTTTTTCTTATACTATGCGTGAAAAATAACTTTGCATCGTAAAAGAGTAAAAAAAGTGTCTATTCTTTCAAAGTTATGGCAAGATGTTTTCTGTTTGCTGTAAAAACGCACGGCCGTCCGCCAGCTGATGCGGACGAAACACATGAAATGCAGGATAAACCGTATCTGCATACAGCGGAATTCCCAGCACTGCAGCACGTACACAAAAATGCCGGTCCTCACCCCAAAGCGTCAGATTGCGGACCCGCTGAAAGCAAACCCCTTTCTCCAAAGCGCTGCGGCGGATCATGGTACAGGCACCAAGACCGCCTACTTCATAAAGCCCCGGTTTGCGCAGCATATCAAAAAAGGCAAAGGTACGTTTTCTCTCTTCTGCTTCCGTAAGATGTTCACCTGGTTTTTGATCATATTGTGTATAAAAATCCTGCATCCACACCTGCGGCTGTTCCACTGCATCATCCTGCCACCGTGTCCAAAATACCTGGGATACAATTTCCTTTCCAGTATCCATCAAATGTGCAGCCGCTTTCGGATGCAAGAGCACATCTGAATCAATGAAAAAGAGATGGGTAAAATTTTCTTGTAACGCGCGACCAATCATCTGATTTTTATATTCCGCCACTTTCCAAATGATATTTTCATCCCAATTATGTTCCTGGTACTTTTTATCTGTGCTGTTTTTCTGCGGTCGCTCTATTGTCACCCGTTCTACGGCTGTACAAAATTGGTCTAGTAGTTCTGAAGAACAACGATCATGATTATCATCGATAAAATGGTAATATACTTTTGTATTTTTGAATTCCAAACGCTGTAAAGACTGCAAAAATAATGCTAAGACTTCCGGTGCTTGGCATACTGGACAGCCAATCAATAATTGATCGATTTTCATGCGCCTCCTATCAGCAAAAATACTGATACAATATATGCACTCTCTGCTTGTCTGTACACCAAGTACCCAGCAGTCATGATATCCTTGATCCAGTCTCCATTTGATACTTTGCCGTTTTCTGGATTAAGAATTTAGATTTTTTCACTCATTTATCTTTAAATAAATACTTTACAATGTCTTTGGAGTATTGGTACGCTTCTTTTTCCCGTTCCGGATGAATTGCTAACAACGGCACTTCCCGTTCAAACAAAGATCCATGGGTTCTGGATGCCTGGGTATATAAAATATCAGGTTCACACTCCCCAAACGCACTGTTTTTTTCTGTAAGAAGAACATAGTCACCAATCTGATCTATCGGAAGATGATATTGTTCTGCCGCCGCTTCTTTCGTCAAAATCTGCTGCACATACGGCTCTTTTTGGGCAAATTGATAAAATGCCTCTGCCTGTTGTTTCTGCTTTAAAAAAACATATAACATCCCGCCTTCCTGGTAAATATGATTTTCAATATATCTATCCTTTAAAGGCGGCAGGCAGTAAACAGAAAAACCTGCTTTTTGGGCAATATTTTGAAAATGGACAATTCTGGTTTTTTGATTCATGCCATGGTCTGCGGTAATATAAATCTGTCGCTGTGGTTCCAGTTTTGCAATTTCTGCCATATATGCATCAACAGTTCGGACCTGCTGTACCGCTTCTATTGTACCAGGTGCAAAGTGATGGAACGCATAATCGTTGGTGGTGCAATAGACCAGATCCGGGCTATCTTTTTCTATACATCGATAAGCCGCTTCCAGTATCCAACGTGTACTATCCAAACTATCTACAGCAGGCGGCATGTCCAATCCATATTTCCGAATCAGCTTTTGGTCAGGATCCTGCGCACTCATTCCTATATCTGCACCTTCACCATATACTCCCAATACCTTTCCTTTTACGGTAAAAAACGCGGTCGTTCCATGATTTTCACCATACTCCTGCAGCAGCATTTTTGCTTTCATAAACCCCCGTTCTTCAATAAAGCCTTCTTCCTGCGTAATCGGGTTATAGTAATAATTGCCAACAACTCCCGTCTCTTCCGGCCATTTCCCAGACAGGATACAGGCATGATTCACGTTGGTAACCGAAGGCATGGCGCCTAATACTGTTTTGTAAAAACCGCTTTCTTGTGCCAGGCGAAACAAATGAGGCGCAGTGTCTTTTTGGAAATATTCCGGCGCTAACCCGTCTACCACCAATAGCATAACTTTTTTCACAGAAAAGACTCCTTTCTATCTTCTGTTGTAAGTTCAAATATTTCTTTCTCTGCCCTGATATTCGCTGCGGATAATCTCGCACATATCCTCTGGTGATTCCTGGCATCCATTTTGCAGCCACATTTTAATGATTTTCGTTAAACCGCTTTTAAAAAATTCCATGTGATAAGTAATAAACTGATTTTGAAAATACGCTTCCGCCAGTTTTGTATCATAACGGATAATCTTGTAATTATCATCGTAACCCAATTTAAAATAAGTATGGTAAAAGATTTGATTTTCTTGGATATGCCGGAATAGCTTTAAATAGTCATTACTATTAAATCCTGTTACAATTTCTTCTTCGTACATCTGTGAAAGGTTATTTTCCAGTTTATCCCGGATAGAATCAGCCAAATCGTAAATATCCGCATAATTGGCATAAAAGGTTGTTCGATTGATCTCAGCTATTTTGCAGATATCTGATACGCGAATTTCACTCAACGCTTTCTTTTGCAATAATTCCACAAAAGCCTTTTCTATGCGTGCACGGGAATTTTTTCTTCTTTTATTATTTGGTTTATTCATAAAATCCTCCTTTAACTCAACACTTGTTGGAAAATTGATGATTGTTTTTCATATCATATATTCAGTATACTGTTTTTCGTATTAAAATAACAACTGTTGTGTTAATGAATGTAAAGGAGAATATTTTATGAAAAAAAGTAGTTTTGTAGCCATGTTATTAGGAACAGTCAGCGGCGTATTGTTTGCCCTTGGCATGTGTATGGCATTAATTCCCCAATGGGATTCTTTTCAAATTGGTATTATCTTTGGCTGTGCCGGTTTGCTTTTAGGATTGGTTACCATTCTGATTTGGCGTAAAATGGAAAAAAAGCAGCCCATTGCAGTCTCTGCGAAAACGATTCTTACTATTTTATTCGGCATTGTTGGTGCTTTGGCATTGGGCATTGGAATGTGCTTTACGATGGTCTGGGATAGAATGGTTCTAGGCATAATCATAGGTCTCATAGGCATTCTGATTTTACTTTCCCTCATTCCGCTCACAAAAGGAATCAAAGATTGATGGCATCCATCTTTTTAGCCATGCAGCAAAAATAGCATGCTTTAGACGGAATACCTCTGAAATCGCTCTTACTTGCAAACAACTTATCCATTACATATATAAGGAGGGATACAATATGGCAAAATCAAAACTGGTAACTGCGAATCGCAATCTTGCCAAAAAGGTAACTTCAGCCTTTCATAAAATTGAAGATACGGTTGTAGGAAGCTATACAAAGATTGAAGATGAATTTGTGGATCGTTATTTGACGAAAGATAATGAAACCGTAGAAGAAGCCAAAAAACGGCTAAAACAAGAACACCCCTCTTCCAAGCTATAACCAATTTATCTCATCCATTCTCCTAAAAGGCGGCTGCAAATTTTGCAATCGTCTTTTTTATTTATGCTGTTATGATCCCTGCGTAAAAAAAACAGTTTTCCCACTTTCATTCAAAGGATTTTCCTTAATATGTACCATCCTTTTTCGCCTGCTGCAGCATTTCTTTGGCGCGGGCAAAAGCGCATTCTTCCCCTTTTTCTGCCATCAATTGCAAAAGTTCTTCCAGCTGTGCCATACTGTTTTGATGAATCACATGGTAGGAACGGCTTTTTAAGTGATATTCCCAAGCACTGGCATCTGTATAATTTTTCCCTTGATACACCCGGCAAGCAGCTACTCTGTCACAAAACATCTCTATAACATATCGAACAGGCATCGGCATTCCACTGATGGCGTAATTTTGCTTGGGATCATAGTCCAGCCAGTATTCAAAATGGTGCTTATTTCTTCCTTTATGATGCAGCCATGCCGCAGAATATCCTTTGTCCCTTTTTTCTGCATTGTTGGGGCTATCCGTTCCTTGAAAGTACTTCACGCCCATCCAGAATTCTGTCGGGCTATATTTCGATAAGTCATGGGTCAGCCCCTGCCAATAAAGTCCCACCCGGAAACAATACGCACACACTAAAGCCCGATGATGGTTTATCGTTTTTAGATGACCAAAAAAATTACTCATATTCTAACTGCACCTTCCTTTTTCTCTGTTCACAGCATAGCACAAATGCAGAGAAAAAGCCATGCAAAAGAATAGGATATTTTTTCGTCGAAATTGATCTTGTTCCGGTTTCTTTCGCAATTTATAATATTTAAAAAAACAGGAAGAAACAGAAAATCCCCTTTGAAACATGACCAAATAGATGTGGAACCGAGAAGGTCTGCAGACGATTTCCATTTTATTGATGGTTTGTGGTAGTTTAATAATGGCAGCACTTCCCAATGTATGAGAATTGTCCATTAAGCAGAAAAACATTGTGCACCTTCTGGGTTTGATGGTCTTTTGCCGCAGAGCGCTGCCGGAATATTATTGTCAATCATTTATCTTGAAATAAAAAAGACCGGAGCCTGAAAAAGCAAACCGGTCTGTTTTTTATTTATTTAACCAATTTAGAAATTGCCTTGAAATGCTCGGATGTGCTGGTTTCTGTCAATTCAAAGAGAATAGACTCTACACTGGAAATGATTGCGCCTTCCTGTGCCATTCTGGCAATACCAGAGCGCTTGTCGTATTCTCTTCTGGAGCCCAATGCGTCTACGGCTAAAATCACTTCACAGCCCTCTGCCAGTAAATCTCTGACTGTCTGCATCACACAAATGTGGGTTTCTGCGCCGCAGATAATCACTTGTTTTTTACCAGAGCCCAAAACAGCCTGGCGCATTTCGTCCTGCAGCATACAGCTGAAACTTCTTTTTTCTAAAGGCTGATACGCCTCCTGCAGAGCTTCTTGAACAGGCGCTACTGTAAAACCCAAACCTTTGGTATACTGCTCCGTCACCACCATAGGAACACCCAATTCTTTTAATCCCTGAATTAACAAAACCGTCCTATCAACGACACTTTCTTTCTGATCAATAACGGGCATCAGCCTCTCCTGCTCATCAATAATCATGGCAATACTATTTTGTGCTGATAATTTCATAACGGCAATCCTCCTTTGGTACCTATATCTTGAAACATTCCGTTTCCAAATTATAGCACACCTGTTTTTCTTTGTCTATTCACAGAATGACGCTTCAAACATATTTACGCATACGCTGTAATGCGCTTTTTTCCAAACGTGATACTTGTGCTTGGCTAATACCAATTTCTTCACTGACTTCCGTTTGAGTACGGCCTTCAAAAAACCGCAGTTTCACAATTTTTTGCTCTCTTCCCGATAAGTGATCCAAAGCTTCTGCCAAAGACAAATTTTCTAACCACAGCTTATCTCCATTTTTTTCATCGCTTACCTGGTCCATAACAAACATGGTATCCCCGCCATCATGATAAACCGGCTCAAACAAAGAGATAGGATCTTGAATGGCATCCATGGCAGTAACAACCGTTTCTTTGGGCAAGCCCATTTCTTTCGCAATTTCATCTAAAGTAGGCTCTTTTTCCCGTTCCGCCGTCAAACGCTCTCTCATTTGCAGTGCTTTATAGGCGGTATCTCTTAAAGACCGGCTGACACGGATACTGTTATTGTCCCGTAAATACCGGCGGATCTCCCCAATAATCATAGGGCAAAAATAAGTGGAAGGCATAACATCCATTGTAATATCAAAATGGTCAATGGCTTTAATCAAGCCCACAACACCTACCTGAAATAAATCATCCATATTTTCACTGCGGTGCTCAAAGCGTTTTATGACGCTTAAAACCAGCCGCAAGTTTCCTTCGATGAGTTTTTCTCTGGCAGCAAGGTCACCGTCATGGTACTCCCGGAATAATTTCTTCGATTCTTCCGGTGTCAAAGTCGGCAATTTTGCCGTATTCACCCCACTGATTTCTACCTTACTGTAATATGCCATGATTCATCCACTCCCCTGCGGAAAAATTTTCAAACAGAATTTTCTTGTCCTGTTTTTAACTTCTCCCTTGGAATTGGAAAATATACCTGACAAATTATGCCTCATTTTGCGCTTTGTATAAGTTCTTTTTTTCTGTGCATACTGAAAATAAAAGAATCAAATAAAGGAGGTTGCGCAATGCAGCTGCTGATCACATCAGAGGGATTAACACAAATGGAAAGCGAAAAAGCCAGCACTCATTTTATTCGATCTGCAGAGCGTGGGAATCTCTGCCGCACAGTAGCCAGTGGCTTTGGGAAAAAAAGAGACTTTGACTATTCCCCCATGGCGCAGCGAGACACATTATAATGCAGTGGATAATGATTCACAAACAAAAAAAGGACCGGTCAGGTCCTTTTTTCTTTCGAATTTTAAGATATCCCCTGTGGAGAAACATTTGCATCCATCAGCAAATAACACTGCTCCAAATAAATGTGATTTGCAATGGCAACAATCATATTAAAAAACATTGCCTTTGCCATGTTTTCTTCCTCAGAAGGCTCAAAACCATAATTTTGTACCGCGCAAACAGCATGCAAAACCCGTTCCAGCTCTTTTCGAAAAAATTCATAAGATTCTTCCAAACGGTCGGCAGCCGCTTTCTGCAACGAAATACACCAGCCGATCTGATCTAAAGAAAACACTGTTTTGGTTAAAGTAATATACAACAGATACGCAATCTGGCTTCTGTAATAAAACTTACGCACAGGTCTATCCACCAGTTTTTTCTTTACATAGTTACTGATCATAGATGCCGTGATTAAACCTTCCCCCAAAGGCTTCAAAATCATAGAAATATACTGCACTACCTGTTCTAAATACAATCCATTGTCTGGAATTTCTTTAAATATAGGCAGACGAAATGCAGAAAGCCGCATTTTCACTTTTTCCTGAATTTCATTCATAATGCTTTTCCTCCCTTGGATCTTATTGTAGCATCCAGAAAAATTTCCGTCAACGCAGAAAAAAGAAAAGTGCTCTTGACAAATCCAAAAAAGGCATCTACTATTAAACATATGTAGTTTTAAAAACCACATCGCATTTTTTTAGAAACGAGGTGCGAAATGAATAGAAAAATTGTTTTTGATTCTTCTTGCGATTTATTAGATGAACGAAAGGTGCCATATGCCACCGTTCCTTTAAAAATCATTACCGATGAAAAAGAATATATTGATGATCACAGCCTAAATGCCGCACAAATGGTTGCAGAATTAGCTGTTTATCCCGGCAGAAGTACTACTTCCTGCCCCAATGCAGCAGAATGGCTGGATGCTTTTGGCGATGCAAAAGAGGTTTATACTGTCACCATTACAGGAGGTCTTTCCGGAAGCTATCATTCTGCTGTTCTGGCAAAAAATGACTATTTGGAAGAACATCCTGATCGAAAAGTATGTGTCATTGACAGTAAGTCTGCTGGTCCCGGCTGCGCCATGTTGGTACAAAAATTAGAAGAATTGGTTCAAAAGTCACTTACATTTGAAGAGATCTGCATTGCCATTGAACACTATCGCAGCAAAATACATCTGCTATTTTCTTTAGAGTCTTTGAAAAATTTGGCAAAAAACGGCAGAGTCAATCCCGCTGTTGCATCCGTCGCTGGATTTTTAGGCATTCGTGCGCTTGGTATTGCCAATGAAAAAGGGCAGCTTTCCATGCTGCACAAATGCCGTGGAGAAAAGTCTACCTTAGAAAAAATCTTTCAAGAGATGTTAGCCAGAGGCTATCAAGGCGGTAAGGTTCTCATTCACCATTGTTTGAATGAAACGGGTGCAAAACGCTTAGAAGCGCGTATTTTACAACTTTATCCAACAGCAGAAATTCAAATCCGTCCTACTGCCGGTCTTTGCAGCTACTATGCTGAAAAGGGCGGTCTTATGGTTGGATTTGAAGGTTAAAATTCCATCATCCATTGAAAAAGGAACTCCATCATGGAGTTCCTTTTTTCGTTCATTTAAATAGATTGTTGACAGAAATTATTTTAACAGATATTTTTCTGCAATATCTGCCGCATCTCTTACTGCACGTAAGCAAGGACGTACATGATAATACTCTTCTGTGCGTACTTGCGGTTCCTGCGCGTCCTCACCAGGTTTCAGACCCAACAGTTCCCTGCAAAGAATACCATCTTGTCTTTGTCTGAATTCCTCTGCCATTGCATGTACAATCCGGTAAACTTCTGCTTTTTGGTCAAAGTCCTTGGGATCGTTGTAACCCTGCATCATACCCGCTACCATTGTCATGCCGCTGACTGCACCGCATACTTCCCGCAGTTTACCAATGCCTGCGCCAAAGGGGCTGGCAATTTTTAAAGCAGTTTCCTCATCCATGCCTACTACATCCGCAAATGCAGCAAATACTGCCTGGCTGCAGTTATATCCTTTTCTAAAGATTTCCTCCGCTTTATCTGCTCTTGACATGTAAAATCCTCCTTTATTCCAACTTCCAATAATATTCCATTCGTCAGTACCATACCATTTTTTACAAAAAATAGCAAGTAAAGCCTTTCTTCAACATAAAATATCATTTTACAAAAGCTTTACAAAACGTTTCTTTTGGATTTTACAGAAAATTTATAATATAAGTCTGTAAGATAAAACAAACAAAAAGTAAAGAAAAAAGGAGAAATTAAAATGAAAAGATTTGGCATTTTAACCATCGCAGCAGCATTAGCCGTAACTACTCTGGCAGGCTGCGGCAGCAACTCTTCCAGCAATTCTAACACCTCTAGCAACACCGAAGTAACCGGTACCGTATCTACCGACGGTTCCACTTCCATGGAAAAAGTAATCGGCTCTCTCGGTGAAGCATTCGAAGCTGAAAACTCTGGCATTACCTTTACTTATAACCCCACTGGTTCCGGTTCCGGTATCACTGCTGTATCTGAAGGCAGATGCGACATCGGTCTTTCCAGCCGTGCTTTGACAGATGAAGAAAAAGAAAGCGGTTTGACCGAAACTATCCTGGCTTTAGATGGTATTGCTATTATCGTAAACCCTGAAAACCCTGTAAACGATCTGAGTCTGGAACAGATTGCACAGATCTACACCGGTGAAATCACCAACTGGAGCGAAGTTGGCGGCAGTGACAGCGAAATCGTACTGATCGGTCGTGAAGCAGGCAGCGGTACCAGAGATGGTTTTGAATCCATTACCGGTACAGAAGACCTTTGCCAGTATCGTCAGGAACTGACCAGCACTGGTGACGTAATCACTACTGTAGCAAACAACCCTGGTGCTATCGGTTATGCTTCTCTGGCTTCCATCAGCGACACTGTAAAAGCTATCACTGTTGATGGTGTTGCTCCTTCCGAGGAAACTGTAAAAGATGGCAGCTATGTAGTACAGCGTCCTTTCGTACTGGTTACCAAGACTGATACTCCTCTGAGCGAGGCAGCACAGCTGTTCTTCGACTACGCAACCTCTGCTGATGTAGAAGATATCCTGACTGGTGCAGGTGTAGTATCCGCAAACTAAACGATTTTTTCAAAAAGGCGGCTCTCCATACCGGGAACCGTCTTTTTTTCTAAAGAAAGGCTGAAATTATGAAAAACAAAAAACATTTGACCGAAACCATTATTCATGGAATCTTCTTGATTTTAGGTTTATTGACCGTAGGCTGTGTTTTACTGATTACAATCTATCTTGTTATTTCCGGTATTCCTGCCATTCGTGAAATCGGGCTGATCGACTTTTTGTTTGGCAAAACATGGGCTTCTACGGCAAGCGAACCCTCTTTTGGTATCCTGCCCTTCCTGCTCACCAGTATTTATGGTACGGCAGGCGCAATTCTTTTGGGCGTACCTGTTGGCTTTTTTACCGCAGTTTATCTGGCAAAGGTCGCAAATCCCAAAGTAAAATCCATTGTTAGTTCCGCAATCAGCCTCTTGGCCAGCATTCCCTCTGTTGTATACGGTTTAGTTGGTATGCTGATCTTGGTTCCGGGGATTCGAGAAGTTTTTTCTCTTCCTGACGGTGCCAGCTTATTAGCCGCAATCATCGTATTGGCAATCATGGTACTGCCTTCCATCATTAACGTTTCTTTAACCGCTCTGGAAGCCGTTCCCAAAGAATATGAAGACGCATCTTTAGCATTGGGTGCTACCCCTACAGAAACCTATTTCCGCGTATCCGTTCCCGCGGCAAAAAGCGGTATCGCAGCCGCAATTGTATTAGGCGTGGGCAGAGCCATTGGTGAAGCAATGGCTGTTATCATGGTATCTGGTAACGCACCCAATATGCCTTCCCTATTTGAAAGCGTACGTTTCCTGACTACCGCTGTTGCCAGCGAAATGGCTTACTCCTCTGGATTGCAGCGGCAGGCATTATTCTCTATTGCATTGGTACTGTTCTTCTTTATTATGTTAATCAATGCAGTACTGAACTTCTTCTTGAAAAAGAGTAAGGAGGAACATTAAATGGAAAATAGACCTATTTCAAACGAAAGAAAACGGTACATATTCCTAATGAATGCCCTTATGACACTAGCAGTTGTTATCACCTGCGCGCTCACATTATTTTTCATTGTATATGTACTTTATAAAGGTTTCCCCCATATCACATGGGAGCTGCTCTCTACGGAGCCTAGTTACTTAGCTGATACCATTGGTATTTTACCGGATATTTTAAACACACTATACATCTTACTGGCATCTTTGGTGCTGGTTTTGCCTCTGGGTGTTGGTGCTGCGGTTTATTTAAGCGAATATGCTACCAATCAGAAGGTAGTATCTCTTATCGAATATGCAGCTGAAACATTATCTGGTATTCCCTCTATTATTTACGGCTTGGTAGGTATGCTTTTCTTCTGCGAATTCTTAGGCATGAAGACTTCCCTTTTAGCAGGTGCTTGCACACTGGTAATCATGAATCTGCCTACCATCATGCGTACCACACAAGAAAGTTTGAAAACTGTACCGCAAAGCTACCGTGAGGGTGCCTTTGGATTAGGTGCAGGTAAATGGAGAGTCATTCGTACTGTAGTTTTGCCCAGCTGTATTGACGGTATCATTACCGGCTGTATCCTTTCCATTGGTCGTATCCTCGGTGAATCCGCTGCGCTGTTATTTACCGCAGGTTTCGCGCATGCTACCAATGGCATTATCGATGGATTACAAAACGCTGGTGCAACCCTAACCGTTGCATTGTATGTATACGCAAAAGAACAAGGTGAATTTGATGTTGCGTTTGCCATTGCCGCTATCTTGATGGTGCTGGCGGTATTGATTAACACGGCTGCAACTCTTGTAGGTAAGCACTATCAGAAACGGAGAGATATATGAGTTCTATCATTACTGTAAAAGACATGTGCTTGTGGTATGGCAATTCCCAGGCATTAAAGGACATCAACATTGATATTGAAGAAAAAAGCATCACTGCCCTGATCGGACCTTCCGGCTGTGGTAAATCTACTTTCTTGAAAACATTAAATCGTATGAACGATTTGGTACCTGGTGTAAAAGTAACCGGCGATATCCGCTATCGTGGTCAAGATATTTTTGATCCTCAGCTGGACGTAAATGAACTGCGCAGACAGGTTGGCATGGTATTCCAAAAGCCTAACCCCTTCCCCATGAGCATCTACGATAATATCGCCTATGGTCCCAGAACCCATGGTATCAAAAATAAGGCGAAACTGGATGATATTGTAGAACGCTCTTTGCGCGGTGCTGCTATTTGGGATGAAGTCCATGATCGACTGAAAAAATCCGCATTAGGTCTTTCCGGTGGTCAGCAGCAGCGCCTTTGCATTGCCAGAGCACTGGCAGTAGAACCTGATGTCCTGCTGATGGATGAACCTACCAGCGCTTTGGACCCTATTTCCACATCCAAGATCGAAGATCTTGTCACAGAACTAAAAAATCAGTATACTATTATTATCGTTACACATAATATGCAGCAGGCTGTACGTATTTCTGATAATACCGCTTTCTTCTTGCTGGGCAACCTGATTGAATACGGCGATACAGAAAAAATGTTCTCTGAACCCAGAGACAAACGTACAGAAGATTATATTACAGGGAGGTTCGGTTAATTATGAGAAGCAAATTCGACGAACAGCTTGCGCTGTTAAACAGAGAACTGACACAAATGGGTGCTATGTGCGAAGAAGCCATTGGTTTGGCTTCCGAAGCATTGGCAAAAGACAGCAAAGAAATCGCAGCAAAGGTATCCCCCGTGGATACAGAAATCGACCATATGGAGCGTACCATCGAAAACCTTTGCTTAAAGCTGTTACTGCAGCAGCAGCCTGTTGCTAAGGATCTGAGACAAATTTCCGCGGCTTTGAAAATGATTACCGATATGGAACGTATTGGTGATCAGGCAGATGATATTGCAGAAATTATTTCCTATATGGAAGGGCACGATCCCAATCATTGTGCAGATATTTTGCAGATGGCGAATGAAGCCATTCAGATGGTAACAGAAAGTGTTAATTCCTATGTACAAAAGGATATGGATCTGGCAGAAAAAGCCATTGCCCATGATGATGTCGTAGATGAATATTTTGAAAAAGTAAAGTCTCATTTAATCGATATGATTGCAAATCAGCCGGATGATGGAAAATATGCACTGGATCTGCTGATGATCGCAAAGTATTTCGAAAGAATTGGGGACCATGCGGTAAATATTGCAGAATGGGTCGTTTTTTCCATTACTGGAGTTCATAAAGGAGAAGAAAAAGCATGATTTGGTGTGTAGAAGATGATGCCGGAATACGGGAAATCGAATTATATACCCTAAAAGCAACCGGATTTGAGGCCAGAGGGTTTGAGGAAAGTACTTCTTTTTGGGAAGCACTGAAAACAGATCAGCCAGAACTGATTTTGTTAGATGTTATGCTGCCTGGAGAAGATGGTGTTCAAATTTTAAAGAAGTTAAAAGCCTCTCCTGATACCTGCCGCATCCCTATTATTATGGCAACTGCAAAAGGCATGGAATATGATAAAATCCAGAGTTTGGATTTAGGCGCAGATGATTATTTGGTCAAGCCGTTTGGCATGATGGAAATGATCTCTCGCATTAAAGCTGTTTTGCGTCGTTGCCAGCCTGTGGAAAAAGATCCCATTTTAACTTACGATTCTTTACAGATGAATTTAAAGGAGCACAGTGTTTCCATTGATGGGCAGATTATTAACTTAACTTATAAGGAGTATGAACTGTTAAAGCTATTCCTGCTCCATCCCGGCACAGCTTATACACGAGAACAGCTGTTTAATGAAATTTGGGGCATGGACTACTGCGGAGAAACCCGAACTGTAGATATGCACATCCGTACGTTACGGCAAAAAATCGGTTCTTATGGTGAAAAAATCCAAACCGTACGTAACGTAGGTTACCGAATGGAGGCGCAGAAATGACAAAAAAAATACTTCGTTCCATGTTTTCTATGGCTTTTGTCATACTCGTCGCTTCTTTTCTCATTCTTTTAGGTGCGTTATACAGCTACTTTACCAACTTGCAAGCTGATCGGCTGCGTTCTGAAATGAATCTGGCGGCATATAGTGTGTCTGAAGATGGGATTTCCTATTTAGAAAACCTGCAATCAACAGATTTTCGTCTGACCTGGATTGGAGCAGATGGCTCTGTTCTTTATGACACACATTTTAACGCAGAAGAAATGGAAAACCATAGCCAGAGAGAAGAAATTCAGTCCGCATTTGCGACCGGTGAAGGCGAAAGCAGCCGTTACTCCTCTACCCTCACAGAAAAAAACCTTTATTACGCAAAACTGCTGGAGGATGGCACTGTACTTCGTATCTCCACCAGCTACGCTGCCGTGCCAATGCTGGTTTTAGGGCTTTTGCCTCCCTTTGTATTGGTTTTTGGGTTTGCTCTGGTGTTAGCCGCAATTCTTTCCAAACGGTTATCTAATCGCATTGTAGCGCCTTTAAATGATTTAAATTTTGATGAACCATTAGAAAACAATACTTATGATGAATTGTCTCCTATGCTGGTACATATGGAACAACAACGCAGACAAATTACGCAGCAGTTAAGTGAATTAAAAAAGCAACAAAACGAATTTGCTGCTGTTACAAAAGATATGAAAGAAGGTTTGGTTCTGCTCAATGAGCAAGAAAGAATCCTGAGCATCAACGCAGCCGCCATGTCTTTTTTGGAAATTAAAGATGCCCATGCAGGCGAAGATTTCTTAGTGATTGAAAGAAATCGTGAAATTGATCAACTTTTGCAAAAAGCTTTGCAAAATGGCAGCAGCGAAGGTCAGATCAGTAAGCATGGAAGTATCTTCCAATTAAATGCTTCTCGTATTATGGCTGATGATAAAACCAGCGGTGTTGTTTTACTGATTTTTGATGTAACCGAAAAAGTCTTTGCGGAAAGAAACCGTAGAGAATTTACTGCAAATGTTTCTCATGAGTTAAAAACGCCCCTTCATGCCATTATGGGCAGTGCGGAATTACTGGAAAGTGGTTTGGTAAAAACAGAAGATATCCCCCGCTTTGTTGGTCAGATTCGCACAGAAGCAGATCGTCTGCTGTCTTTGATTGAAGATATCATTCGTCTGTCACAGCTGGATGAAAAGCGGGATTTACCTATGGAAACCCTTCGTTTAGACGAAATCGCAAAGAAAGAATTGGACGCCCTGTCTACTTCTGCCGCTGCCCATCAAGTAACTCTTTCTCTGGAAGCGAAGGAAATCACACTATACAGCAGCCAGCAACTGCTGCACGAAATTATTTCAAACCTTTGCGAAAATGCCATTAAGTATAATCATGCTGGCGGAAAAGTTACGGTTGCTTTGGAAAAAACAGATGCTTTAGCCATGATTACTGTAACAGATACTGGAATCGGTATTCCCCTCGAAGATCAGGCAAGAGTATTTGAACGTTTCTATCGGGTAGATAAGAGTCATTCCAAAGAAACGGATGGCACTGGATTAGGTCTTTCCATTGTAAAACACGCTGTAGAGTACTTAGGTGGTACCATTCACCTAACCAGTACAGTAGGAAAAGGCAGCCAAATTCGTGTGACCCTTCCCTTAAATAAAAAATAAAAAGAACCGCAATAGAGGTTTCTTTATAAAAACAAAGACAGCTGAAATCCTTACTTTGATAAGAATTTCAGCTGTTTCTTTTTGATCTGTATTGTTTTTTCTGGAGACAACCGTCGCAATTCCTCTTAAGAAATCAAAAGAAAGAAACATCATATTTTCTTAAGGGGAGATTGCATTGCGGTTCTTTTTTATCATTTAATTGCGCTGCTTTATTCCTTCTTTTCCCGCTTTTTTAGTTTCAAATCATACTTTTGTATCCGTCCTAACTTATAAGCTTCCTTAATCCAGCTCTGCTCTTCTTCCGAAAGCGCTCTTCCTGCTTTTTCAGTAAAATGGGTAAACAGCGCTTTGGTATCGATACGGGCACGGATTTTTTTTGCAGTCATCTGCAAGGGCTGGAATATTTCTGGTACAATCTTTTCCGGATGAACGATACGGAAAATTTCCGCTGTATAGGAAGCATCAGAAAAAGCATCATGAAATGCATCAGAAATAGGAATCTGCAATGCAGTAACCGCATTTTTCAGACCAATGGAACGCCCTGCTTCCTGATGTAAATAAACAGATGCATACCCTTGAACATCTATCATTTTATCCGTTATACTATCTACACTCAAATCATAATACAGAATGTTTTTAAAAAGGGATTTGATATCATCCTTTCCCCAAGTACATAAAACAGCGTCCTCACTGCCAATAAAAGCAGTAAACGCTTCAAATACAGCAGGGAAATCCGCTTGTCCTTGCAGCATTTCCGCATGGATTCCTGTAATTTTTTCCACAAAAGGATGAATACGGGGATAAATCTGTGGTTGGATCAATCGGTTAAATGTATCTACTGTCTGAAATTGTTCGTTCAGCTTTAATGCACCTATCTGAATGATTTCAAATGGACATTCTGGTACCGTTACAGTAGATTTTCCAGTCTGAAAGGGAAAGGCTTGATTAAACTCCAAGTCTAATACAATATAATGCATGGAAAAATCCTCCTATTTTCATTTCCTATTACTTTTTCTATGATAGCATAGCCGGAAAGAAAGGAAAAGCAGTTTTTTTGTTGAATCTCCCTATTGGGGATGTTACAATGCAAAGTAAGGAGCGTGATCACTATGAAACTCGTATTTCCTCAGGAAATGATTGATGCGAAAGAAAATCAAATTTACTTAGAAGATGATGATCTGTTGATGGAAGGCGAATATTTGGAAGGCGAAGGTAAGCATTATACCATCTGTGGTATCGCAACCATTGAAGGAGAACGCTACCACGATTTCATCATTGAATTTGAATTATTGGAAGAAGTAGACCCCACCTGTGAAGCGATTATGGCAGCAGAATGGGATTGGTATGATTTTTTATGTTAATCAGAAAGGAGTATTCCCATGGTTGATTTTACTTATTTCATGCCGACTAAAATTTTTTATGGAAAAGATTGTGTCATTAAAAACGGAACTGTCCTTTCCACTTTAGGTAAGAAAGCAATGATTGTCACAGGGCATTCCTCCGCAAAGAAAAATGGTGCCCTTACAGACATCAGAAGCGCATTAGAATGGGCTGGGATTGCATGGATACTCTTTGACGCAGTAGAAGAAAATCCCTCTGTACAGACCGTAGAACAAGGCGCAGCACTGGCAAGAGAAAAAGGCGTTGACTTTTTCATCGGTATTGGCGGCGGCTCCCCTATGGATGCAGCCAAAGCGATGGCTTGTCTTGCGGCAAATCCCCAAAAATCCGGCGAAGATTTATACGGTGCTGCAATGTCCCATTTGCCTGTAGTCGCAATCCCTACCACAGCTGGAACGGGTTCAGAAGTCACTCAATTTTCCGTATTAACCAGACGCTCCATGCGTACCAAGGCTTCTATTTCTACCCATGTTTTTCCTGTATTTGCATTTTTGGATGGAAAGTATATGGATACACTTTCTGCTCGTGTCACCAATGAAACAGCCGTAGATGCCCTCAGCCATTTAACAGAAAGTTATTTTCATGCCCAAAGCAATATTATGAGCGAGATCGCAGTAGAATCCGGCTTTTTTATGTTTGCGAAATGTATCCCCTCTTTGCGGAAAAGAAACTACACCTCCAGCGATCGGCAGGCATTACTTCTGGCGTCTAATTTAGGTGGTATTGCCATTGCACAGACAGGCACCTCTCTGCCCCACGGTCTTGGATACTTCCTCACCTACGAAAAAGGTATCCCTCATGGCAGGGCAAATGGCTTACTAATGGGTGCTTATTTGGATCTTTTTATGGAAAAAGAAGGAGAAAAAATTCAGAAAATGCTTTCTTTACTTGGTTTTTCCAGTTTAGAGGAGCTGAAAGCATTTTTCAAGGAAGTATTAGATACACCAGAAACTTTCTCCGATGCTCAAATCAAAGACTTTACCAAACGCGTGATGGAAGCCCCTGCAAAATTGGCATCTTTCCCCTATCCTGTTACAGAAGAAGTGATTTACGAGCTGTATGCAAAGAGCTTATTATAAATATTTCAAAAGCCTGTGTTGTTAAAACACAGGCTTTTTTTAGATTATTTTTAGCTCATAATGTTTTTTTCGGCAAATTACCATATTTTTTTCGTTCGTTACGTACGCGAATCTGCTTTACAATCATAAATACCATAAATACCGCACCAATATATCCATAGAAGGAATAAATTTTATTTACTAACACATCAAAAGGAATAACCGCACCACTTACTAAGCAAACAATGCCTAAGGCAATTACAAGGATATTAAATTTCTTTGTTTTTTCCTTTGCAAAACGCGCGGAGAAATTCCACAGCATCGGCGCGGCAGAAGTATAAATTCCAAGCAATACAATAACAATAAAGAAAAGCCCCAAAAATGGTGAAATCTGTCCAGCAATATAGAGTGTAGGAATCATCTGCGCATGAACCAGTTCTATATCACTTAAAAACGCAAGAGAAATCGTAATAATGGTCACGCCTAAAGAAACGATACCAATAATTCCGCCCCATACCGCATTCTTTGTACAATTTGCTGTAGCGCCTACCATTGGCAAAAAAGGCGCCAAAGACAAAGACATAAATGAAGCATACATAAAACCAGAAATAAGCCAGTTTTCAGACGGCTGCGGAATATCCAACGTGGAAACGGTAGAAAAGCCTTCTGTGAATCCCCCAAAATTTTGAATCAAAAAGGTAGCTGCGGTTGCAATGGTTGTTACAATGATAACAGGACCAACGGCACCAATAATATCTACCACTTTTCTGAGTCCTAAAATTGCTGTAATCATAGACGCAGCTGCGAGAATTAAACTTCCAACAGCATTGGGCAGCCCCAAATACTGGTGGAAAGATGCGCCTGCACCAGAAAGAAATGTAATAAAACTTAAAATCATATAGGAAAATGCGACAAACTCAAATATTCTGCCTGCTTTTTCGCCACAATAGTAAAAAAAGACCTCATTTACAGATGTGATACTGTTTTCCTTCCCTAGTTTCAAAAAAGACACACTCAAATAAATATAAAATACCATTGCAACAATGCATCCCAAAATGCCCAAAAGTCCGAAAGATGCAAAATATTGCAGCAATTCCTGACCAGTTGCAAAACCAGAGCCTACAATAAACGCAACTAAAGCTCCACCGATTTTAATTACTTCCGCTACATTCTTTTTCATCGTAATCCGTTCTCCTTTTTCATCAGGCTGGCATCATAAATAAAGTTCATTTCATTCATTTTTACAAAATACATTTGAAGTCGACCTTTTTACACCATACAAGCTTGCTTGGTTTATTTTGTGTTCTTAGTATATTACATCGTTTTTCATTTGTAAAACGAATTGATTTTATATTATCCATCAAAATAATTGATAGTTATTTTTTTCTTTTCCTAAATTTTTGTACAGAAATAGAAAAAACCGAACCTCTATGAGGTTCGGCAGCAGTTTTTGTTCCTTAGATTAGATTTGAAGTTGCAAAAGTAGGTTGTCATTGTTATAATAAAAATGTTATGGAGACGTATCGAAGTGGTCGTAACGAGCCTGACTCGAAATCAGGTTGTCCGCAAGGGCACGTGGGTTCGAATCCCACCGTCTCCGTTAGCTTTTCTATATATCAAACAGAATACTATCTAATCAAACACAAGCAATAAAAATACAAAATTGAAAACCTACAAAATTTGTTTTTTAATTGTTGTAACAATCTAAAAATTGCTTTTCGCAGACTTTGATATGAATTACCGCAGGAAAGACCGGATTATACAGGCTACTTCATCTATCCATTTGAAGTGCCGTTATGGGGATTCCTTTCATTATTTATCTGGGTCTTAGAAAAAATAAAAATAGTTTCCATAAAGAAAACCATGTCCATTTCAAAGGACATGGTTTTTGTTCTGTTTCCAATATGAATTTACACCATATTTCTTTTTATATTTTTGGATCCTGCTGAGAAGCTTTATGGGACCATATTCCCCGCTCCTGCAAAAATCGAATATCTTTTTTGCTCAGCTCTGCTTTTTCCAATAATTCCGGACGTTTTTTCGCAGTACGCAGTAAAGACTGTTCCCGTCTCCATTGATCTACCTTTCCGTGATGCCCGCTTAAAAGCACTTCCGGCACTTCCCTGCCTAAAAATACAGGCGGTCTAGTATATTGGGGATACTCTAGCAAACCATCGGAAAAACTTTCATCGGCAAAGCTTTCTTCTTTTCCCAACACACCAGGTACTAACCGAGAAACGGCATCTATGATGGTAATGGCAGCCAACTCTCCTCCAGTCAATACAAAGTCGCCCAGAGAAATTTCATCGGTGACAATCTCCTCAATAACCCGTTCATCTACTCCTTCATAATGTCCGCAAAGGAATACCAGTTTTTCTTCTTTGGATAACTCCTCTGCAACTCTTTGGGTAAAAGGGCGCCCCTGAGGCGTCATATAGATAACACGTGCGCCTTCTGTTTGTTGGGCAATACTCTGGTAAGCATCATAGATCGGCTGTCCCTGCATAACCATACCAGCTCCACCGCCATAAGGGTAGTCATCTACATGTTTTTGCTTATTCAGTGTAAAATCCCGAATGTTGATAGCGTCTACAGAAATAATGCCTTCTTTTTGCGCCCTCCCCATAATACTGTGGGAAAGGGTTTGCTGAATCATTTCCGGAAATAATGTCAGTACATAGTATTCTCGCCGTTCCATTAGTCCCTCAATCCTTCCAGAAGATGTACCGTCATTTTCTTTTCTGCCGGATCTACGGCTAAAACCACGTCTTTAATCGCAGGCAGCAAAAGATCCTTAGCGCCTTCTTTTTTCACTACATACACATCATTAGAGCCGGTGGAAAAAATCTCCTCTATCTTTCCCAGTTCTTCTCCTGCATCTGTCACAACTGTCAAACCATAAAGGTCTCTGGTATAGTATTCGTCTTCTTCCAGCGGAATTGCCTGCGCGTCAGGGATCAGGATAGATGCGGTTTTATACAGCTCTGCTACATTGATATCCGTAATTTCCTTCACTGTCAATAAAATAAACTGCTTTTGATAAGCTACTTTCTGGATATGGAATACTTCCTGTCTGCCGCGCAGCTGGAAAATTACTTCTTTTAATCTTTCAAAACGGGAAGGGTCTTCCGTAGTGGGAAAAACCCGCATCGTACCACGAATGCCATGGGTTCCTGTTACTTTTCCGATCTCAAAATATCCTTCCATATTTCCTCTCCTATATCTTCCGGCAGTAAAAACAAAATCAGCAGGGTACCCAAAAGCACCCTGCTACATTCTGTTTTACTGCACAATCTCAACTACGATTCTCTTATCCTCGTGGATCGCAGCCGCTTTCACTACGGTACGAATCGCCTTTGCAATTCTGCCCTGCTTCCCGATGACTTTTCCCATGTCTTCGGGAGCAACTTTCAGCTCTAAAACCAAGGAACGGTCTCCCTCGGATTCCGTCACAACAACCTGATCAGGGTAATCCACAAGATTTTTAGCAATGACCTCTAAGAGATCTTTCATTTGCATTGCCTCCCTTTTTCAGATTATTCAGCAATAACGCCAGCTTTCTTCAGCAGAGCCTTTACAGTATCGGAAGGCTGTGCGCCGTTTGCAAGCCACTTGTTAGCTGCTTCTGCGTTTACCTTCAGCTCAACGGGTTCCTTAGTGGGATCATAGTAACCGATCTCATCAATAGACTTACCGTTTCTGCTTACTCTGGAGTCTGCAACAACGATTCTATAGAAAGGAGCCTTCTTTGCACCCAATCTCTTTAATCTCATCTTTACTGCCATGTTCTTTCACCTCCTAAGAAATTTTGGAATAGATATATTTATCGGAAAAAGGGAAGTCTTCCCCTTTTACCTTTCTGGAATTGGTTCATCTGCTTCATCATTTTCTTCATATCTTCGAATTGTTTCAGCAGACGGTTTACTTCCGCAATGCTTCTGCCGCTGCCGGCAGCAATGCGTTTCTTTCTTGGACCATTGAGAATAGAAGGGTTTGCCCGTTCCTCTTTGGTCATGGAATAAATAATAGCTTCTACTTTTGCCATTTCCTTTGCCGGATCATTCTGTTCAAAGGCACGGTCCAGATCTTTTCCGCTGATGCCAGGAATCATTCCCATCAGGTCTTTCAGCGGTCCCATTTTTTTCACCTGCTGCATCTGAGAAAGGAAATCTTCCAGTGTAAAGTCATTGTTACGCATTTTCTTTTGCAGTTCAATGGCTTCTTTCTCATCAAAATTCTGCTGTACCTTATCAATCAGGGAGAGTACATCGCCCATACCCAAGATTCGGCTTGCCATACGGTCAGGATAGAAAGGCTCCAAGTCCTCCATTTTTTCTCCCATACCGATATATTTAATGGGTTTACCAGTCACGCTTCTGACAGAAAGAGCTGCACCGCCTCTGGCGTCGCCATCCAATTTTGTCATAATGATGCCGTCTACACCCAACTGGCTGTCAAAACTTTCCGCTACGGTCACTGCATCCTGACCGGTCATAGCGTCTACCACCAAGAGAATTTCCTGCGGATGAACAGTCTCTTTAATCTGACGCAGTTCTTCCATCAGTTTTTCATCAATATGCAATCTACCGGCGGTATCAATTAAAATTACATCGTGCGCGTGAATAGCAGCGTATTCCAAAGCTTTTTGGGAAATCTCCACAGGGCTTAACTGGTCTCCCATTTCAAAAACAGGGATGCCGTAGTTCTTACCCACTACCTGTAACTGCTTAATTGCCGCGGGACGATATACGTCGCAGGCAACCAACAGAGGGCTTCTGCCAGCTTTGCGAAGCTGTCCTGCAAGCTTTCCGCTGGATGTGGTCTTACCAGCACCCTGCAGACCAACCATCATATACACCGTAGGCGGATGTTTGGAATACGTCAACTGGCTTTGGGTAGAACCCATCAACGCAATCAATTCTTCGTTAACGATCTTGATTACCTGTTGCCCAGGATTCAAGCCTTCCAAAACTTCCGTGCCAACTGCCCGCTCGGTGACTTTTTTTACAAAGTCTTTTACAATCTTGAAGTTAACATCCGCTTCTAATAAAGCGATTTTCACTTCCCGCATAGCAGCCTTTACATCGGCTTCACTGAGGCGTCCTTTGCTCTTCAGTTGTTTGAATACCTCCTGCAATTTGCCGGAGAGGCTCTCAAATGCCATTGCAAACACTCCTTAAGCCAATAAACGATCGGCGATGATTTTAATACGCTCTAAACTTTCCCGTGTTTTTTCCTGCACAGGTTCTTTTAAAAGACATTCTGCAATCTCGCTGATTTCCTGCACTTCTTTTTTCTGTGCAAAAAATCTGGCAACCAGCCCTAATTTTTCTTCGTAATCCCGCAGAATCTTTTCCGTTCTGCGCAGCTGGTCCTGTACAGCCTGCCTGCTGATGGAAAACTCCTCTCCGATTTCTGTCAGGGAGTAATCTTCCTGATAGTGCATTTCATAGACCCGTTTTTGTTTTTCTGTCAAAAGCTCGCCATAAAAATCATAGAGCAGCGTCAGTTCCAAAATCGTATCCATTCCTTTTGCACCACCTTATCGGGAATCGCAGTTTCATTCACCTGTGCTATCTTACCAGAAAGAAAACAGTCTGTCAAGTATTTTTCCTTGACAGACCGATTTTTTTGAAATAATTGGCTTTTTACAGTTCAAAGAGTGCCTTTGCAAAGCTTTCCGCATCAAAAGGCTGTAAATCCTCTGCCTTTTCTCCTACACCGATGAAACGAACAGGGATTTCCATTTCGCTCTTAATGGCTACCACAATACCGCCTTTGGCTGTACCATCCAGTTTTGTTAGTACAATGCCGGTAATTTCCGCCACTTCATTGAATAATTTTGCCTGCTGCAGCGCGTTCTGTCCGGTGGTGGCATCCAGCACCAAATAAACCTCTCTGTGTGCCTCCGGCCATTCCCGTTCTATAACCCTGGCAATTTTTTTCAGTTCTTCCATCAAATTCTTTTTGTTGTGCAGCCTGCCGGCAGTATCGCAAAGCAGGATATCTACACCAGCACTCTTTGCCGCATGGGCCGCTTCAAAAACAACGGCAGCCGGGTCTGTTTTTTCTTCTTTTTTGATGACCGGCACACCATTTCTTTCACCCCAGACTTCCAGCTGGTCAATGGCAGCGGCGCGGAAGGTATCTGCGGCGGCAAGCATCACTTTTTTTCCTTGGTTGCGATATACATGGGCTAATTTACCAATGGTAGTGGTTTTGCCTACACCATTGACACCAATGACCAGAATCACTGTAGGAGAAGGCAACATCTCAGCGGCAGCATCTTTTTTCAAAATCTCCGCGATTTCTTCCGCCAGCATTCCCTTAATGGCACTGGGATCTGTTACCCGCTCTTTCTTAACCCGGTCTCTTAGGCACTCCACAATATCCATGGATGTTTTCACGCCTAAATCCGCTAAAATAAGCGCTTCTTCCAATTCTTCAAACAAATCCTCATCAATCTTGGTAAACCCGCCCAGAACGCTGTCAATGCTGCCAAAGATGCTTTCTCTGGTCTTATTGAGACCAGCTTTCAGTTTTGCAAAAAATCCCAACGGTTTTTCTGTTTCTTCTATCTGTGTTTCATCTGCTTGGGATTCTTGTACAACTTCTTCGGCTTCTGTGGCTTCCGAAAATTTCTCGGCTTCTTCCGCTATTTCCAGAACTTCTTCTGTTTCTCCGGATGTATCTGAAGCTTCTTCTGCCTCTCCAGTTATTTCTGTTGCCTCTTCTTCTATCTCTGCATCCAATAATTTTTCTGGAGATTCCACAGCAGTCTCTGCGCTCTGTGCAGACGCTTCTTCTACTATTTCATCCACACTGGATTCCGCCTCAATCGGCTCGATTTCCAATTGTACAGAATCTGATTTTTCTGGTTTATCCTCAGACTCCGTTTCTTCCGGTACGGTTTCTGCGATTTGTTCTACTGATTCAGAAGTTTCTGCTACAGTATTTTGTCCAGACTGGTCCTCTGCCTCCTCAGCAGACTGCTCCTTTTCTTCTTGTACCGCCTGCTCCTGAGACTGTTCCGGCTGAACATCTTCCCCCGCAAATGTTTTCTTTATAAAATCCAAAAATCCCACGGATTGAACCTCCTATCATTGCTCCAAAACGCTCTCCTGCTCCGCAAAGTTCACGGAAAGCAGTTTGGAAACGCCTTTTTCCTGCATTGTTACACCATACATAATATCGGCATATTCCATGGTGCCTTTTCGATGGGTAATGACAATAAACTGTGTCTCCTTAGAAAATTTTGTCAAATATGCGGCATACCGAGTGACATTGGCATCATCCAGTGCTGCCTCGATCTCATCCAAAATACAAAACGGAGACGGCTTCATATGTAAAATAGAAAATAAAATGGCAATGGCCGTTAATGCCCGCTCACCACCACTGAGCAGCTGCATATTCTGCAAACTTTTCCCAGGAGGCTGGGCAATGATCTCAATATCACTTTCCAGCACATGGGTAGTATCGCTTAACTTCAAATATGCCTTTCCACCGCCAAACATTTCGGAAAACACCCGGCTAAAGTTGTCGGAAATCACCGCAAACTGCTTTGTAAACTGATCTTCCATCTGTTCTGACAGAGTACGGATAATTTCTTCCAATTTTTCCTGCGCTGTGCGAATGTCCTCCCGCTGGGTGGTCAAAAACGTATAACGTTCCTTCACTTCCTGATACTGGCTGATGGCATTCACATTGACATCTCCCATAGCTTTGATACGGTTACGCAGCTCTTTGGCTGCTGCTTTCAGCTGACCATAGGTTTCTTCTGTGGCAATCGCATATTCCTTTGCCATTTGGTAGGTAAACTCATACTCTTCCCACAGTTTTTCAAACAGATTATCCCGCTCCAAGGCAGTCCGTTCCTGATTCGTCTCCAGACGGTACAGTTCATTTTTCAGCTTGCCACTTTCTTCAGATGCTTCCAGTACACTGCTTTCTGCGGCAGAAACCGCGGCAGAAAGGTGATTCCGGTTTTGTGCCGCTTCCCGCAAAGATGCTTGCAGTTCTTCTTGTTTTGCCCGTAAGTCTTCTGCCTTTTGCCGCAAAACTTCTTTTTCTTCCTGTTTTGCCGCACTGCCTTCTCCGGAAGCAACCTGTTCTGCTTCCAGAGCTGTAATTTCTTCCTGTAATGTCTTATTTTCTTTTTGCAGGCGCAGTACCTGATCTTCATGGGCAAGCAGTGTTTTACCATTACCGGAAATAGAAATACGGCAATCCATAATTTTTGCAGAAAGGGCATCTTTTTCATTGCGCTCCGCCTCTAAATCAGACTGGAATTTTTCCAATTCTGCATTTGCCTGATCTACCGCCGCTTCCGCTTTGGAGATAATATCCCGCTGAGTTTGCATCTCCGCTTCTGCCATTTCCAGCTGGGATGCGATCTGGCTTTCTTCCACCGCAATCAAGCGCAGTTTTTCTTCCTGTTCCTTCACCAACGCAGCAGTACGCTCTTTCTCTTCCGCTAAATTCTGCATTTCCAGCAAATGCTTCTGCAATCCCATTTTCCGTTCTAACAGGGTATTTTGGCTGTCTTCCAAATCCTCTCTGGTTTCAGCAAGGCGTTCTTCCAAAGTCTGCAATGCTGCTGCAATTTTTTCGCTTTGCTCCTGCAAGGTTCGAATTTCCCTGGAACGCCCAAAAATATTGGTGTTCTTTTTCGCCATAGAGCCGCCGGTCATGGAACCGCCGGGGTTCATAATATCACCTTCAGTGGTGACCATCTTGTAGGAATGGTGATACTTCTTCGCCAGCGCAACAGCCGCATCCAATCCATCTACCACTACAATTCTGCCTAAAAGGTATGTGACAATCCCCTTATAGCGCGCATCATATTCCACCAAGTCCGCCGCTGTACCAATGACCGCGCGCTCAGACAAAATGGGCTGCCTGCCTTCCAATCCACTGCCACGTACCGCGGTCAGGGGTAAAAAGGTAGCGCGTCCCTGCTTCCGCTCTTTCAAGAAACGGATGGCAGCCTTTGCATCTTCTTCCGTCTCTGTCACAATATGCTGCAATGCACCGCCTAATGCAGCCTCAATAGCCACTTCATAGGCTTCTTCTACCTTTAAAAGCTGACCTACGGCACCGCAAATACCATGATTTTCTTTTTCTTGCCAAGACAATACCGCTTTTACACTGCCATAAAAGCCTTCGTGTTCTTTTTCCAATTCTGTCAACAGTTTCAGACGGGAATTGGTTTCAGAAAAAGCAATCTTGCCCCGGTTTTGTTTTGCTTCCAGTGCCGCCGCCTGTTCTTGGGCTTCTTTGCAATCATTTTCCAGCCCAGCAATATCCCGTTCTAAGTAGGATTGCTGCCGTTTGGCATCCGCTTCTTGTTTTTCCACAGCTGCCAGATGGACTTTCTGCTGATCTTGTCTGCCCTGCATCAGGCTCTTTTCTTCTGCCAGCTGTTTTTTACGGTTAAGGAAACTTTGCTGCATAGCTTCCCGTTTGGAAATTTCTCCTTTTGCCTCGGTGGCACGGCGGATCTCTTCGAAAATCTCATCTTTAAAAGACTCTGCCCGTTCTCCCTTTGCATCCACCTTTTCACCCAATGCCTGATGTTTTGCTTCTAAATCCGCCAGCTTTTTCTGTTCTTCTTCCATCAGCAGACGCACTGCATTCATCTTGCTTTTTACCACACGAAGTTCTTCCGTATTGGATGTTATTTTCTCCTGACGTTTTGTTTTCTCACCTTCCAGGCGGGAAATGGTTTTGGTCAGCGTATCGTTCTGTTCTTCTGCCAGACGGATGGCACCTTCCGTTTTTTCAATTTCCGTAGCCGCAGCAGACACTGCATCATTGAGCTGTTGGATCCGCTCTGTCTCTGCTTCGGACGCTTTTCGCAATGCCGCAGCTTCTTCCCGTTTTTGGGACGCACGGGCTAATGCCTGCTCCATCTGTTCCTGGGAAATGCGGATTTTCATAGTGAAATCTTCCAGATTTTTTTCCAAACGATCCGCATCGGTACAAAACATGGAAATCTCCGCATGCTTCAGCTGTTCTTTACAAGCCAAATACTCCTTGGCAATTTTACTTTCCCTTTCCAGCGGTTCGATGCGACTTTCCAGTTCTGTAATAATATCTTCTACACGCAGCAGGTTCTGTTCTTCCCGCTCTAATTTTATCAAAGCCTCTTTTTTTCTGGTTTTAAATTTGATGATGCCGGCAGCCTCTTCAAAGATCTTTCGTCTTTCTTCGGACTTAGAGCTTAAAATCTCATCAATTCTGCCTTGACCGATAATGGAATAGCCCTCCCGTCCAATACCAGTATCCATGAACAGCTCACGGATATCCTTCAATCTGCAGGAAGTACCATTGAGATAATACTCATTTTCGCCGGAACGGTAAACCCTTCGTGTCACCTGTACTTCTGTATAATCCACTGGCAGCCTGCCGTCAGAATTATCCAGCACCATAGTAACTTCTGCAAATCCTAAAGGTTTTCTGGTCTCTGTACCAGCAAAAATCACATCCTCCATTTTATCACCGCGCAGTTCTTTGGCACGCTGTTCGCCAAGCACCCAACGGACTGCATCAGAGACATTACTCTTACCACTTCCATTGGGCCCCACTACCGCAGTGATGCCAGGATGAAATTCCAATTTTACTTTTTCGGGAAAGGATTTAAAGCCCTGTAAATCCAATCGCTTCAAAAACATAAAAACACCTCATAACACAAAAACCACCGGATTGTGATTCTTACTCCATTACTTTTCCGCCTATGACAGTAAATGCCACGCGTCCCCATACTGTTTTTCCCGCAAAAGGAGAAAACTTAGCTTTCGATGCAAATGTCTCCGGATCAATTTCATAGGATTGATCCAAATTCATAACTACAAAATCTGCATCCATACCTTCCGCAATACGTCCCTTTTTCTCCAGACCAAGAATCTGTGCCGGATTGCCACTCATCAATTCCATCAGCCGTTCCATGGAAATCATGCCGCTTTTGACCAATGTGGTATAGCTTAAAGGAAATGCTGTTTCTAAAGAGGAGATACCATAAGGCGCCACATCAAATGTCTTTTCTTTATTATCCCTTCCACAAGGAGAATGACTGGAAGAAATCACATCAATGGTACCGTCTGCAATGCCCTCCAGTAATGCTTCCATGTCGGATTGTGTGCGCAAAGGCGGATTTACTTTTGCAAAGGTTGTGTATCCATCCACTGCTTCTTCTGTCAAAAGGAAATAGTGGGGTGATGTCTCACAGGTAATATCCGCGCCTCTTTTTTTCGCTTCCCGGATCAATTCCACAGATCCACGGGTGCTGACATGGGCAATATGCAGTCTGGCACCTACTGCTTCTGCTAAGATAATATTTCTTGCCACAATAATTTCTTCCGCTTCTTTGGGCATTCCTGCGAGCCCAAGCCGCAGAGAAGTCAGACCTTCATTCATAACACCTTTTCCAGACAAATGGCGATCTTCGCAGTGGGTAATTACCGGTAAATGCAGCATTTTAGCGTACCGCAGTACATTCCGCAAAAAAGCGGCGTTTTCCACAGACTGATCCCCATCGGATATCGCTACAATGCCAGCTGTCTGCATTTCACCCATTTCTGCCAAATGTTCTCCCTTACATTCGATGGACATACTGCCATAAGGATAAATATGTACTTTACTTAAGGCACGGCTTTTAGAAACAATATACTCCACAACGGTTTTATTATCTACCGTAGGATTGGTATTAGGGGCGCATGTCAATGCTGTATATCCACCACGAAGGGCACTCTGGCTGACAGACGGAATATCCTCCCAATACTCATACCCAGGATCACAAATATTGCAATGCATATCGATAAACCCCGGCAGTATGGTCTGATGATTGACATCCAGTACCCGTGCGCCGCCCACCGGCAGATTTTCTCCTATTTTTTCAATGACCCCATTATCCAGCAGCAGATCATATTCTTTTTCCGCAGAAAATGGTGCAAAAGGCAGTTTTCCATGCTGCAACAATAATTTCATAATAATCCGCCTCCTACACTGGAAAGTACATACAGCATCGCCATCCGCACCGCCACGCTGTTTGCCATCTGGTCATTGATGATGCAGCTGGAACTATTTACTACGCCCTGGGAAATCTCAATTCCCTTACGTACAGGACCAGGATGCATGATAATCACGTCCGGTTTTGCTAAGCGGATACGTTTCTCGTCAATGCGGAAAAATTGTTTATATTCATCAAAGGAAGGCAGGTAAAGACCATCTAGGCTCTCCGGTTCCAAACGGGTGGTAAGAATGACATCTGCCTGACGAACCGCCTCAGATGCGTCATAGAAATACTGTACGCCCAGCCGCTCTACTTCCGGCAATACCAGTGTAGGCGGACCGGAAACCCGTACTTCTGCCCCCAATTTTGTCAATCCCCAAATATCGCTTTTTGCCAGGCGGCTATGAAGAATGTCTCCAATGACTGCTACTTTCAGCCCGGCAAAAGAGCCTTTTCTTTCTTGAATGGTTAACAAGTCCAGTAAAGCCTGACCGGGATTTTCATGGTATCCGTCTCCCGCATTAATGACAGAAGCCTCTACATACTTCGCCAGTAATTTTGGCGCGCCTGCCATACCATGACGCAGAATAATGAAATCCGCACCCATTTGGTCAATGAGCTGTCCCATATCCTGTAAGCTGGATACACTGTCTGCCTTGCTGCTGCCTGTCATATCTACTACATTAGCGCAAAGATGCTGTGCTGCCAACTCAAAAGAAAGCTTACCTCTGGCGCTGGGCTCATAAAACAATAAAATCACAGACTTTCCCTGCAAATGCGGTGCTTTTTGCTTTTTTTGCCGCAGGACATATTTCATCGTATCCGCTGCCCGCAAAAGATAGCGAATTTCCTCAGGGGATAACTCTTCTAATCCAAACAAATCTTTCTGAAATCCCATTTCTTTGGAAAGCCTCCTTTCCAGATAAAATCTTAGTGATGCATACTGCGTAAACGTTCCAGCAGCGCAGCAAAATACGCCGGAAGCGGCGCTTCAAATTCCATATACTCTCCACTGGTCGGGTGGATAAAGCCCAAAACCATAGCATGTAAAACTTGTCCTTCTGTTTGGAACGGCTGTTTTTTGGCGCCATATACTGTATCCCCTAACAAGGGATGTCCAATATACGCCATGTGTACACGAATCTGATGAGTTCTGCCTGTTTCCAGTTGTGCCTCAATAAGATTCAGCTGTCCAAACTTTTCCAATACACGCCAATGGGTCACTGCATGGCGGCTATGTTTTGGGGTCACTGCCATTTTTTTCCGATCTAAGGAGTTTCGCCCAATGGGAGCATCAACGGTGCCTTTCTCCTCAGAAAATCCATTCATGACAATGGCACGATACTTCCGTGTAATGCTATGGACTGCCAGCTGTTCTGCCAGCGCACGGTGTGTCTTGTCATTCTTTGCTACCATCAGTACGCCGGAAGTATCTTTATCAATGCGATGGACAATACCAGGACGCAGTTCTCCATTAATACCGGATAAACTATCCCCACAATGATACATTAACGCATTCACCAAAGTTCCAGAAGTATGCCCTGCCGCTGGATGAACCACCATTCCCTTTGGTTTATTCACCACAATCAAGTCATCATCTTCATATAAAATATCCAACGGAATATTTTCCGGCATAATTTCCACTTCTTTATTTTCCGGTACTGTCATCTTCAAAAAATCACCAGCACGCAGTTTATAATTTGCCTTTACCGGCTTACAATCCACCTGTACCAAACCGCTGCCAATCCATTTTTGGATGGCAGAACGAGAAAAATCCTCACACGCATTTGCCAAAAATGCGTCTACCCGCTGTCCTGCTTCCTCTGTTTCTATAGTAAAAGTCATTGTTTCTTCCATGTCTTACTCCTACTAACTACATTATGTCTCATCTTTCAGCACAAACAAAACCATGATTGCCATCAGAATCGTTCCTACCACAACAAAAATGTCAGCCAGATTAAATACCGGCCAGTCAATAAAAGTTACCTCCAGATAATCCACTACATAACCCCGGAACAACCGGTCCAGAATATTGCTAATTGCTCCGCCTAAAATCAACAATAAGCTGATTCGCAAGGGCTTATATGCTTTCTTTTGGGGTAAACTTTTCCAATACCAAATTAAACCTATACAAATAACAGCTGTTACAAATAAAATAAACCACCGCTGCCCGGAAAATAATCCAAATGCCACTCCACGGTTTTCTACAAACGTAAGATCTAATACATGGGGAAAAATCGTTATATTACCTACCGGTTTTAAATATTGCAGTGCAAACACTTTTGTCAACTGATCTAATACCACCAAAACGCCTACAAGCCCGGCTGCCCACAAGCCCATGGTTGATCACCACCTTTTTATCATGACCGAAAAAAGGGCGGCAGCCACACGTCCTCTCAAAGGAATCTATGCCCTTACCGCCCTTTCCACTTTTTATTATGCTTTCACTTCTTTTGCCTCATCAGAGGAAATTTCACTCTTATCAATCAAATCGATTTCCGCATACAGAAGCATTTTTACTCTGGTTCGCATCAGTTCATAACGATTTTCTAATGCTGCCAGCTGCTGCTCCATTTCAAAAACTTGATTTCTGCTGTCACTGAGCAGTTTTTCCGCTTCCGCTTTTGCCTGTGCCACAATGCTGTCAGCTTCTGCTCTTGCAGCCTCTTTCACCTGTGCAGCAGCAGTTTCTGCCAATGTAAGGGTACGTTCCAAAGTCTTGCGCAGATCCTGTACAGAAGCATCTGTAGCAGGCGCTTGGTTTTTTTTCTGGCTTTCTTCGTACAGCTTAATGTAATCCTCGTAAATATCGTCCAGAAACATATCCACTTCTTCCGGAGAATAACCGGAGGAAACTCTTTTAAACTCTTTTGTGGCGATATCATTCGGTGAAACCATAAAAAAACCTCCTTTGAAACTATTTGTTCTCGTTAAATGATCAATGATTAAGAAATAAATTTCTCTATCTCTACTACAATACGCCCTTTTTTTGTATTTCCGCCAACACTGCCCACGCGAAATCTGCCAAAACCACGGCAGGAGACCATATCTCCTTCTTTTAAAGTTTTATCCGCATGAGTTGCGCTGGACCAATTTACTTGTACTTTTTCTGCTGATATCAACCCTTGCATTTTTCCTCTGGAAAGATGAAAAACCGCTCCCGCAACGGCATCCATGCGTAATGATGCGACGGTAAGACGCTGTAACTACGTTTTTCTTTTTTGTGAAAAATCCGCCGGAGATGCCAAAGCGGTATGCACCGGCACACGTCCTACTTTACGCAGACTGCCGCTGACAAAATCCGCTAATCCTTCTGCCACAAACAGAAGCGCCCCATCGTCTTTTACCAAAATATCACCCAGCCGAGAACGGTCAATCCCCAGCCCTAATACAGAGCCTAGATAATCCCGATGGCTTAAAGCTGTATCTGTAAATTTACGCTCTACAGAAACAGCAATGGCACAAATGGGAAAATCTTCCGGCGTAATTTCCATATAATCCGGCGCAAAAGCCAGCATTCTTCTTTCACAGTCTTCCATTCCGCCCCAAGCAAAAATATGTAAGTCAGGAAAACATGCGGTTAATTTCTCATAAAAGCTGCCGCTTTTGGCTGCATCCAAAAAATCACTAAAAACCATACTATGTTTCTTTGCTGCTGTTTCTGCCAGATCAATGGTTTTGGCCAATAAAAGGCGTTCCTGCCCGTCAGCAGTTCCTTTTAATATACGGTCTCTATCCAATTTTTCACCATTCTTTCCTGTCTTTGTACATCAAAGCAAATTCACCAGCCCCAGCAGGAGATATTCTATGGGCTGCATGAAAAACAAAGCAATCACCGGAGAAAAATCCAGCATCATACCGCCGCCCAAGGGAGACTTTCTTAAAAGTTCTCTAGCAGGACCTAAGATTGGTTCCGTTGTTTGGTAAATAAACTGGCTGATACCCCCCAAAGGAATGGGAATCCAGGAAAGGAAAATACGAATTAAAATCAACCATTGTATCAATTCAAAAAATAAATGTATCGCCTGTGTCAGGATTGCTTGCAATTCTGCCATTATCCAACCACCTTTTTATTTGGTGCCATTCATCCAAGGAAGAAGGACACCTTTTGTTTTTAATTCTTCCTTAAAATCGCCGGAGATGTCCACATTTTCCGGTGCAATAATAAAGATATTATTTGCTACACGCTGAATAGAACCTTCCAGAGAATAGCAAGTACCACTTAAAAAGTCCATAATCCGCTGTGCAATCGGATATTCTACTTTTTCCAAATTTACCACAACAGGTTTTTTGGTTTTAATCTGATCACAGATCTCCTGTGCGTCTTCATAACATTCCGGTTTAATAATAACAACCTGCATCTGTACATTGGTGTTGATGCTGTAGATCTGAGATCCTCCTTTAGAAGGGATACGTCTGGGCTGAGATGCCATAGAAGGTGCGTAGTCTGCGGTTCTTTCTGCACTTCTTGCAGCATAGGAAACGGGAGGCTGCATAGACTCACTCTCGTAATCGTCATCCTCCATGTAATCGTCCTCATCGTCCTCATATGCGCCAAACATCAAATCTTTCATCTTGTCAATAAACTTAGGCATGGTTTTGGTTCCTCCTTGTTTTTTCATCGGAAAACGCTTTTATATAAGATCTGTTATCCGTTTTTCTTGCCATAATCTCTTTCGCCGAAAATGCCGGTACCAACACGTACAATGGTAGCCCCCTCTTCAATGGCTACTTCGTAGTCACCGGTCATTCCCATCGACAGAGTGTCCATATGTATATTATCAATTTTTTTGGCGTTCATGTCAACCAGTAAATCTTTCATTTGACGGAAATATCCGCGATTTTCTTCCGGATTTTCCACAAAAGGAGCCACTGTCATCAATCCACGCACATGAAGGTGGGAATATTTGGAAATACTGCGTAAAAATTCCTCTGTATTTTCCGGTCGAATCCCAAACTTACTTTCTTCTCCCGCAATATTGATTTCCACTAAAACGTCCATGATCCGATCACAAGCCGCCGCTCTTTTTTCAATTTCCGCTGCCAGCTTTTCGCTCTCTACAGAATGGATCATACATACTTTATCGATGATATACTTTACTTTGTTCGTCTGCAAATGACCGATCAAATGCCAATGGATACCTTCACCCATGGGTTCATATTTATCCATAATTTCCTGCACTTTATTCTCACCTAAATCACGCAGACCGCATGCTACTGCCTCCTGAATCATGGAAACAGGCTTTGTCTTGCTGACTGCAAGCAGTAACACATCTTCTCTTTTTCTGCCGCTTCTTTGGCAGGCTGCGGCGATTTTTTCTTCCACCGCAGCAATATGGTTTGCAACTTGACCCACTTTTTTCCGCCTCCTGTTGCATTGCTCAAATAATATTAATAAATTTCCTGTCCTTCTGATACATTTCTCGCATCTTGTACGATCACATCATAAGGTTGCAGGCTATTAGCACCACTGCCCGCTTTCACAATAGAATATTCCTGGTTGCTTTCCAGAATCTCTACCTGTACAAAACGAGCCACAGAACTATTTGCTACATAAACACCTGTAAAAGGTACTAATTCGCTTAAGGTATATGTTTCTGCATCCTCCCCTGTCTTTTGCAAGGTTGCACCCAACGGTACGGTTCCATTATCCTGCATAATATAGACATTGGTTTCATCAGAACGAGCTACTGTAATTTCCGTAAAGGTAACATTATCACCATTTTTTACCAGTACACCCGTATTGCCTAAAGATTCCGTTACATATTCATTGGGAATCCGAATCAAGCTCTTTTCCACAATCGCGTCATTGGGCACCTTTAAACCTGTTACTTCCTCACTTTCTACATAGAATGTAAGGGTCCTTTGATCCATAAAATCGGTCAGATTAGAAGAAATGGAAAACACAACACGGCTTTTATCTTCTGCTGCTTCAATGGAATATATTCTTGCAGAAAACTCTATGGTCTGCTGATCCACTTCGGTACAAAGCGTTTTCAGATCAGATTCTTCCCAGCCTTCTGTTTCAGCAGCAGGCAAATATGCTACAACGTACCAGTTATTGGAATAGATCAAGCGGAATAAAGGTGCTCCTACTTCTACATTTCCACTTTTAATAATAGAAGTAGATGTACTTCCAGTGCCAATTTGCTTTTCTGTAATTTCAGACATATTCTCTGGTGTAAAGGTACTCTCCAATCCATCTGTGGAAAGCGCTAACACGCCACTTTGCGGTGTACGGAGAGTACTCATGCTTTGTGAAAGCTGCTGCTCATAAATTTTCTTTTCTTCTGATAAGGAAGATAATCCCTCGACATTTTCCGCAAGCCAAATTTCGTTGCGACTTCCAATCTCTGACTGTAACTTTGTTTTCAAAGAATAAAGATAAGAAGCGTCTGCGGACATGCTTTTTCCTGCATAACTATCCACCGCGACGGTCATATTATCTTCAATACGAGCAATATCTTCTGAATAAGCAGACAAGTCACTACGAGATGCCTGGTTCTTCAAAATATCTCGATCCAATGATTCAATTTTACTTTCTAATAAATCTGCTGTTCCCGCTTCTCGTATTTCACAAATTACAGCATCCTTTTGTATGCGGTCTCCTTCAGAAAAATAATATGTCGTCTGTCCCGCACGATCAGCTGTAAATACCTCTTCGTCTCGAACAATTAAACCTGTTTCTTTTTTCGGAACATCAATGGAACCATATCCAACTGTTTCCACGCGAATATCGCTGCGGGTCAAAAGCCGGATTCCTTGTCCCGCTAAGTAGAGTACAATAAAGACACTAATGATCACCAGTATCCACCATTGTTCCCTGCCATTACTTTTTCTTCTGCGATTTGTCTTTCTTTGCTGTGCTGAACTTGCTGGTCTTTGTTGTTTTGGTTCCATACGCTGCACTCGCCCGCGTTCTTCTCTGCGGGGAAAGCTGCGCACATTGGAAGGCTGACGGTTCCGTCTAGATTGATTTCCAGGATTATTCCTGCGTTTGGTCACAGTCATTACTCTCCTTCCCCATATAGGACATACATTGATTTATTATAATATATTTTTTATGCAAGGTAAATAAAAACCCCATTATTTTTTCAAAAAAAACAGTTTGGTTTTCCGCAAAATTTTTCATTCCTAAAAAACCTCTAGTTTTCTGCTTGACAGGCAGGATGGAATTTGTTACACTGCAAAGAAATAAAAGGGAGTAGTTTGCAGGCTTTTTGAAAACACTGTATATGCAGCCGTCAAGTCAGGTCATTAGGCCTCGGCACATATCTAAGAAGCGAGACTTTTATTGCAGCAGAGGTTTTTTCCGCCGCAATAAAAATCCCGCTTTTTTTATTCATTCAGTGATTGCGGCAAAGCTTTGGAATACAAAAAGGAGGGTCTTGTATGCTAATTTTCGCCAATCTGATTATTCTAATCATTAGTTTTATCGCTTTAATCAAAGGAGCGGATTTCTTTGTTGCTGGTTCATCCGCTTTGGCAAAGAAATTTCACATCCCCGCAGTTATTATTGGTTTAACCATCGTTTCCATGGGTACCAGTGCGCCAGAATTGGCAGTCAGTCTTTCTGCCAGTTTAGCAGGTTCTAATGAAATTGCGATTAGTAACGTATTAGGTTCCAATTTATTTAATCTGCTGGGTGTTCTGGGTGTTTGTTCCCTTTTTGGCGCAGTTCCTGTAGAAAAGAATATGATTGATTTTGATATCCCTTTCTCTGCCATCATTACAGCAATTTTAGGATTATTCTGTTTAGACTTTCTCTTTACTGGAGAAGGATTGCCTGCTTTAGATGCAGCTTGTGCAACATTGAGCCGTGTAGATGCTTTCTGCTTATGTATTCTATTTGCAGCATTCCTGAGACGCACAATCCGTTTAGCAAAACAAAAAACCATTGTAAATGAAGAAGAAGATATTATGGTCATGCCCCTTTCCAGAACATTACTCTTTATGGTTGCAGGTCTTGCAGCAATTATTCTCGGCGGTCATTTCACCGTAGAAAGTGCCAAAGAGTTAGCATATGCATTTGGTATGAGTGAAACATTGGTAGGTTTGACCATTGTAGCAATTGGTACTTCTCTGCCGGAATTGATCACTTCCGTAGTCGCTAGCCGTAAAGGAGAATCTGGTATTGCTGTCGGTAATGTAGTCGGCTCCAATATTTTCAATATCCTCTTTATTTTAGGTATTTCCGGCTTCATCGCTCCTATGGATGTATTAACTGTTTCTTTAGTTGATATCGTCATATTGTTAGCAGTAAGCCTGCTTTTCTTCCTCTTTGTAAAAAATGACGGAAAGCTGTCCAGAAAAGAAGGCATTTCCTTCTTAGTGATTTACGTTGCATATACTGTCTTTGCAGCATTGCGTTAAGTATAAAAAGAACGGAGCAAACAGGTTCCCCTTAAGAAAATATTGGGTTTCTCATTTCCTGATTTCTTAAAAGGAACAGCTATCTTCATAAGAAAACAATTCCGATAAAATAAAATCGCGGGAATTTTTGCAACATAAAAGATTCCCGCGATTTTTGTTTTCTTGTGAAGATGCCCCTTAAAGGCTCCATTCTTTTTTATTGCTTTTAACGATAATCCGCAATTTTTACACCTTCAGAAACAATAATCTCTTTCAATTTCTGCATTGCTTCCGGTGTTGGTCTATAAAAATCTGCACTGGGCAGTTCCATTCCAAGCGCTTCATATTTGATGGTGCCAAATTTGTGATACGGCAGCAGTTCCATCTTTGCTTTCGGCAAATTCTTATGCACGAAAGCAGCACTCTTGCGAATATTCTCCTCACTATCATTAACACCACCAATAACCGGAATACGAATCACTACATCTGCAGGAACCAAATTCAGGTTCTGGATATTCTTCAGCGTACGGGCATTGCTCACACCGGTATACTGTCTGTGTACATCTGGATCCATATGTTTCAAATCCATAAAAATCAAGTCCATACGTTCCAGAGATTTTTTTACACTTTCAAACTTAAAATACCCGCAAGTTTCGATGTCTAAGCTATATCCCATATCATATAACTTGCTGGTCAGATAATCTAAAAGTTCAGGCTGTGCTGTTGCCTCACCACCGGAAAAAGTTACGCCGCCGCCGGAATACTGATAAAAAATACTATGTTTTTTTACTTCTGCAATAACTTCATCCGCATCCCGGAACGTAACCAACCGACTTCTGGCTCCTTTCGGGCAAACATCCACACAAGCACCGCAGCCAATGCACTTATCCCTTTCCAAGTTCATATTGATGCCAATTCCTTGGGGGCAAACTTTTGTACAAGCGCCGCAGCCAATACATTTTCTTTCATACCATCCAACCAAAGGCTTTTGGGAAAAGCCTTCGGGATTCGAACACCATTTACAACGCAAAGGACAGCCTGCCATAAAAATGGTGGTACGAATTCCTTCCCCGTCATTTACGGAAAAAGGCTGTGCCTGCATGATATATCCTTTCACACCCATGATGATCTTCCTTTCTTTATTTCTTTTGTCATGCTGACAAGAAATCTGCATATTTTCTACCCTCATTTTATCTTGTTTCAGAGAAAATAGCAAGAAAATTTCCTTACATAGATACGAAAAAACGCACAAACTGTACATTGCAAAAATGTGCACATTTTATATTTCTATATTTTTCGGCATTTCTAAGGATCGCATCCAATTTTTCTTTTTCATGTGTGCGTTAAATTGCATTTTTCAAAAAAAGAAGAGAGCTTACGCTCTCTTCTCTTATGGTATCATCCCACCGAGATGAAACCTTATCATCAATTAGAATTCTTCGTGTGCATTTCTTGCCATGATGGAATCCTGCATGGACTTGGACAGGTTTACAAACTGTGTGCTGTAACCAGCTACACGAACCAGCAGATCCTTGTAGTTTTCGGGATGAGCCTGTGCATCCTTCAAAGTTTCGTTAGATACAGTGTTGAACTGTACATGGAAACCACCCATTGCAAAGTAAGACTGCAGCATTGCACCCAAGTTTGCACGACCACGTTCGGTAGCAACCAGGTCATGGTTCAGACGCAGGTTCAACAGAGTACCGCCGGCATGGATGTCGTGACCCATCTTTGCAGAAGAACGCAGAGCTGCCAGGCAGGTAGAAGTATCGGAACCAGTGTAAGGAGATACACCTTCGGTGATGGGCTCAGTTGCCTTTCTGCCATCAGGAGTAGCACCCAGAACCTTACCAGTAGGCAGGTAGTTGGAGATACCCATGAATGCAGTGGTGAAATGATGACCATAGTAGTCGGTGTAAGAAGTTACATCGTGATAGTAGTAGTCAGCCAATTCCTTAGCGATGCTATCAACATAGTCGATATCATTGCCGTATTTCGGAACAGCCTGAACCTTTGCACGCAGTTCATCGAAGCCTTCCCAGTTAGCATTCAGAGCATCGATCAGTTCGCTCATGGTAGTAACCTTATCTTCAAATACCAGCTTCTTGATTACAGCGAAGCAGTTAGCGGTAACTGCCAGACCACAACCAGTGAATACAGGTCCGATGTTATACTTAGCGCCGCCATCTACCAGATCGGCACCATTCTTTACGCAATATTCATTGCAAGCAGACAGGAACGGACGAGGAGCCTTTTCCTGGTTGATCTCCTGAGCGGTAATCAAGCTGATTACACCATGTTTTACCATGTAGGAGAACTGTCTGAAGTATGCCTGCTTGATTTCTTCATAAGAAGTAAAGGTCTTAGGATCCTTTTCAGGCAGAGCTACCAGCTTGCCAGTCAGTCTGCTCTTACCTTCATTCAGAGCAAATTCCAGAGCAGCGGTGAAGCTGATGTTGCAAGAAGAAGTCCATTCGAAAGTCTTTCTGGAGTGAGGAACTACACAACCGCAGTTGCTCCAGTCTTTTGCATCGTCTGCATCGCAGCCCAAGTTTCTCAGCATCTGATAACCAACACGGTCACTGTGGATTGCAGGGAAACCACAACCAGTTGCAACCAGGCTGGTAACTGCTTCCATAAATTCAGGAGGGCAGTCAGGCTGAATACGGCAGCTCAAAGTAGGCTGGTGCGTCTTGATTTCCTTGGTAGCCTGGATAGCCATGTAAGAAATGGTGTTGATACCATTGGAACCATCTACTTTGGTACCACCGATGGTCAGGTTTTCGAAGTTGGTGTAACCAGCAAAGAAACCTGCGGTATTGGAAGAAATAACCCATACCCATTCGGAATACTTTAACCACAGGCATTCAACCAATTCCAGAGCGGTATCATAGTCGATCTTGCCTGCTTTTTCATCTGCTTCATAGTAAGGGTACATGAACTGGTCAAAACGACCGATGTTCAGTGCCAGAGGGTTTTCAGCGATAATGCCGCCCAGTTCTACAAACCATGCAAACTGGATTGCTTCACGGAAGGACGTAGGAGGATTTTCAGGTACTGCTGCACAGTTCTTAGCGATCTGTTCCAGTTCAGCCTTTCTGGTTGCATCCTTTTCTACTGCTGCCATTTCCAGAGCCTTTTCGCTGTAACGGTTTGCCAGTCTTACGATACCATCGCAAACCAGGATAATGGACTTGTAGAAATCCATCTTCTTCATATCTTCAGCCTTGGTTTCATCCAGCTGAGACATACGTTCCATAGCTTCTCTCTTGATACCGCCAAATCCCTTCGGGAACAGCTGATCAGCGTAGTCGGGAGTAATTTCACCGATACCACCACGCCACTTAGAGTCGGTATCCAGGAAACCGGTATCTACACCAATTCTCTTGGTTTCATCAGATACACGAGCCAGGAAAGTATCTTCTACAGACTTGCCCTTCCAATAAGGGAAGATTTCCTTACGGCAGAATTCTCTCTGTTCATCTGTCATATCATAAGGATCCTGAGGACGGGTTGCGAAATTATCCATTTCGTCGTTTACCCACTTCCAACCATATTCGGGAGTCAAAATACCGCATCTACGATATTCACCGCTGGCACCAACGATCAGTTCACCCTCGAAAATGTTTACAGGAAGTTCATTACAAGCATCATAGAATGCCTGTGCGGTACGAATCTGCTGAGGCAGACCTTCCGTTCTCTTAAAGGACTCCGTCCAGATTCTTGCTCTTTCGCAAGAAATGTGGGGTCTTTCGTTCAGATAGTTCTGACGAATCTTTTCCACTCTCTCTGTTACTGCCATTTTAATTCACCAATCCTTTCGATAGGTTAAAATAATAAGTGATAAATAGCTTTCGTTGTTACATTTTGTAATAGATCAGCATACCCATTTTAGCAGGAGTTGCACCAATATTTTCATACCGGTGTAACTTATCTGCGGTAAACCGAATTCCCTCTCCGCCTTCCAGCTCATACTGCTGTTCTGCTACGGTAATCCGTACCTTTCCTTCGAAAACGATAATCATTTCTTCTGTTCCTTCTTCATGAGGTGCAGAAGGTGAATCAGCGCCTTCGTCCATTTCGATGTAAATGAGTTCGAAATGTCTATTTTCTTCATAAGGAAACATGGGATAAAGTCGGAACTGACCGTGATCGCTAAGCAAAGGTTTCAGCTCATCTTTTTTCACTAAATAAGTTCCTTCTTCTTGCTGTTCCATCAACGCCGTAAAGGAGATATGCAAACCAGTTGCTATCTTCCAAAGGGTCGCAATCGTCGGGCTGGATTCTCCCCGCTCGATCTGACCCAACATACTTTTGCTGACGCCTGTCATTTCTGAAACATTATCCAGGCTCAGCTTTTTTTCCTTCCGAATTTTCTTTAGATTATCGGAAATTGTAGCACTCATGACATCCATATAAGAATCCCCCTGTTTTGCTTCTCCAAAATCATTTTTTTCATCCAAAGCCCGCAGGAAAATTTTTTGTGCTGCCACGCCGTTGTCATCCAAATGGATTCGGAAAGCGATATTTTGCGTTTCGTGCGTTATAACGAACGCTTAATGTAAAGATAACACAAACAATAACGATTGTCAACAATGCTAAATGCACAAAAAACGAGGCTTGAATTTGTTTAAGAAACGCAATAGACCGCCATTTTTTATAGGTTCCATACAACTTTTACAAATTCTTTTCGAAAACACTTTCTTGTTTTCAAGCAGTTTTCAAATAAGAACCATTTTCTGTTATAATAGCTGCAAAAAATACTTTCCATTGCCGTAAATAGATTGGTCTTACTCCATATCATGCACAATTTCGTCCAATAGACAATGTGCCACTTCTGCTTTGCTCAGCAGTTCCAGTTCTTTCTCCCATTTTGCCGTAATCAGTGTAACGCGGTTTGTATCTGTACCAAAGCCGCTGCCGGCTACTTTCAGGTTATTGGCAGCGATCATATCGATATGCTTTTTGTTCAGCTTTACTCTGGAGTTTTCCAGCATGTTCTGTGTCTCCATGGAAAATCCACATAAATACTGTCCTTCTTTACGGTGTTCACCCAAATAAAGTAAAATATCTTTTGTCCGCTCCAACGGTATGGACATATCTCCGTCTGTTTTTTTCACTTTTTCATCATAAGTTTGCGCCGGACGGTAATCCGCCACAGCAGCTGCTTTAATGATGATATCCTGCTCCGGTGCAGCCTGCGAAACAGCCTGGAACATATCCTCTGCGCTGACAATAGGAACCATCTTCACAAAGGGAACAGGCTCTAATGCCGTTACGCCGCTGACCAAAGTTACTTCCGCGCCGCGCAGCATAGCTGCTCTTGCAATCTCATAGCCCATCTTTCCTGAGGAATGATTGGTAATATAACGCACAGGATCAATTTTTTCCCGGGTCGGTCCAGCAGTTACCAGTACCTTTTTGCCTGTCAAATCCTTAGGATAAGCAATGGCACGCAGAATATGATCCAGCAATACCTTTTCAGAAGGTAATTTCCCCTCTCCTTCATCCCGGCATGCTAAGAATCCGCTGTCCGGCGTAATCACTTCCCAGCCAAAACGTTCCAGTTTATTCAGGTTGTCCTGCACAATGGGATTGCGATACATATTGGTATTCATGGCAGGGCTGATCATCTTGGGACAAGTGCAGGCAAGGACAGAACTGGTTAACATATCATCTGCAATTCCATTTGCCAGTTTTCCAATAACATCTGCAGAAGCAGGCACCACAAAAAACAGATCTGCCATCTTCGCCAGCGCAATATGAGGTACATGCAATTTACTGCTGGGATCAAAACTATCGATAAAACATTCATTGCCCGTTAAGGTTTCAAATGTGGTAGGCGTAATAAACTGCGCTGCATTTTTTGTCATTACGACATGCACATCACAGTGCTGCTTCACCAGCATACTTGCCAGATTTGCAATTTTATATGCAGAAATACTGCCGCAAACGCCTAATACAACACATTTTCCTTTTAACATACAGGAATCCCTCCCTCTTTCTCGGAAAATCAATGGGAAAACCGCTTCATTTCCCTTTTTTCGCAATTATTTAATTTTAACATAATTTTAATAAAAAGAAAAGCATTCTGACAAAAAACCAACCTTTTCATATGATATGGACTCTCACGGAATTCATCCAAAAATAGAAAGAAAAGCATCCTACGGGTTCCTCTTTCAGAAAATATCCCTTTTCCCTTTGATTGTTTAGAAAAACAGCTGCCTTCATAAATACCAAGCTGAATAAAAAAGCTGGAATTCCAAATAAGGATTCCAGCTATATTTTTTGTTAAAACAGTCTTAGGGCTTTCTTTTTTATTTACTTACTTTAAAGGAACTCTTCAAAGGTACAATACGGTTAAATACCAGATGATCTTCTGTCGTATCCTTGGTATCTACAATATAGTAGCCATTACGCATAAACTGGAACCGATCTCCCTTTTTCGCATGCTGAATGGAAGGTTCAATGAATGCTGTCTTTACTTCCAAAGAATTAGGGTTCATAATCATTTCACCACTGGGATCATCCGGGTTGTCCAGCATCATATAATCGTACAGTCTTGCAGTTGCCTCCACTGCCTGTGCTGCGCTGACCCAATGAAGGGTGCCCTTTACTTTTCTGCCTTCAAAACCGCTTCCGCTCTTTGTTTCCGGATCATATGTGCAGTGTACTTCCACTACATTGCCATTGGCATCCTTTACTACATCGGTGCAGGTAATGAAGTATGCACCCTTTAAGCGTACTTCTTTGCCAGGCGCCAGACGGAAGAATTTCTTTACAGGTTCTTCCATGAAGTCTTCTCGTTCGATATAAAGTTCTCTGCTGAAAGGCACTTCTCTGCTGCCCAGTTCAGGATTTTCCGGATTGTTTTCAATCGTCAGCATTTCCACCTGATCTTCCGCATAGTTGTCAATGATTACCTTCAAAGGATCCAATACTGCCATAACAACCTTCGCTTTTGCCTTCAGGTCATCACGAATACAGTAGTCCAAAAGAGTGCTGTCTACCATACTGTTTGCTTTAGAGACGCCAATTCTTTCGCAGAAATCACGGATAGATTCCGGTGTATAGCCTCTACGGCGCAGACCACAAATAGTAGGCATACGAGGGTCATCCCAACCGTCAACCAAATTATTTTCTACCAACGCACGGAGTTTTCTCTTACTCATAACGGTATTAGTCATACCCAAACGGGCAAATTCAATCTGCCTGGGAGGATTCTCAGTATAACCGGCTTCTCTTACCACCCAGTCATACAGCGGTCTATGGTCCTCAAATTCCATGGTACAAATGGAATGGGTAATGCCTTCAATGGCATCCTCCAAAGGATGAGCGAAGTCATACATAGGATAAATGCACCAGGCGTCTCCTGTGGTATGATGTGTCGCATGAGCAATACGATAAATAACAGGGTCTCTCATATTGATGTTGGGAGAAGCCATGTCAATTTTCGCACGCAGCGTACGAGAACCATCCGGAAATTCCCCCGCTTTCATCCGTTCAAACAGATCCAGGTTTTCTTCTACGCTTCTGTTGCGGTAAGGGCTTTCTTTCCCAGGAGTATTTAAAGTACCTCTGTATTCCCGCATTTCTTCCGCAGTCAAATCACATACAAAGGCTTTTCCTCTCTTAATCAGGTCCACTGCTACTTCATAATATTTCTGGAAATAAGAAGAAGCATAGTACAGTCTGTCTTCCCAATCAAAACCAAGCCACTTTACATCTTCCATAATGGATTCTACATATTCCATATCTTCTTTGGAAGGGTTGGTGTCGTCAAAACGCAGGTTACACTTACCACCATACAAATTAGCCAAACCAAAATTCAGGCAGATACTTTTGGCATGACCAATGTGCAGATAGCCATTGGGCTCCGGCGGAAAGCGGGTGTGAATTTTATTCAATTCCCCTTTTAAGTCTTCCTGGATATAGTTATGTATGAAGTTTCCAGTCGCGCCTAATCCAGTCGCTTCCATGTTTTTTTCTTCTGCCATAGTTTCTCGTCCTCCCTTTTCTTGCAATGCAGGCTCATCCGTCGCATTCTCCATCCATGCATGCATCAGGTCTTTTGCTCAATCACCAATCATTCCCAATGCTAGTAAAACATAACAAATATTATAATATAGCCCATTCTCAAACGCAATACGATTTTGTCCCATTGTATCTATTTTTATTCCAAAAGTTGATACAGCCGATCCCGTTTTTCTGCGGCATAAGCCATAATGGGTGTCTTAAATAAAGATTCTAAGACCGTTTTTGCCTGTTCTGTATTTCCTGCTAAAATTTCCTGCTCGGCTTCCATCAGGTGGCATAAATCCCGGTCTGCCTCATACTCTGCCGTTTCCATAGCTTCTGCCAGCGCTGCTTTTCCTTTTTCCGTTTCTCCCAATGCGAAATGCCACATAGCAAAAGTCTGTGCAATTCCAGAACCGCAAGACGGCTCCTTTCGATATTGGTTAAGCAGGTCTTCTTGCTCTGTCATAATTGCGCATCCCTTACTGATCTCGCCCATGCAAAAATCATTGGATGCCATATTATTCCACACAATGGCCTGGGTAATGGGCGCCATAGGCAACGCCACCACTTCTTCCAACAGCGCATTTGCTTTTTGAAAATCACCATAGTAACTATATCCCATACTAATATTGATTTTCAAAACATTGCGGTAAGGTGCGTTTTTCTCTTCCCGCATCAAGTCATTCATGGTGCGAAAATAGGTCTGTGTGTCACAGCTTTCCATAAATGCAGAGATTGCCTGGGTCATTTTATCTTGAAAGACAGTTGCTCTGCGAAAGAAAAAGACTTGTACCGCAAAGGAAAATACCCCCAGAAAAATGAGCAGTGCCAGCACACCCTGATACAGCGGAATTTCCCATTCCATACAAAAAGTAACCACTGCCATTGCCAGACATAGTCCAGCCAGTAAGGTATATACCGTTTTTCGATTCAAAAAATCACCTCATTTCCATAAAAAGATCTTTCGAAATATCTTCTATATAAGATCTCACTTTGTGAAAATACCTCCGTCTTCTTTTGTCTCCGCTAATTTGTACAAAGTATCCCCCGCAATGCGGTATACCGTCCACGCATCCATTGCCTCCGCTTGCAGGGAACGATAAAAGTCAATGCTGGGTTGATTCCAATCCAAGCACCACCATTCTAAGCGGCCGCAACCTCTTTCTACCGCAATGGCAGCCAATTTCTTGAGCAACGCCTTACCATAACCTTTGCCACGGTATTCCGGCATCACATATAAATCTTCCAAATAAATGCCTGCTCGTCCTAAAAACGTAGAAAAGTTATGAAAGAATAGCGCAAATCCAACTTCTTTCTCTTCTTCCATTGCGAAAATAACTTCTGCTTTTCCTTTTTCAAAAATCCATTCTTCCAGCAGCGCTTCCGTTGCCACAACTTCTTTTTCTAACTTTTCATATTGTGCCAAATCATAAATAAATTTTAAAATCAACGGAACATCTTCTTTTTGTGCAAAACGAAATTTTATAGAAGTCATATGATATCTTCTCCTCTTTTTCTGTTCATTTTCAATCAATTGATTTGAAAAAGAATCTTTTTTATCATACCATTTTTTTGCCTTTGTTTCAATGACAGAAAAATCTAACTGTTTGATAGGAACCACTTCCTATTTTTCAAACTGTCTTTTGCATTGCATTATTCTGAAAACAGCGGTATAATAAAAAAGTTATGAAATTTACATTCTAAAATAATTCTCTGCCATCTTGTTATTGCATAGGAGGAACTTGTATGCTTTCCTTTGATATTCCGGAAGTAAAGCCATTTATGGCACAACTGTTAAAGGGGGAAACCTTTGACGGTTTTTGTTTGCATACAGCCCAAATCGTCACCTATGCTTCCTTCCTCATAGAAGGAAATCGTGTGGAAAAATATTACAGTCCGGAAGAAATGCCAGAAGGAAAATATTGTACCTGGAAAGAAATCAAACCCCTGGTTTTTCAGTTGGTTCGCGGCAATAAACTTCCTGTCTCTATGAAATTCGTTTTCGCTCTGCCGGAAACACAGACTGCGGCGTTTCCCAATGCCTCTGCACTCTTTTTGAATTTAGTTTTCTCCAACGGAAAAGTACGGGGAACTACAGCTGTTGCCCAAACCTCTTTCTCCCTGCAGAAAGATACGGATATTGCTTGGGAAGCATGGATCAAAGATTTTTTCCAAAGAGAAAATATTCCGATTCTATTGGATGTTTAAAAGCGGATTTTCCTTTTTCGCCAGGCAAAACTGCCTGGCTTTTTCTATGATTAGAATAACATTAAAATATTGTTAGCACTCTTTTATGTTGAGTGCTAAATTTCTATTGACATTTATTATTGCAGTGATAAAATATGTATCAATGGGACATTCTCTTGGTAAGACACGTCATCAGTTTCTGAAAAAAGAAACTGTACATCATGTTAGGAGGTAATACTTATGCAGGAAAAAGGTAATTTATCTATCAATAGCGAAAACTTTTTACCCATTATTAAAAAATGGCTCTACACCGATCAGGATATTTTCATCCGTGAATTAGTCTCCAATGGTTGTGACGCTGTCACAAAATTACAGAAACTGTCTTCTATGGGTGAAACTGATCTGGCAGAAAATGAAGATTTCCAAGTACGGGTTGTACTGGATAAAGACGCAAAAACACTGCAATTTGTAGATAATGGTATTGGTATGACTGCGGACGAGGTGAAAAAATATATCAACCAAATTGCTTTCTCCGGTGCAACAGACTTTTTGGCAAAATATGAGGAAAATGCAGACGAAGGCAATGAAATCATTGGTCACTTCGGTCTGGGCTTCTACTCCGCTTTTATGGTAGCAGATAAAGTAGAAATCGATACCCTTTCTTATCAAAAAGATGCACAGCCTGCTTTCTGGCGCTGTGAAGGCGGTATTGACTATGAAATGGCGCCCGGCAGCCGTACACAACGTGGTACCACTATCACCTTGTATTTAGGTGAAGACGGCAAGCCTTTCCTGGAAAAATATACAGTGAAAAAAGCATTGGAAAAATACTGCGCTTTCATGCCCGTTCCCATTTACCTGGATGTAAAGGAAACGAAAGAAGAAACAGACAAAGCAGCCAAGCCTTCCGAAGTAGCTGAAAAGGCACCTATACTTTCTGAAGAAGGCACTGAAGAAAAAGACCGCCAGATCATGCAGAAAGTAGAAGAAGAACTGGCGAAAGAGCCCATTAACGATACACAGCCTCTATGGTTGAAAAAGCCCGCAGACTGCACAGAGGAAGAATATAAAGCTTTTTATCATAAAGTATTCTTTGACTTTAATGATCCCCTGTTCTGGATTCATTTGAATATGGACTACCCTTTCCGTCTGAAAGGCATTCTCTATTTCCCCAAATTTGTAAAGCAGACCGATGTCGCAGAAGGTGAAATTAAGCTATATTCCAACCAGGTTTATATCGCGGATAATGTAAAAGAAGTGGTACCGGAATTTTTACTGCTGCTCAAAGGTGTTCTGGACTGTCCCGATATGCCTTTGAACGTTTCTCGTTCCGCTTTGCAGAATGATGGTTATGTAGAAAAAATGAACAACTATATCACCAAAAAAGTGGGTGATAAGCTGAATCAGATGTGCAAAAACGAACGGGAAACCTATGAGGCATTCTGGGATGACATCAGCATGTTCATTGAATACGGCTGTATGAAAGAAGAAAAGCTGTATGATAAAATCAAAGATGCCGTTCTTTTCCACACAACAGACGGGACTTACGAAACCTTGAATGAATATCTGGAAAAAAATAAAGAAAAACATGAAAATAAAGTATTCTTTGTATCCGATGAAGCACAGCAGGCACAATTTATCCGCCTGTTTAAGGAGCAGTCTTTGGAAGCTGTTATTTTAACCTCTTCCATTGATAATGCTTTCGTATCCTTCCTGGAATATAAGAACCCCGGTATTAAGCTGCTGCGGATCGACGCGGACATTTCCGATACTTTGCAGCAGAAAAAAGAAACAGAGCCTGGTGAAGCAGAAAAACAGGCTGATGATTATTTGAATACACAGTTAGAAACGCTTTTCCGGGAAGTAACCGGAAAAGAAGACCTAAAGGTAAAAGCGGAAGAACTGAAAACCACTCAGATTCCTTCTATGCTCCTAATTTCTGAGGAATCCAGAAGAATGCTGGAAATGAAAAAGGCATATGAAAAGAACGAAGAAATGAAAGCATTCTTTGCCAATGTGAAACCGGATGAAACACTGGTATTGAATAAGTCCAATCATCTGGTTGAGTTAATTTTAAATCTGCGAGAAAAAGAAGATAAGAAAGCGGATACTGCACTGCTTTGCAGACAGATTTATGATTTGGCACTGATAAGCCAGCGGAACTTGACACCAGAAGAAATGACTACTTTCCTGGATCGAAGTGTACAGATCATGGAAAAATTGGCAGAATCGGAAGAAAAATAATTTGTTCCTTACCATAAAGCAACATGAGGCGCAGCATATTCATAAAATGTTGGAAACTGCGCCTTATAATATGTGTATTTTCTGGATAAAATAAGAAAAAACGGAGGTCTTGCATCCATCTATGAATCTTTTATTTGTTGCCGACAGCGGCTATATCCCCACATTGATTCCTTGTATCCGTTCATTGGCACGCTTTACGCCCATAGAAGGATATGATATTTATCTTCTGCATTCTGATCTATCCCAAAAGGATCAGCAAAAATTGATGCAGCCATTTGCGGGGCAGGAAATAAGATTCCATTTTTGCAGCATTGACGGCAGTATTTTTGAAGGACTGCCAGAAACAGATCGTTACCCAAAGCAGATCTATTATCGCATTCTGGCTGCCCGCTTCCTTCCAGATACTTTGGATCGTATTCTTTATCTGGATGGCGATATTATAGTAATCAATTCCTTAGAGGAACTGTACCGCACAGATTTTGAAGATAATTACTATGTGGCATGTACTCATGTCAATGATCTGCTGAATAAAATCAATATGATCCGTCTTGCCATTGAGGAAGAAGTTCCTTATATCAATACTGGTGTCTTATTAATCAATTTGGAAAAACTGCGGAAAGAGCAAGATCCGCATGCTGTCTTTGCCTATGCGCAAAAGCATAAATTTGCTTTTATCCTGCCCGATCAGGACATTATCACAGCGCTTTACGGCAAGAAAATCAAATTGATCCCCTATGAAAAATATAATTTGAGTGATCGTATGCTGACTTGGCACAATGCCGATCTGCGCAATGACAAAATAGATTTAAATTGGATTCGAAAAAACACAGTAATTATTCATTATTGCGGCAGACAAAAGCCTTGGAAAGAAAACTACCGTGGAATATTAGATGTGTTTTATCAAGAAATTCCTCAAGCGTAATCCTATCTTTTTGCTCTTTGATAAAAAGGATGATCAAAAGCAGGCTCCTTTTCAGAAAACATTCTTTTTCTTTTTAATTTCCGAAAGGGAATTGCGACGGCTGTCTCCCATAAAAACAATATAAAAAATAGGTGAAATTTTTCTATGAAAGATTTCACCTATTTTTGCTTTTTAGGAAGAAGCACTTCATGGGCAGTCCCTTTTATTGATATTGTAAAATCATAGCATCCGCAATTATTTTTTTGCGCCATGTAAAACAACCTGCTAAACGAAAGTATCAATTTTTGAAAAGCAATCAGAATCTCATTATAAGCAGGCTTTTTCCATCTCTATCCCGCCCGCCGCGGGAATTCTCCTGAGATTGTCCACTTGAAAACATAGAAAATGTATGTTAAAATATGATATTCGAAACCACAACATGTTTTTTCCCTTAGCGGGGTTGGAAACGGAGGATATTACCCATGTTAACAAGCAAACAAAGAGCCTTTTTGCGCTCTATGGCAAACGGCATAAATCCCATTTTTCAGGTAGGTAAAAACGGTGTAACTCCCGAGTTGCGCGATACTGTAAATAATGCGCTGGAAGCTCGTGAGCTGGTGAAAATAAATGTATTGGACAACAATTTAATTGACGCCGCGTCTGCCGCGGAAATGTTAGCCAGCCGGACTGGTGCAGAAGTGGTACAAGTCATCGGCAATAAATTTGTTCTGTATCGGAAAGCAAAAAAACCTGTGATTGAATTACCGAAGGCATAAAAATGATGAAACAAGTTTATCCAGAATTTCAAAACTGCAAAAAATTACTTCTGTTTGGCGGTACCTTTGATCCCATTCATAATGGACATCTTGCTATTGCAAAAACCGTTCAGGAAACATGTGGCATAGATCGGGTCATTTTCCTTCCTGCGGGACAGCCTGCCCACAAAGATGGGAAACCCGTTACTCCTGCTCCTATGCGTGTAAAAATGCTACAGCTGGCTGTGGAAAAGGAGCCTTCTTTTGTAGTTTCTTTATTAGACGTAGAACGGGAGGGTAAAACCTATACTGTAGATACCTTGGAACTGATTCATTCTTGGACAGATTCTGACACGGAAATTTATTTTTTAGTAGGTGCCGACAGTATCCACGACTTCCCTGCTTGGCGCCAGCCGGAGAAAATTCTTTCTTTGTGTGAACTGATTGCTGTGGATCGTCCCGGATATGATACTAATACGCTTTTGAAAGAAATACAGTCTCTGGAACAGACTTACCATGGTACGATTCACTATGTAAAAACAGAACCGATGCGTATTTCCTCCAGCGATATCCGTAAACGCGCAAAGCGCGGCGCGCATATTGCTTCTATGGTGCCTGAAGCAGTGGCAAAACTGATTAAAGAAACAAAGCTGTACCAAGACAAACCCGTGCAAAAGGCACTTACAAAGCAGGAAATGATTACCCGCCTGCAGGATACTTTAAGCGTAAAGCGTTTCATCCATACCATGGGTGTGGCGCAAGAAGCAGTAAAGCTGGCAAAGCTTTACCATGAAGATGAAACACAAGCGGAAATAGCAGGGTTACTCCATGATTGTGCCAAAGATTATCCCCCTGCCCTGCGTGATCGTCTATGTAAAGAGTACAAGGTGCCTCTGGATGAATATCTCAAATCCTCTCCCGGTCTGATTCATCCGTTTTTAGGCGCGGAAGTAGCAAAACGGGAATATCATATAACAGATGAAGCAATTCTTTCCGCAATCCGTTATCATACTACCGGAAAACCCAATATGACCACTTTGGAAAAAATTATTTTCATCGCGGATTATATCGAGCCGAATCGCGCTCCCTTTCCTGGATTAGATGAAGCACGCAAACTGGCATATACGGATTTAGATGAAACCATGGTATTTATGCTAGAGCATACCATTGCACATGTACAGGAAAAAAGCAGTGTGCTGCATCCTCTTTCCGTTGAAACACTACACTACTACCAAAATGCTATAAAAGACAAACTGTGATCAGCATAGACCAAATCATAAGGAGGTATATCCATATGGATGTAAAAGAAATCACAAAAATTGCACAAGACGCTCTGGAAGATAAAATGGGCGAAGATATTAAAGTATTAGACCTGCGTGGTCTTTCCAATGTAGCAGACGCTTTTGTCATTGCCAGCGGCAAAAACCCCAATCATTTACGGGCAATGGCAGATGCTGTAGAGCAGAAGCTGTACGAAGCTGGTGTAAAACTGCATCACTCTGAAGGTTACAGCGGCGGTACTTGGGTATTGCTGGATTTTGGCAATGTATTGGTCCACCTGTTCAATCAAGAGGCAAGAAATTTCTATAGCCTGGATCATGTTTGGAGCGATGCAAAGAAAATGTAACGCATAAAAAGCCCCTGTGCAGAAATTCCTGCACAGGGGCTTTTTTATGCGCGGCAAACATGATCCTGTTTTCATTCTATCCCGATCCTATTACAACTCTATTTCTAACGCAACTGGGCAATGATCTGATCCGAAAACTTCTGTATAAATACTAGCTGATTTCAATTTGTCCCGCAGCCGATTGCTGACGATATAATAATCAATACGCCAGCCCGCATTCTTTTCTCTGGCACGGAAGCGGTAGCTCCACCAGGAATAAATCCCTTCTGTATCCGGATAAAAATACCGGAAGGTATCCGTAAATCCAGCGCCCAGCAGTTCTGTCATTTTTCCCCGTTCTTCATCGGTAAAACCAGCATTGTGGTGATTGGTTGCAGGATTTTTCAAATCTATTTCCTTATGCGCCACATTCAAATCCCCGCAGATAATCACTGGTTTTTTTGCATCTAATGATACCATATACTCACGGAAAGCGTCTTCCCATTCCATACGGTATGCCAATCTGGCATTCTCCTGCTGGGAATTAGGCGTATACACGGTTACATGATAAAACTCCGGAAACTCCAAAGTAATCACCCTGCCCTCTTTATCATGCTCCGCAATGCCTAAGCCATAAGATACGGAAATAGGCTCCCGTTTAGTAAATACCGCCACACCAGAATACCCTTTTCTTTCCGCATAATTCCAATAACAATGGTAACCTTCCGGTGCGAAATCAATTTGTCCAGCCTGCAGTTTTGTCTCCTGCAAAGAAAAAATATCTGCATCCACTGATTGGAAATACGTTGTAAATCCTTTTCCTACAGCCGCACGCAGCCCATTTACATTCCATGAAATACACTTCAGCATAGCAAAATTGCCTCCTTTCGCCTCTCAGTATACTAAAAAAAAGGGAAAAATGCAAAAACTCCTTTCCTTTTTTTGAAAAAACATAGTATTTTCGTCACTTGTTTCTACCTGCAAAAAAAGGTATAATAATTTTGCATGAAAACATGCAGAATTTGCATTGTTTTATGAGATGCACAGTTGGAAAATAAGTGTAGAGGAGTGCTGGGTAAATGAGAATCGGAATCGGTCAAATTGACATGGGCTTTGAAAATAAAGAACGTGCGAAAATCGTATGTCGTGAAACGATTCAGAAAGCGAAAGAAGCAAATGTTGATTTGCTCATCTTTCCTGAAATGACATTAACTGGTTTTACACTCTCTCCCGAAATTTATGGGGAATCTTTAGAAGACTCCGGTTCTCTTCGCTTCTTTCAAAAAGAAGCAAAAAAGAATGGATTGTACATTGCATTTGGTCTGGCTGTTACCGTAGGGGACAATGCAGAAAACCACTGTATCATCGTCAGCCCCAATGGTGATATGATTGCAGACTATGCGAAAATTCACCCTTTCTCCTACAGCACAGAAAATGAACACTACGAAGGCGGAACAGAAATGGTCAGGTGCGAAATATGTGGTGTATCTGTTACCCCCTTTATTTGCTATGACTTAAGATTTCCGGAAATTTTCCAAGCCGCATCCAGCCAGTCCACTTTAATTTTTCTCATTGCGAACTGGCCCGCTTCACGCCGTGCACACTGGATTACCCTTTTGCAGGCGAGAGCCATTGAAAACCAGTGCTTCATTGTAGGTGTAAACCGCACTGGTATGGGCGGCAAGATCAGTTATTCTGGAGATAGTATGGTCATCTCCCCTTATGGCGAAATTTTGGCGCGCCTTTGTTCCGATACAAATTTCATTGCGGTAGATATCGAAACTATGGAAGCAGACCGCTACCGGCAAGAATTCCCTGTTAAACAAGACCGTAAGGTGGAAATTTATCATCATTTGTATTAAAAAAGAGAGGAAGATTCCTCTCTTTTTCTGTTAGGATTCGATTTCATAAGGCCAATCTTCTATGCCGCCAAATTCTTTTACATTGGTATACCCCATAGATGCTAAACTTTCCGCAGCAATTTTACTGCGCCTTCCTGTACGGCAGTATACCAGAATCTGTGCCTCTTTATCCGGCAGTGCTCCCTCTGCCTGTGTTTCGATTTCATCATAGGGAATCAGCAGGGTTTCTGTGCCAATATGCCCCTGATCATACTCTTCTTGTGTACGTACATCTAAAATGGTATATGTTTCTTCCCCATCCATGATTTCTTTTGCTTCCTCTGCTGTAATGGTAACATAGGCAGTTTCTGAGTGATTGTTTTCTGCCTGTCCGCATCCAACGGATAAAAGCAGTAACATTGTCATCAAGCCAATCCATATTTTATGCATATAACTCTCCTTATCTTTGAAAAAATCATTTACAGAATTTTTGGATACATTCTCACTTTTCCTTTACACACATAGCTCTTTCCTTACTTTCTACAAAGTATAATGTAAGGGTGTGGATCGCATACCCTTTTCACAAGTATCAACCAATCCACACCCTTACATATCCCTAAAATCTTTTTTTCATTCAATTGTTTGAGTCATCCAGCATACTAGGACGATACCTCTCTGCAAAATCATAAATATCTTCATATGCTTTTGCAAAGCACAAAACATCAAAGTCAGAGCCGGGCTTTCCAGCAAACTGAATACCAATGGGCATATGCTCTTTTCCGCCAAAACCAGCAGGACATGTTGCAATGGCATTGCCGCCCATTGTCCAATAAGTTGTAACTTCCATCCAATTATGATACGTCTGCATCTTACGCCCAGCAATTTCTTTCGGCCAATGAATGGACTTATCAAAAGGAAATACTTGCGCAGAAGGCACTGCCAACAAATCAAATCCCTCTTCTTCATATAATTTCATCATTGCCAAATAGAACGAAGTACGGTTTACGAAAGCATCATAGACATCCTGTACAGATATTGTTTTAGAACCATCATACTCCCATTGAGACTCTGGCTTTGTTAAATTCCGCGTCTCTTTTTCCATCAGGGAGTGCTTGGAGCATGCACTGTAATGGCGAATGGGCAGCCATACCTTTTTCCAGAATTTTTCCGGATCATAAAACGGCTGTATCCGTTCTACCTTTACGTCATACTGTTCCAATCCAAAAACAGCTTTTTCCGTTGTCTCCAAAATACCGTCTTCCATAGCCAGATAACCATTCCAGTCACCCAGCCAGCCAATTTTCATACCCTTAATGTCCTTTTTCAATTTTTCATGCACATTATAAGGAGTTAATTCTGCAATACGGGGGTCTTTTTGCTTGCTTAAAGGCGCTGTGTAATGATACCCCGCTTGTGTATTGAGCAGCAGTGCTATATCTGCTACGGTGCGTCCCATAGGACCTACTGTTGACTGTGTACCAGAGAAGGCATCCTCATTGGGATTTGCCACACAGCCCAAAGATGGTCGTAAAGAATAGATATTTTGCCATCCTGCCGGGTTTCTTAAAGATCCCATGTAGTCACTGCCATCGGCTACAGCCTGCATGCGCAATGCTAAAGAACAAGCTGCACCGCCGCTAGAACCGCCGCTGGTTTTCGATGGATCATAAGCATTTCCCGTTGTACCAAATACCAAGTTATAGCTTTGAGAACCATATCCAAATTCAGGAGTATTTGTCTTTCCAATAATAATGGAACCCGCCTCTTTCATGCGAGAAACCATCAGACTGTCTTTATCCGGAATAAAGTTCTGAAATGCCAAAGAACCTTTTGTGGTAAGAATACCCTTTGTGGCAGATAAATCTTTAATTGCCTGGGGAAAACCGTGCATCCAGCCATTATCCTTTCCTTCCGCCAACTGGGCATCTTTTGCTTTTGCTTGTTCCATCAGCGCGTCACGGTCCTGCAGAGAAACAATTGCATTTACTTTTGGATTTACTTTTTCAATATGGTCCAAATATGCCTGCATGACCTCAACGCAGGAGGCTTCTTTTTCATGAATTACTTTAGAAAGTTCATATCCTGGCAGTTCAATCAGATTTTTATTATGTTTCATACCAATGCCTCCTTCAATCTATCTTTTTTCAAACAACAGTTACGATCTATGGTATGACTTGGCTTTTCTGCCAAATCATTACAAATTGAAATAGCTTGCTTTTGCTGTATAAGGTCAATTTTAATTTTTCCTTTTTCAAATAAAATCCATTCAGAAATTCGAATTCTATTAGAAACTATTTTCCTTACAAACCTTTTTAACCCTTTATATTCATATTATGCGATAACCTCGCTGGCAGATTAATTGGCAGATCCATAAAACATACACCGGAAAAGAAAAGATTTCTTGTTATTACGTTAAAACTATCCGAAATATTATCTATCCGCTTTTCTAAACACCTTACAAGCAAAACTAAACTATGTCTTTATTTTAACCTAAAATGTCTTTTTTTGCAACAAGGAATATAATGATTATGTATAATCTATTTTTAATTTTTTATAAAAATATAATTTATATTTACAAATCCCTATTAAAATTTGCTTCTATTATCAACTTTATGTACAAAAATCCACCCCTATCCATTTGATTTACAAAATAAAAAATATTTCTTTCTACTTAGTAGTAAAAATAAACTGCTTTCCATATTTCTAATCTATCTTTTTTATTTTACATAAAAAAATTCGCCCATATCCATTAAAAACAAAGATTTCCCCTTGCATCTACTTTCCTTCCTTGCTAAAATAGGAAAAGTAATCGCATATTTTCTTATAAATTCTATTTTTTATGTAATAATATGCATTTTCTAAAATGAAGCATCATTTTTTATGCCAATAGATAACGTTTTTTGAAATCAAACTGATATTTGATATAAAATCATTTGATATGAAGGGGATGAAACGATGATTCGCGTTTTATTTATCTGCCACGGCAATATCTGTCGTAGTCCAATGGCAGAATTTATTTTTCGGGATTTGGTAGAAAAGAAGGGACTCTCTCATAAAATCGAAACCGCTTCCTGTGCCACCAGCCGTGAGGAAATCGGTAATCCTGTTTATCCTCCAGCAAGACGGATCCTTTTGGAACATGGTATTTTCTGTGAAGGAAAAACAGCACGGCAGCTCGTAAAAGAAGACTACGCTTATTACGATTATTTGGTTGCTATGGAAAACTATAATCTGCGCAACATGAAAAAAATCATTGCCAGTGACCCACAGCATAAAATCAGCAGGCTATTGGACTTTACCTCCCATCCGGGAGATATTGATGATCCTTGGTACAGCGGGGATTTCCAAACAGCTTATGATGAAATTTTTCGCGGCTGCCAAGGTCTTCTTGCACAAATACAATCGAAATTGTCCTAAAGATACATCAGAGAAAAGAGGAAGTATTATGAGTAAATATATTGTAAAGACAGGATTAGAAGAAATGGATTTTCAGGCAGTTCTTGATCTATTGCATCAGGCACACTGGACAAAAGGAAGATCTGACGATGTAATCAAAAAATCCATGGAAAATTCCATTTGCTTTGGTGTATTCGATACAGAAACCGGAAAACAAGTAGGGTTTTCCCGTGTTTTTACAGATTATACCACTGCGTATTATCTATGTGATGTTATTATCCATCGGGATTTACGCAAACAAGGATTAGGTTCTATGATGATTCATGCCATCATTACAGATCCACGCTTTGGTCATTTGCGTGGTGTACTTTGTACAACATACGCGTCTGGATTTTACCGTCATCATGGGTTCGGTGTTGGAGAAGCATTATTTATGGAGCGGCCGAGAGAACATTATTAAGTAAAATCATTGAAATTAAGAGCGCATTCATTAGGAAAACAAAAACAGCTGAAACCCTTACCATAACAAGGATTTCAGCTGTTTTTTTCATCTGCGTTGCCTTTTTAAAGACAGTCATCACAGTTTCCCGTTAGAAATCAAAAGAAAAGAATGTTTTCTGATAGGAAAGTTGCTTTTTCCAATTATTCGTTTTCTGGAATACCGCGGAAAACAGAACCGCTTTGTGGATCTAATGTTAATAAAGTGCGATCCGGCAGAAAATCTACAACTTTTGTATTGCACAGAATAACCGGTAAATTTAATGCCCGCGCAGCAATTTCTGCATGGCAAGTATCTCCATTGCCTACCGGTCCTACAATCAAAGCAGAAGCTTTCTGGATATAAGGCATATAATCGTTATCTGTTGCTGTGGTAACTAAAATATCACCTTTGCGGAATTTCGTTTCCAGATCTTTTCTAGTGCGGATAATACAGCTTTTTCCGCTGATGCGTTTATGCCCAATACCAATTCCCTTACACAGAATATTACCCACAATATCCACACGCATGGTATTGGTAGCGCCACTAGTTCCGGCGGGCATGCCCACAACGGTTACAATGGTATCCCCTTCTCGGACTAATCCGCTTTGTTTTGCAACTTCCACTGCTGCATGGAACATCTCACTGGTAGGGGTTTCTTTTTGATATAAAACGGGTTTACAGTTCCATAAAAGGTTTAACTGCCTCCAAACCTGTTCGTCTCCCGTACCTGCTACAATCGGACAGATTGGTCTGTGTTTTGCTACCATTCTTGCGGTAAAGCCGGAACGGGTTACGGTACAAATGCATGTTGTACCCAGTTCAGCAGCTGCCGTACAAGCCGCATAACTCAGTGCGTTGGTAATACTGGTTTTTACTTTGGAGAATGTTTTGGTCAGCATTTCGGTATAGTCAATACTGCTTTCTGTCTTTTCTGCAATTCTAGCCATGGTAGCTACGGCTTCTGCCGGATAATCCCCCTTTGCTGTTTCGCCAGAAAGCATGACACAGTCTGTACCATCAAAAATGGCATTGGCTACGTCATTTGCCTCTGCTCTTGTGGGTCTAGGATTAGAGATCATGCTCTCCAACATCTGCGTTGCAGTAATGACATGTTTATTCAACGCATTGGCCTTACGAATCAAAGTCTTTTGTACCAGCGGCACCTCTTCCGGCGGGATTTCTACGCCCAAATCACCTCTGGCTACCATAATGCCGTCAGAAACTTCCAAAATCTCATCAATATTATTGACACCCTCTCGGTTTTCGATTTTAGAAATAATAAGCATCTTCTCTCCGCCAAATTCTTCCAGCACATGACGCAATTTCGCCACGTCAGCAGCAGAACGAATGAAGGAAGCCGCCACCAGATCAAATCCATTTTCTACGCCAAATTTCAGATCCGCAACATCTTTTTCTGTCAAAGACGGCAAGTTAATGTAAACTCCAGGAACATTTACCCCTTTATTCGCACTGACTACGCCACCATTGACAATCTTACAGAAAATCTCTTTCTCCGTAGTGCCTGTTACTTCCAGTTCAATCAAACCGTCATCAATTAAAATGGTAGTGCCTTTCGTTACATCTTTAGGCAGCTCCGCGTAGGTAATGGAAACTTTCGTTTCATCCCCTTCCACTTCTTCTGTTGTCAAGGTAAAGGGTTTTCCGTTCTCCAGTATAACACTTTCTGTGGAAAAATTCTTAATCCGGATTTCCGGTCCTTTTGTATCTAACATCAACGGAATGGGTGCATTCATTGCTTCTCTGGCTTCTTTTAAAAGCTCAATAGTCTGTTTATGGGACGCATACGTACCATGGGAAAAATTGATTCTTGCCACATCCATACCATTGGCAATCAATTTTTTCAGCATATCCACGCTCATGGTAGCAGGTCCTAAGGTACACACAATTTTTGTTCTTCTCATATTGTATTTCTTCACCTTCTTTTATAACTTCCTGCTAATATATGATCTTATCTTAAATAGATAAGGTCTTAATAATGTCATAGTACTCCAGATCTAATGTCTTTTGCATGCTGAAACTTGCTTCCAGATCCAGCATTTCATACCTGCCACGGTTAAAGCAAACAACCTGGTTCTGTCTGCCTTCCAATACCGCTTTTACAGCATAATATCCCATCATGGAAGCATGCATACGGTCCGTTGCCGTAGGTGTACCACCTCTTTGCAAATGACCCAAAATAGTAGCTCTGGTCTGAATACCGGTAATGCTTTGGATATCGTCGGCTAATTTCTGGGTGCCGCCAATCCCTTCCGCTACCACAATCAAATTATGACGCTTACCGGTGCTGCGATTGGTAATGATCTGCTGGATCACCTTCTTAGAATCCTGAATATCTTTTGCTTCCGGGAACATAACATCCTCTGCACCGCCAGTCATGGCACACCAAATAGCAATATATCCAGCGTTTCTTCCCATTACCTCTACCACGGAGCATCTTTCATGAGAACTGGATGTGTCTCTTAACTTATTTAACGCATCCATACCGGTATTGACTGCTGTATCGAAGCCGATGGTATATTCTGTACCATTCATATCCAAATCAATGGTTGCAGGAATGCCAATGCAGTTGACGCCAAACTTTGCCAATTCCCGCATGCCGCGATAACTGCCGTCGCCACCAATTACAATCAGTGCGTCTAAGCCTAAAATATCATAAATGGCAGCTGCTTTTTTCTGCCCTTCTATGGTTAGCATTTCAGGGCTTCTGGCAGTATGCAGCACTGTTCCGCCTAAATTGATGATATTAGATACATCACGGCTGCTCATTTCTTTGATTTCGCCATTAATCAAACCGTTATATCCTTTGCGGATACCGATTACTTCCATTTGGCTGCTTAATGCGGTACGTACCACTGCACGAATCGCCGCATTCATACCAGGCGCATCTCCGCCGCTGGTCAATACGCCAATCTTTTTTATTTTTTTATCCATACAAATATTGCCCCCTTCTTACTGAATTGTTCTGTACTTTACTGGCAATGATCTGCCTTTATTTCAAGAATTGGCATCATTTCCGCCGATTTCTATATCTCCTGATAAAATTTTTCCAAAACGAGTATAGATTTCCGCTTTTCCGCGGATTTTCATAGCAGAAGTATTTTCTGTAAATTGCGCGATGAGCACTTCACCTGCATCCAGTTTTTCCGTATGGTGAATTTTCGTGGTTTCTCCTCTGGTCACACCGATGAGGTTTACACCGCGCTCTAATGCCTTCACACAGATATATTCCGCGTCATCCGAAAAAAACATTTTTTCTTCCATGCCATCGCTCCTTTTTTTCGTTTCATTGCGTCACTTGCTTCCAAACCACATTGCCTTTTCCCAGCAAGTCTTCCAGATTTTTTGTCAGTCCTGCCTCTTTGCGCACCCAAAATTTTTCTTCTGCTTTCATTTTTTGTTTTGTTTTTTCATCATAAATATAAACAGGAAAGCTGCCATAGCTGCTGCTTAATACATCTAAGATCTGAGAAAAAGTTACCGCTGTATCCGCTGTTTTTTTCAGCCAGAGCTGATAGAAGGCTTCTTCCCGCTGTGTTGTTTCAGAAAATAACTTTACATCAGAAGCAATCAGTTTCCCTACGCCTTCCGCAGAAACATCTGCACGACCGGAAATCAGCAAAACCTGATCTTCCCGCAATAAAGAAGCACATTGCGTATACAAATTAGGGAAAATAATCACTTCCACAGTACCTGTCATATCTTCCAGCTGCAAGAATGCCATTTGCTGATTATTTTTCGTATATTTAATGGATTTTTCCGCAATCAGCCCGCCAAGGATCACCGATGCATGATCCTGCACCTGTACTCTGCCGCTCTCTTCTGTGGGTAAGAAATCCAATGCCAAATGACTTACTTTACGTCGCAATTCTTTTTCATATGCAGCCAAAGGATGTCCGCTGACATAAATGCCAATGACTTCTTTTTCCATCGCTAATTTCTCAGCCACAGAAATCTCCTCTATATCCGGCAATTCATCTCTTTCTTCTAATCCTTCCCCATCTTCCTGATTCATATCAAAAAGATTTATCTGACCCACAATATTATTCTTTCTGGCTTGTCCAATGCTATCTAAAATTACTTTATAAACTGCTATATACTGGCTGCGTTTTCCACCTAAGCTATCAAATGCGCCCGCTTTAATCAACGCTTCTATACCACGTTTATTCCAATCTGTTTCTTCCAGACGCTTGCAGAAATTTGTCATGGACGTAAAAGAACCATGTTCATCCCGTTCCTTTACCAGTGTCTCTACAGCACCCTTTCCCACACTCTTAATGGCTGCTAATGCAAATCGAATACTATTGCCGGAAACGGCAAAGTTAGCACGGCTTTCGTTGATATCCGGCGGTAAAATAGAAATTCCCATCTTGCCACATTCTTCAATATAACCAATCAATTTACCTGTGTTCCACATGACGCTGGTCATCAATGCAGCCATAAATTCTACCGGATAATAGGTTTTGAGCCACGCTGTCTGATAAGCTACAACAGCATAACATGCCGCATGACTTTTATTAAAAGCGTATTTGGCAAAGTCTGTCATTTCATCAAAGATTTGCTCCGCCACTTCTGCCGGAATACCGTTTGCTACACAGCCTTTGACGGTTTTTTCATCGCCATATACGAAATTTTTACGCTCCTGCGCCATGACATCTGCTTTCTTTTTACTCATAGCACGGCGCACCAAATCGCTTCGACCCAAACTATAGCCAGCCAAATCCCGCACAATCTGCATAACCTGTTCCTGGTAAACAATACAGCCGTAGGTATTTTTCAAAATTGGCTCCAGCGCAGGATGGGTATAGCGGATATGCTCCGGATCATTTTTCCCTTCGATATATTTGGGAATAAAGTCCATAGGACCAGGGCGATACAAAGAAATCCCCGCAATCAAATCTTCCAGGCAAGTAGGCTGCAATTCTTTCATGAATTGTTTCATGCCATTGCTTTCCAGCTGGAATACGCCTTCGGTTTTGCCCTGGCTGATCAATTGATAGACTTTTGGTTCTTCCGGCAAATGGTCTATATCCACAGTGACTCCTGTATTACGCTTAATTTCTGCCACTGCGTCACGAATGACCGTTAACGTACGCAGACCTAAAAAGTCCATTTTCAATAATCCCAGTTCTTCCAATAACGTCATGGTATACTGGGTATTGATAATGCCCTCGCTGGTAGTCAAAGGCACATATTCCATAACCGGCTCTTTACAAATTACCACACCGGCAGCATGAGTGGAAGAATGTCTGGGCAGACCTTCCAAACGGATGGAAGTATCGATCAAGCGTTTTACGGCTTCATCTTCTTCATACGCCTGCTTTAATTCCGGATTTTTTTCCAGCGCTTTGGTAAGGGTAATCCCCAATTCTGTAGGCACCATTTTTGAGATGCGGTCTACTTCGCTATAAGGCATAGCCAGAGCGCGTCCTACGTCTTTAATTGCCGCACGGGCTGCCAGTGTTCCGAAAGTAACAATCTGTGCCACATGGTCTTCCCCATATTTTTCATTGACGTAATCAATGACTTCCTGCCGTCTTTCATAGCAGAAATCCACATCAATATCAGGCATGCTGACACGTTCCGGATTCAGGAAACGCTCAAAAATCAGATCGTATTTCAGAGGATCCAATGTGGTAATATCTAAGCAATAGCTGACCATACTGCCAGCAGCACTGCCTCTTCCTGGTCCTACCATAATGCCATGGGCTTTAGCGTAGTGAATATAGTCCCAAACAATGAGAAAATAATCCACATATCCCATGGTTTCAATGATACCCAATTCGTATTCCAAGCGGTCTTTTTTCGCTTGGTCAGCCTGAGGATATTTCTGTGCAAACCCCTCATAACAAAGTTTACGCAGATACGTTTTCGCATCCATGCCATCCGGCACATCATAATGGGGCAACTTCAAATCATGGAATGTCAATTCCACATTACAGCGCCTTGCAATCTGAACTGTATTCTCCAATGCTTCCGGTACATTTGGAAAGAGTTCCAGCATTTCCTTGCCGCTTTTCAAATAATACTGTCCGCCTTCATAGCGCATCCGGTCTTCATCCAGCACTGTTTTACCCGTCTGGATACATAATAAAATATCGTGGGGCTCTGCATCTTCTTTATAAATATAATGGCTGTCATTGGTGCAGATCAAAGGAATCCCCGTCTCCTTACTCATGCGCAGAAGCGCAGCATTCACCTTACGCTGCTCTGTCATGCCATGATCCTGCAGTTCCAAAAAGAAATTGCCTTCGCCAAAAATATCCAAGTATTCCAAAGCGGATTTTTTCGCCTGTTCGTAGCTATGGTCCAAAATATTTCTTGCCACTTCACCCGCTAAACAAGCAGAAGACGCAATGATACCCTGGTGATACTTGCGCAGTAATTCTTTATCCACCCGTGGTTTGTAATAAAAACCATCGATAAAACCATAGCTTACAATTTTGATCAGGTTGTGGTAGCCTTCCAAATTTTCTGCCAGCAGTACCAGATGGTAATAACCGCCGCCTTTTCCTTCTTTTTTTAGGCGGCTGCCTTCCGCAACATAAACCTCGCAGCCAATAATCGGCTTAATGCCTACATTTTTTGCCGCTTTATAAAACTCAATGGCACCATACATTGCGCCATGGTCCGTAATCGCCAAACTATCCATGCCCAGTTCTTTTGCCCGGGCAACTAATTCTTTAATTTTTGCAGAACCGTCTAAGAGACTATATTCCGTATGTACATGCAGCGGAATAAAGGGGACAAAATTCTTCTCATCCATTTCCTGTCTATTTTCCATGTGATACGGCGCCTCCTTCTCTATAAAATTGGAAAAAATCAGATACTATTTCGATCTATAGTACCAGCCCAATGATGGTTATAGTGTACCACAATATGGATGAAAAAAAAAGAGTTTCCCATGCAAAAACTCTGCAAGAAAAACTCTCTGTTACTGTAAAAAACTGTTTCTTTATTCGTAGCGCAACGCTTCTACCGGATCTTTTTTTGCCGCTTTCAAGGCGGGATACAAACCAAATCCCACGCCAACCAAAGCAGAAAATGCAACTGCGAGAATAACAACAGAAGACTTCACCACTGCCTGAATGCCTATAATCGCACCGGCACCAGAAACAATGCCAATGCCAAGAACCATTCCTAAGGTACCGCCTAAAACAGAAATAATGGCGCTTTCCACCAGAAACTGTACCAAAATATCACTGGTACATGCGCCCAAAGCCTTTCGAATACCAATTTCTCTCGTGCGTTCTGTTACACTCACCAGCATAATATTCATAATCCCAATGCCGCCTACCAATAAGCTAATGGCAGCAATGGCGCCCAGTACCGCAGAAAGACCGCCCAACAGACTGTCTACCTGATCCATTTCGTCCATTGCGGAGTATACTCTTACTTGATCCGCAGTACAGTTTTTCATACGACTGATATAGTTAATCAATTTTTGTTTTGACTGCTCCATATTATGGTCTTCATTAAATACTACTTCCATTTGGAATTGTGTGGCGCCTTCTTGAGGCACCATAATTTCTTCCGTCACGTAGGCATTTTGAGGCTGTCCTCCAGACATCAGCTTCATAAAAGCAGAATCGTCATTTTCATATACACCTACTACCATCAGTTCCTGTAATTCATTATTCAGTGTAATGGAAAACGTTTCCCCTACCGCATTCTCTTTTCCAAAAAGCGCCATAGCCGTGGATTTTTCCAAAACCACATAATTCCGCTGGTGCAGCGCATCTTCATCGGATATCATCCGACCATATAAAATTTTCGGATCATACTGGGCAGTGGCGTTGGTTCCTACGCCGGTTAAATAAACCGTTTCCTGCTTCCGTCCCACTTTAATATCGATACGCTCGGAAACGCCAAAACCCGCATAAAGCAGATCATCGCCCATGGCATAGAGCAAATCATCCCGATCGTCCTTAGAAAACAGATCATCTTCTGTGTAATAATCTTCTTCCGGCATAATATACAGATATGCGTATCCCGTACCAATCGCCTCGTACTCACTGATAAAAGCACCACGCATGGTATCTCCTAAAGACACGATGCTGATTACAGAAAAAATACCAATAATCATGCCTAACATTGTCAAAAAGGAGCGCATTTTATTGGCACGGATTGCAGAAAGTGCCAACAGAATATTTTCTTTGATCATTGCTGCTCCTCCTTTCTGATATCACTGACAATCTGTCCGTCTGCTACACGGATAATGCGATTGGTATATGCCGCAATATCTTCTTCATGGGTAACCACAACCACCGTTTTTCCTTCCCGGTTCAGCTGGGTAAAGAACTCCATTATTTCATGGCTGCTAGCTGTATCCAGATTACCCGTCGGTTCGTCTGCCAAAAGGATAGATGGGTCATTGGCCAAAGCTCTGGCAATAGCCACACGCTGTTTCTGACCGCCGGAAAGCTCATTGGGCATATGGTGGATACGTTCTCCCAGCCCTACTTTCTGCAGCAGCGCTTCTGCCTTTTTATGGCGTGCCTTTGCATTCATGCGGGCATAAATCATAGGGATTTCCACATTCTTCAGCGCAGAGGTACGGGGAATTAACTGGAATGCCTGAAATACAAACCCTATCTTTGCATTGCGCACATGGGAAAGTTCGTTTTCTGACTGTTCCTGTACCGCAATTCCATCCAGTAAATAGGTGCCGGTAAAATGGCGGTCCATACATCCCAAAATATTCATCAAAGTACTTTTACCAGAACCGCTCTGACCCATAATCGCTACATATTCCCCTTCCTTTATGGAAAGAGAAATATCTTTCAGGGCATGGAGGCTGATGGCGCCAGTATCATAATACTTATTAAGCGCCTGAATCGAAATGATTTCTTTCATCATCAAACCCCTCCCTTTTTTACTGCTGCACCTGTACAATGGTGCCTTCTTGTAAAGAAGGATCCGGGAATGTAATCACTTGCATGCCTTCTGTTAAACCTTCCGCTGATACGGCAATGTAAAATTCATTTTCCATGCCTGTGGCAACCGGAAGAATATGTACTGTATTATTTTCATCTACGGTATAAATGACCGTTTCTCCCGCCGCGTTTTCTGAAATGGCTTCAATAGGCACATAGAATACATCTTTTTCTTCCGCCAGCAGAATAGTAGCTTTTGCAGTAATGCCCGCCATCAAACGGTCTTTATCACCATCCAGAGAAATCAGTACGGGAATGACTCTTCCGCCTGTTCCTCCCTGCTTTTCCTCACCAGTAGGGGAAATCCGCTCTACTACAGCAGATACTGTTTTGCCATTGAGAATATCAGCCGTTACCTCTACGCTCTGGCCCACTTCCACTTTTCCAATATCTGCTTCGCCGACAGAGACTTCCATTTGCAGTTTTTCCATATTTTCAATGATAAACAGCGGTGCCTGGTCTTCTGTATCATCGGCAAAACGTCCTACCTTTGCATTGACTCTCGTAACCGTACCGCTGATGGGCGCAATAATATTACAATCTTGTAACTGCTCTGCCTGCATGGCTGCATCCAGCTTGGCATTGGTCAGGGATTGTTTTTCCGATGCCTGAAGCACTGCTTTTCCGTTTTCTACGGGAATCGCTTCCAAATTACGCTTTGCATCAGACAATGTCCGTTCTGCATCTTCCAATTCTGTCCGGCTAATGGCCTGACTCATAAATAATTCTTGGGCAGTCGCATAATCAGACTCCGCCTTTTCCAAATCTTGCATTGCTTTTTCATAATCGCGCTGTCTTTCTTCCAGCAACTCTTTCTGCTGGTTTTCGATGAGTTTTACATTGCCATTGACGCTTTCTACTTTCTGCGCCAAATCAGTCTCATCCAAAACTGCCAGCAGCTGACCTTTCTCTACATAATCCCCCTCTTTGACTAATACCTGCGTAACTTCGCTGTGCAAAGAGGATGCCACTTCCGTGCTGTCTGTGCCTTCCAGCACCGCGGAAAGACGCAGTGTTTCCTGTAAATCACCTTTCTCCAGAAGTGCTGTCGTTACCAAAACCGCCTGATTTTTCCCTGCACGGATAGCAGCTGTGCCAGCACCTGCTACTACACAGACCGCAATGGCTCCAATGATTATGATTTTTTTCTTACGCACACAAATACCCTCTTTCTCCTGTATACAAAATTTCTTTTAATACTTTATCAAATAAAACGAAAAAACCATCTACGGAATTCTTAAAAAAACATTAATTTTCTAATTTTTTACAACAAAAAAAACAAGGCAAATCTGCACCTGTTTTTATCGTCGCGTCTATTTAAGGCTCCACCGCTAACAGTAAGTGACCACTTTCCTGTGCGCCCTTTTGCATTGCTTCTAAAAGCTGTGTACCATACTCGCCTAATCCCATAAGCATGCACTGTACTTTTTCAATCACAATTACATCATCCTGTACCCATTGGGAAAGCTGCCTGCGTATACCTTCAAAGTCCAGACAGTTAATTTGCGGCAATCCCAATGTTTCTGCAATATATGTATGTACTTGTTCTTGCTGTGCCATTTTTTCCCCTGATAAACGATATTCCATATTTCATCTTCCTTTCAATCCAATCTGCCGCTTCATTCTCCCATATTTTCTGTGTAAAATAATCAGCCGTTATTTCTTTTATAGAAGAATTGCAGTGTAGAAAAAATGCTGTTGTATCCGATACAGTTTTTCTCATCAAAACATATGCCTTAAATTATAACAGGCGCCTGAATCTTTCCTATTTCTCATAGGAAACCTGGCTTTTGATAAACACGCTTTTTGTATCCCAGAATAATTTTGCCCGCCGCATTCAGTTCACATCCAAAGCATAAGGATTTCCATAGCTTGCTTTTAAGCGTGTAATCAATTCTGGCAAATCCAACAAGTGAAAGAATGTATGGGTTTCTTTCATGGCATCCATTAGTAATGCAACGGTCTCATCCTAATTTCCAAAAGGCGGCAATTCCGGAATCAAAACAATATAGCGGGGAGGCGAAGTCCTCTCTACCATAATGGGCATGCCTCCCGCGCTATCAATTTCTTTTCCTTCTGAAAAATCTTTGTACGCCCCCGCAGGTTGTCCAATGGCTTTTTTCACCCGTTTCTGTATTCCAGAAATACGCCGTGTCCTTATCCGTTCAAAACCGGAGGCAAAAACAGACAGTGCCTTCGTCTCAAAAAGGAAGCTGCCTTGTGGATAAAAAGCAAAACATCTGAAAACTCCCTTCACACTTTTTACCACTATATCATAGCTGGATAATTTTGTCAGCTGTCTTATATCCATGTCTGAACCATACATGGATCTGTTCTGCTGTGAAAAACGATTCTATGTCATATTTTAATAAAAAACACGCTGTGCGTTGATCCAGAAAACAAATACGGAGTGTTTCCAATCAAGCAGAAACACCCCGTACATTTTTATTCCGGTTCTATTTCATCCTATTTTGATCACTGTTCCGCCAGTCCGGCAAAAAATTCATACCGCTCCATTGCTTCTTTTTCCGCCTGCTGCAAAAGGTTTTCCGCTTCCTTTGGATGGTTCAGCGTCAAAGAACTATAGCGTACTTCTCCTGCCAAAAAGTCCATAAATTTCCCATTCGGTCTTTTGCTGTCCAAAATGAAGGGATTTTGTCCCTGCGCTTTTCTGCGGGGATCATAGCGGTACAACACCCAATATCCAGCCTCAACCGCACGGCGCATTTCCTCTTGTGAAGACCCCATACCTCGCTTAATGCCCTGATTAATGCAGGGCGCATAAGCAAGAATCAAAGAGGGTCCTGGATAGCTTTCCGCCTCCCGGAACGCTTTGACACACTGTTCTGGATCTGCGCCCATGGCTACCTGTGCCACATAAACGTCTTCATAGCACATTGCAATCCGTCCCAGATCCTTTTTCCGCTTCTGTCTTCCGGCGGAAGCAAACTTGGCAACAGCACCTTTTGGTGTAGCCTTAGAGGCTTGTCCGCCTGTATTGGAATAAACTTCCGTATCAAATACCAATATATTTACATTTTCTCCGCTTGCCAGCACATGATCTAAGCCGCCGTAGCCAATATCATAAGCCCAGCCGTCACCGCCGAATAGCCAAATGCTCTTTTCACGCAAATCGTCCCATGACGCCAATAGTTTTCGAATCTTATGATCCTGTCCCTGATGTTCTTGTAACGCAGCCAAAAGACATTCCTCTGCTTTTTTTACTTCTGCGCCTTCTATTTTATCTGCCTGCAGAAAAGTCTCAATCCCCAGCCGCAAAGAAGGCTGTTCCTGGGCAATTTCTTCCAACAGCCGCAAAACTGTATTTCGTTTTACTTTCTGTGCCATCGCCAAACCAAAGCCAAATTCCGCGTTATCTTCAAAAAGAGAATTTGCCCAGGCAGGACCTTTTCCCATTTGGTTCTTGGTATATGCCACCGCCGGCGCAGAAGCGCCCCAAATGGAGCTGCACCCTGTGGCATTGGCTATAAACATACGCTCGCCAAAAATCTGTGTTGCCAATTTGGCATAAGGTGTTTCTCCACAGCCGGCACAAGCACCGGAAAATTCCAACAAAGGCATAGAAAATTGACTGCCTCTTACATTGGTCAAAGGCAGAGGCTTTCTTTCCGGCAACGTCAAAGCAAAGGTCCAGTGTTCTTCTTCTTTTTTCTGCTCCAGTATAGGAGATAAATTCAAAGCCTTTCCGGGTGCGGGACAAACGGCAACACAGCTGCCACAGCCCATACAATCCAAAACAGATACCTGCATCCGCAAAGAGAAACCTTCCAGCTGTTTTCCCTTCATGGGAATGGTCTCAAAGTCTGCGGGTGCTTTTTCTTTTTCTTCTTCCGTCAGTAAAAACGGTCGAATACACGCATGCGGACAGACAAAAGCACATCTGTTACATGCAATGCACTTTTGAGGCTCCCATTTAGCCACATAAGAGGAAACGCCTCTCTTTTCTAATGCGGTCACACCAGTGGGAAAACGGCCATCTTCCCATCCCACAAACGCTGAAACGGGAATTTCGTCTCCTTTTCTTTCTTCCATAGGACGAATGACCTTTTCTACCATGCTTTCCTGAGCAGATACTTTTTGCTCTGTTTTTGCGCCTGTAAATTTCGTATAATCCACAGGACGCACTTCTTCCATACCTCGTTTCAACGCGGTAATATTCATCTGTACCACCGTTTCGCCCTTATTCCCATAAGAAAAACGGATGGCGTTTTCCAGATGTTTGAACGCTTCCTGGGGGTCTATTAACCGGCTCAGTTGGAAAAAGCTTCCCTGCAGCACCGTATTGATCCGTCCGCCTAACCCGATCTGTGCCGCGATTTGATTTCCGTTAATACAGTAAAGTTTTGCCTTCTTTTTGCGCAGACACGCCCAGACTGTTTCCGGCACCCGCTCTGATAGTGTTTTTTCATCCCAAGAAGTATTGAGAAGCAATATGCCGTTTTCTTTCAGATCTTTTACCACATCATACTCCAACAGGTATTCCTGCTTATGGCAGCCGATAAAATCTGCCTGGACCACATCATATGCCGCGCCAATGGGCTGGGAAGAAAAACGCAGATGGCTTACTGTAACACCGCCAGACTTACGGGAATCATAGCTGAAATAACCCTGCACATAAAGGTCTGTGTGATCGCCAATGATTTTAATGGCATTTTTATTGGCTCCAACAGTACCATCCGCACCAATTCCCCAAAACTTTGCGGAAAAACATTGCTCTGTTTCTTTTCCAACGGGCAGTGGCAGTGGATGCAAAGAAGAACCGTTT